>NZ_CP034086.1:3300183-3642720 GCF_003855495.1 Methylocystis rosea | reverse complement strand
CGAGCACGTCAGCTTCGAAATTCGGCGGAAATTCAATGACGAAAACGAAGCGGCCGGAATCCATCGCTCCATCGACCTCCCGAGCGTCGATCACGACGGCAGGCCTAAAATACGGCTCCAGCAAAGCGCCGGCGATACGCCTCGAAAGTTCCGAATGATCGTCATCGACGATCGCTACGCTCGCGTGCTCGACCTCGAAACTTATCCCGGTCGAAATGGAATAAATGGCGAAGGTGAACACATACACGATCAAAGCCAAAAGGACAGGATCGGCCGATAGACTGTGGAACTCCTTAATGACGAGATACCATGCCTTTGGCAGGGCAAATCGCATCTCAGCTCTCCTGCTTATGAAGGCCCACGGTCGCCGCGGCGAGAAAGACGAGCGTAAAGACCCCCAGCGCAATCAGATCCGGCCATAGCAGCGTGAAGCCCAATCCTTTCGTAAAAGTCCCGATGCTGATCTGATGGTACCATGCAGCCGGGAAGGTGAGGCCCAACACGCGCCCCGATCCGGACAGCGATGACACCGGCACCAGAAGACCGGAGAAATTGACGGCTGGAATGATCGAGATCACGGCGGTTATGAAAATCGCGGCGACTTGCGTTCGGATAAAGGACGAGACGAGCAAACCAAACCCCGTTGTGGCAAACACGTAAAGAAAAGTGCCTATGGCGAGAGTCGCCGCCGAACCTCTGACCGGAACGCCAAAAATCGTAATCGCCGAAAGCACGAGCATCCCGAAACTCAACAAAGAAATCGCGACATATGGCAACTGTTTGCCGAGCAAGAACTCCAATCGTCGGACCGGCGTCGAACGGAAATTGGCGATCGATCCAGTTTCCTTTTCCCGCACGACGCTAACCGCCGTCATCATGGCCGGGACGAGCGCGAGCATCAGCATGATCACGCCGGGAATAATAGCGTAGACGCTCTTGAACGATTGATTATAGCGGAATCTCGTCTCCATATTAACGAGCACTGGGGGAGGCGCCGCGCCGTCGTGTCGCGTGCTCTGGTCGGCCAGATATTTGTGCGTAATTCCCTCGACATATCCGCGAATTGTCTCGGCGCGAAACGGCATCGCGCCATCGATCCATACGGCCACCTCCGGCGTCTTGCCGTTGATCAGATCCCTACCAAAATTGGGAGGGATTTCAACGGCGAGCTTGATCTCGCCGCTCACGAGTCGTCGTTCCAATTCCGCTGTCGAATTGATATCGCTCTCTTGCACAAAATAGCGCGACCCGGAAAAGCTCTCGAGAAACGCCCGGCTTTCCAGCGTGCGGTCTTGATCAAGGACGGCATAGGGCAGATTCTCGACGTCGAAGGAAATTCCATATCCGAATGTGATCATCAAGATCAGCGGGCTGAACAAAGCGAAGGCGAGACGTAGAGGATCGCGTAGAATCTCCAGCGATTCACGATATGTATTGGCCCACAGGCGGCCGAGGTCGAATCCGAAAAAGCGCGCTCGATGCGCCTCCCTTGTGTTCGACGACGACGCGAGAGCATCCGTGAGAGGCGCCACAGCAGCTTCGCCGCCCGCATCTTCGAGATATGCGACGAAGGCGTCTTCCAGCGCGGTTTTTCCCTTCTCCGCAACAAGACGAGCAGGTGCGCCAATGGCGAGGACCTTCCCGGCATGCATCAAGGAAATGCGGTCGCAACGTTCCGCTTCATTCATGAAATGAGTCGAGATGAAAATTGTCACGCCGTCATTGCGCGACAATTCGATGAGGGAGAGCCAGAAGCTATCACGCGCGACAGGATCGACGCCGGAGGTCGGCTCGTCGAGGATCAGCACTTCTGGTTCGTGAATGATTGCGACAGCGAGTTGCAGTCTCTGCCGCATGCCGAGCGAAAGATCTTCCGGGGCGCTATCGGCGACCTCGACTAATTCGAAACGTTTCAACATCTCTGCAACTCGCTCGGCGCCGCGCTCCTTCGGTAGCGAAAAGAGCCGGGCGTGCAACTCGAGGTTTTGCCGCACGGTTAGTTCGCCATAAAGCGAGAAGGATTGCGACATATAACCAACGCGACGACGGGTCTCCATGTCGCCTGCATCGAGTTTCTTGCCGAACAGCCGTGCAGACCCGGCGGTAGCCGGTAGCAGCCCCGTTAGCATTTTCATCGTCGTCGATTTGCCGCAGCCGTTCGACCCGAGAAAGCCGAATATTTCACCTCGTGCAATGCGAAAGCTGACGCGATCGACGGCGATGAAATCGCCGAACGCCTTGGTCAAATTATCGGCCTCGATCGAGAACTCGCGATTGGCAGTTTGAAGCGGCGGCACGGTGACGGTTTTATGCGCCGCGCGCTTCTCGGGAGGGAGAAGCGCAATGAAGGCTGCGTCCAAAGTGTCTTTTCTGGCGCTGGCCATGATCTGTCCGGGCGCGCCCCTCGTGAGAATTTTGCCATCGTCCATCGCCGCGAGCCAGTCGAACCGCTCGGCTTCCTCCATATAGGCGGTGGCGACGATCACGCTCATATTGGGACGCCGCGCGCGAAGCCGATCAATCAGCTCCCAAAATTGTCGCCGCGACAAAGGATCGACGCCGGTAGTGGGCTCGTCGAGGATCAGAAGATCCGGGTCATGGATGAGCGCGCAGCATAAGGAGAGCTTTTGCTTCATCCCGCCAGAGAGATTTCCTGCTGGCCGATCGGGAAAAGGGGCCAGTCCGGTCGCGGCCAATAATTCGGCGATGCGACGGGCGCGCTCCTCTTTGCTTTGGCCGAACAAGCGACCGAAGAAGTCCAGGTTTTCGTGCACGGATAATGTCGGATAGAGATTTCGGCCCAGGCCCTGCGGCATGTAAGCGATGCGGGCGTAACTCGCCGCTCGATGCGACGGCGCGCGCATGTCGCCGCCGAGCGCATGAATTTCGCCCTCCTGCATTCGGCGCACGCCGGAAATGAGCGCGAGAAGCGTGGACTTGCCGACGCCGTCGGGCCCGATCAACCCCGCCATGCAACCGCCAGGAACGATCAGCGTCACATTGTCGAGCGCAAATAATTTCCCGTAGCGGTGCGTTACAGCGCGAATTTCAGCCGCCGTGTCCGTCATTGCGGCAGTTTCGCTGCGAGATTGGTTGGCCATGGACGCTTGGCGTCGACGCGCACATAGGCGATCCCGCGCACGCCCGCTTTGACTTGCTCTTCGTATTTCCGCAACAGGTTCGGCGCAATGCTCAACTTCACGCGAAACATTAGTTTTTCTCGTTCTTCCGCAGTTTCAACCGTCTTGGGCGTGAACTGCGCCTCGCTAGCGACGAAGGAAACCTTGGCCGGAACGACATATTGCGGGATTGGATCGAGTATGAGCCTGGCGTCGTCATTCAATTTCAAATGCCCGGCAACCGAGGCAGGAAAGAACACGGTCATATAGACGTCGGCCAGATCGACGAGAGTCAGAGCGCGCGAACCGGCGCCGAGCACTTCGCCCGCCTGCGCCAATTTATATTGAACTCGCCCGCGACGAGGCGCTTTTAATACCATGTCGTCGAGCGTCGCATTAATTTTGGCCACATCCGCCTTGGCGGCGTCGATGGCCGCGACGGCGTCGTCGAGATTCGCCTTGGCGGCGTCGAGAGCCGCTTGGGCGCTCGTCATAATTGAGCGCCGTTGATCAAGCAGCTCGGCCGTTGCAAAGCCCTTGCTTCGCAGGGTCACCACGCGATCGAGCTGCTGCTTGGCGAGTTTGACTTCGCTCTGTCGCTGGGCGATGAGCGCCTCTGCGGAAATTCTCGCTTGCTCTGCGCGTCTAACCAGCGCCTTGGCGCCTCGCAATTGCGCCTCAAGATCGATCACGTCCATTTTCGCGACGATCTCGCCTGCATCGACCATCTGTCCTTCTTCGGCAAGAACCTGCGAGATGCGCCCTGGGAGTTTGGTCGCTATGTCTATTTGCTGGGCTTCCAGCCTGCCGTTGGCGAGCGCAAAGCCATCGGGCGTTTTATCCCCGCGCAATTTGCGGACGAAGGCGTCGAAGGCTTCATTCGCCATAGCGCTCGAGGCAGGCGCGCCAAAGTAGGTTTGGAAAATGGAGCCGCTCGGCAATGTGGCGATTAAGACGGCCATCGATAGAAGCGCGGAGGTGGCTCGCATAGGTCCTGTGCCCCAATTAATTTCGTCGCCGCGTCACGATCGAACCCACATTGGCGATCAGCGAACGTCCAGTTCGGCTTCCGCCCGCGCGATGGCGCTCAACGCGCGCTGACGCTGGGCTTCGGCGCCAAGGATTTGAGTTTGAACCTCGGCTGTATCCTGCCGGGCGAGGATCATGCCCGCCCGCACAGAGTCGCCTTCGTGGATCGGTAGATCGATGATGCGTCCGGGGTATTTTACGGCGATGTCGATACGCGTCATCTCCGCCGTCCGTTGCCTCGCGCCAGATAGGCCGGGAGCGCGTCGACACGGCTGTACCGCCACCAGATGAGCCCCCCAGCCACGCCGATCGCAACGACGAGCATCTCCGCCCATTCAAATCTCCGGTTCATGGTGGCCTTTAGCGATTCGTCTCAGGCAATGAGCGCGCGAGGGTGAGCGGCGACCTGGGATGGGTTCTTTTTGAAGGATATTACGTTGGCGGTCGCCGGGCCAGCTCGGGCGGTTTTCCGGCCAATTGCTGAAGGGTCAGGTCACAGAACGTCTTGCGAGCGCTTCGTCCCGCCAAGCCGAATACGATCGTAGATTTTGGCGCAGCTTGGGCCGGCAGGTCAGCTAACAGAACTGCGGCAGCGAGCGGAAGCCGCAACTTGGCGGAAGGTGTCGCACGGATCGATCTCCGGCTTTCGGGCGCCGGCGCGATCAAGGGCGCGAGAGGGTCGGATTCCCACGGTCGCATCGGACGCAGATCGGACACGCTGACGCTCTCACTTGGATCTCTTGTTCCGAGTGGACCCTTGTAAACTCCCGGCGGACGCTTGTAAAGATCATTCGAATGATTAATATTGGAAATGGAGGTTTCGAGCTGATGAGGCAAGCTGACTTAAGAGCGGAAAAAAAGGTGGATGGTCACTCCATCTTGAGCAGAGACACACAAGCCAAAATGATCCAGGTGGCCATCGAGGTTTTTGGCGCGCACGGCTATGAAGGCGCCAGCACGCGAGCCTTAGCAGAAAAAGCCGGCGTCAACTTGGCAAGCATCCCTTATCATTTCGGCGGAAAGCACGGGCTCTATCTTGCTGCGGCGCGCACAATCGCCGATTACGCACGCGAACGAATAACTGGTGTCGTTGCACGTCTCCGTGATTCGCATCGGGCGGATCAAACCACCCGGATCGACGAAGCGCTCAGCAGCTACATCGACCTCGTCATCGGCGCTTCTGAACCAGAAGCATGGACCTCTTTTTTCGTTCGATGCGAACACGAGGCGGATGATGCTTTTCGAATGATTTACGAAGAGGCTGTCGTCCGCTTTGGGCGTGCGCTGACCGAAGCGGTGGCCGAGGCAATCGGGCGTGATGCAGACGATGAAGCGCTGCGAATCCGGGTCGCCGTCGTGCTCGCTTCAATCGTGAACTTTCGAACCCTTCGCAATATGACATTGGGCACTCTGGGCTGGGATCAGTTCAATCCAGACCGGCTTGAGCGCCTCAATAGGACTATCAGGCAATTCGCTCTTCGCGAATTGCTGTCCAAACCCGGGTGAGGCAGCAGAGCCCGTTCGACGCCGCCGGAAATCAATCCGAGGCAATAACCGAAAGGACCGAAACAATGACAAAACAACATCTCGCTCATGAGTATCTCACGTGGGCGAAACAAAAGCTCGATGAAATCGATGCAACGCTGGCGGCGGTCGATGGTTCCATAGAGGCATGGAAGAGCGACGCTCGCACCGATGCTATCGCTCGGATTCGGACCGCGCGGGATGCCTTCAAGGCCAAAGTCGACGCCGTCCAATCCGAAGTGGCGGCTGCCAAGGCAATCGCCGACGATGCCTACGTCGCCATCGAGGCGGATTTGACTGAGTTCGAATTAGCATTCCGGGACTTTCTTACCGCTGCCGAGGGTCAGGCCAACGTCGTAAAGAAGGCGCTCGCGGCTCGAGCCGAAGCTCAGCGCCGGTCCTGGCAGTCCTCCCTGCAATCCATCCGGGACGCCGCGTCGGCCTCGATTGATCACGCGCTGGGAGAGGCCGACGCCGCGTTTCGCCACGTTGCCGCCGAAACCGAGAAAGTCGAGGCCAAGATAGGGAAAGTCTCGACGGCCGGGGATGAATCTTGGAAGGCCATCAAGGGGGGCCTGGACGAGGCCATTTCCGTCTATGAGCGCGCATGGAAGAAGATCTCTGAGGCTGTAGCTAAGATTGGATAGCGCGACGAATGAATGTCGCCTGAAATTTATTAGCGACGGGCGCGAGTTGCTCGGCGCTAATTCAGAGTTTGTTTTGCCTGAAAGGAGGCGAAAATGTCTTTAAAACTGACCGGTATCGCTGGGGTAAGTTTACTTATTTTCCCTTCAACAGCGTTGGCGCTATCGCCGACCGCGACCTTGACGTCCAGGCCCCATCCGGGCTTCACGAATTTGGTCGCGCAGGCAGTATCTAACCCAGCGGGTGCCCACGAGGCGACCGAATGGACGAAAGCAAGATTGTCTGAAATCGACGCAGTCCCGATCACCTTGGCGACGAGAGCGATCGGCCCACAACGAAGCAAGGGCGTGGAGTTCGATGGCCTGAGTCTCGGCTTCGGAGCCTATGTCGTCGGAAACCGGCAGGGAAACAATCAGGGGACGTTTCAGCTTTCGGGCTATGTGCGCTTCGACGCCATGGCGGGCTATAGCTGGAACTCATGGTGGGGCACGAAGACGACGGCGCAACTCAACATCCGAAATCTAACCAACGCGAGATATTTTGAATCGGCCGATCCACTCGCCAACGGCAACCCAATCTTAGCCATCTATCCCGGCGCGCCGTTCACGGCGATCGGCTCGCCGCCGGCAAGAGCTATCTTTCGCGCTGGAAGCCGGCGTGGCTCGTGAAGCTTTCGGCCTCCTTCTATCGCATTAATTTCGATCTGCATCGCGCCGACGGCTTATGGCTCTGGATGATGCTCTTCATCTTGGCCCGGTCGAGCGTCTACTGGAACTTGAACGGCTTCTACGCGAAAACCACGCAGCTGTTTTTCGACTACGAACAGCCTTTTATTCCGTCGTCACCGGCCGGCAGCACAGCCACGGGATCGAGTTCAATGTCGGCTGGGAAATCCTGCCCAATCTTTGCCACTTTCCTGCATGCGCTCGTGTCGAAGGATTTGAACACCCCTTCGCAGAAGTGCGGCGATCTCCTCGGCGCGCCGCGCCGGGTCTATAACTTCAATGCTCACTACGCCTTCGTCTCGGGCGAGCTGAAAGGGCTCGAACTGGGCGTAAGCTACTTCTACGCCAGCCGCACCGAGGCGACGCTGCCCAACACTTACGGGTTCACCATCGTCCCCCAGCAAATGCTCGGCGACTCGCTTGCCTATAATTTCACCGACAATCTCAAGCTCGAAATCAATGCGACCAATCTGACCAATCGTCCCAATTGGACGTCCGACGGTTCGATGTTCTGCGACGAGCCAAGGTCCGTGTCCGCCAGCCTCATTTACAAATATTGACGCCACGCCATGGCTCGACATTCGAATCCCCCACGGCGGATCCGCCAACCGAGTGAAACATCGGGACGATCGACACGAAAGAACAAAGCGATTGATTTCGTCTCGATTTCGCAGGCGCTTCTCGTCGCCGACCATGCAAGCGTCAGTCACGCCGCCCGGGCGCTTGGGGTGCGTCAATCCGCCGTTAGCCGCCGCGTTCAGGCGCTCGAAAATGAGCTGGGCGTATCTCTGTTCGAACGACAATTAAGCGGCGTCCGACTGACGGTCGCTGGCAAACATTTCTTCGATCGGACGCGAGCCGCGTTCGCCGAAATCGATCATGCGGTGGCGAACGCTTTGGCGGCAGGACGCGGCGCGGAGGGCATGATCCGCATCGGAGTTCTCCCTTCCACTATCAATGGTTGCCTGAGCGCGCTGCTGTACAATTATCGGGCGGCGCATCCCGCCGTCGCAATGGAATTCTACGAAGGTCCGGCTCCGGATCAGATCGCGCGAATTATGGAGCGTCTTCTCGACGTCGCTTTTCTGGTCGATGGAACTCCAGCGCCCGGCTGCGATATCGAAAGATATTGGACTGCCGGCGTCTGCGTCGCCTTGTCTGACCAACATCCACTCACCGGTTGCGACATCGTCGATTGGGACTTGCTGAAGGACGAGCATTTCATTCTGGGCCGCGAGGCGATTGACGCGGGGCTCGACAGAATTGCAGCCGATCACATTGCGGGGTTCGGTGGCCGAATGTCGCTCGAAACCCATGACATTTCACAAGACGCCGTGATGAAACTCGTAGTGCTGGGATTTGGCCTCGGCCTTGTGAACGATTCAAATGTTTCGATTTGCTATCCAGGCGTCGCTTTTCGACGGCTCCCGCGCGACGATGGCCATCTCTCCTTTTGCGCCGTCTGGCTGCCGGGCAACGACAATCCGGCGATGCGGCGCTTTCTCAGTCTTGCGCGCTCAATGTTGCAGGAACGCTCTTCACCGAAGTTGTAGAAGGTTTCGGGTTTGGATTGCGATCCACCCCACGCGCCTTGCGGAACCCTCGATCGCTGGCGATAAATCGCTCCAGCATGGGCGCGATGAGTTGGGCCGGTTCGACCTTTTGTCCTGACTCATGCGCGAGGATTTCCGCATAGGCGACAAGGTCGCGATGCAGCGCCGCCGGTAGGGTGACGAAGAGTTTCACGGGCTTCTCGTCTTGGACGGCGGAAAGCTTTAGTTTCGTCATGGATCAAACCCGGTCGTCTGGATTGCCGGCCGGCCGCCATAGGGCGCAAGGACAAGGTCGCGCGTGATGATGACGCGCACCGGAAAGCCGGGCTGAATGGTCAGCGTCGGCTGAATATTGAGATTGCGGCCGACAATCTGCTGGCCGGTCTGATTGAGGCTTTGCGCGCCGCCGCGGCGCAGCGCCTGGATGAGCGCGTTTTCCTCGCCGGTTGTTCCGAGCTGGGTTCCGACGCCGAGAATGGTCGACAGCGCGGCGGCCCCCGCCAGTCGCAACCAATGATGATCGACTTCGTCTTCGAGGCCCGAATAGCCAGCGGCGTCAGCGCCGGGCTGTCGCTCGAGGACGATGGATTGGCCGTCGGGGAGAATGAGGCGATTCCAAACCAGCAACACACGGGACTGGCCGAAGGAGATTTGCGAGTCATAGACGCCGATCAGCTTCGCGCCCTGTGGGATGAGGAGATAGCGCCCGGTCGGGCTGTCATAGACGTTCTCGGTGACTTGCGCGGTGATCTGGCCAGGAAGATCGGAACGGATGCCGGTGACGAGCGCCGCTGGAATGACGGCGCCGGCCTGCAACACGTAACGAGAAGCGGGCTGCGCCAGACGGTCGGAACTCACCGTGCGGCGAACGACGGCCGCATTGACGAAGGCGAGTTTGCGATCCTGCATGTTCTGGATCGCGTTCGGATCGATCGGCAGCGCCTCGCCGAAGCCGATGTTCGGCGACGTGGAGGAATTCCCCAATACTGCCGATGCTGGCGCTAGAGGGGCCGCAGCCGGATGCTCATGCACATTCGTCGACGCGAAGAGCTTCGCGGTGCGCGCCGCCTCGCGTTCCTGGCCGATGCGTTGTTGTTCGGGGTCAACGCCATTTGATGAAGGCAATTGCCCCTGCGCGGCGAGGATCGGCCGGCCAAGATCGCCCGGGAGCGGCGGTCCAAGCTTTGGAACGTCCTTTGGTAAAGCCGAATAATCGCGTGGCAAGTTCGCGAGACCATCGGCCGTCGTATTCACCTCGGTGTTGTAAAGTTCCTGCGCGGAACCGGAACGGCCGCGCTGCTGCAGGGCGAAGACGGTCAGCCCCAGAATGGCGGCGGCGGAGACGCCCGAGAGCGCGATCAGCACGCGTCGGGAGAGACGCGTTACGGGCGGGCGTTCGGGACGAAGCCGCAGTTCCTCAGCGAGCCTCTTCTCGTTCTCCGGCCTGCTCATATCGCCGGCCTCCCATCGCTGCGCACGACGCGGACGACTTTCTGCGAGTCGGCGCCAAAGCGCAGCTCGGCGGCGGCGAAGAGACGGTCAATGATCATGTGATTGCCGCGCACGCGATAATTGACGAGCTGGCTGTCGCCGGCGGCGCCGATGATAAAGAGCGGCGGCATCTCGCCTTGGGAGATCCCGCGTGGAAATTCGATATAGACTTTACGACCATCATCGAATGCGCGCAGCGGTCGCCACGGCGCGGCGTCGCCCTCGATCGCGTAGCGGAAATTGAGTTTTGAAAGATCGAGACCGACGTCAACCGGCGCGGCGGCTTCCGCGGCGACATTCTGACGGCGCAGCGCGATGAGTTCGTCCTGCGGATACTGCCAGGATACGGAGGCCATATAGGTTTTCTCGGTCGAGCGCAGTTCGAGATGATAGGTGCGCCGGTCGGTATTGATGACGAGATTGGTCATCAGATCGGCGCGCGTCGGCTTGACCATGATGTGGGTTTTTCGCGTATTCCCCGCGCCGCTTTCCGTATCGCCGATGATCCAGCGCACCGTGTCGCCAGCGGCGACGGGACCAGAGCCGACAAGCTGCTCGCCATCCTGCAGGGCGATGTCGGTGATCTCCCCGGGGGCAGCGTAGACCTGATAGAGCGCGCCGTCCGAAAACGGATAGACTTGGACCGCGTTGATATAACCGGCGCGACGCGGTTGTATCCGCGCGGCGGCGTTGGCCTGTTCGACTCGTATCTTCGGATCGCTCGGCTCATCAGGTTCGTCCTTGCCGCGCGGCAAGATTTTGAGCTGGCCGGGCAGCGGCAGGAGTTTGGGGACTTCGACGATTTTGACCAGGTTCGGCGGCTCGCTCTGCAACGTGGCGGGAGCGGGAAGATCGTCATAGGCGATCTCCGGCGGCTTAAAGGTCGAGCAACCGGCAAGCGCCGTGGATCCGAGAAGCAGAACGATCGAAGCACGAAGAGAAAGCAGCGTCATTGTCCGAGTTCCTTCGACCAGTTGACGGCGTGGATGAAAACGCCCAGCGGATTTTTGCGGAGGCGCTCGGCGTCACGCGGCGGCTGAACGACGATGGTGAGGATGGCGGTCCAGCGTTCGGTCGCGGCAAGGCTGGCGTTCTCGTAGCGGCGCTCGGTCCAGGCGACGCGAAAGGAATCGTTCGAGGCGCGAATGACGCTGGCGACCTCAATGGCGATCTGGATTTGTCCGATCCTGGCGAAGGGATCGTTGGCGCGGGCGTAATCGTTTAGGGCCAGCGCGCCCTTGTCGGTGGCGAAATCATAGGCCTTCAGCCAGTTCTGGCGAACGATGATGGGGTCGGAAGGGATGGCGCGCACATTTTCGACGAAGCGCGCGAGATGCCAGGCGATCTGCGGATCGGTCGGCTTGTAGTCGGCGACGGCTGGCGCGATCGCCTGCGCTTCGCCGATCTTATCGACCTGCACCACCCAGGGAACGATCGAGCCACGCGCGCCCTGCCAGACGAGCGCGATGGCGAGGCCGCCGGCGAGAAAGAGATTACAGAGCGCGATCAGCCGCCAGTTCTTCGCCTGGACGCGCGCCGAGCCGATGCGCTCGTCCCAGACTTGCGCTGCTTTTTGGTAAGGCGTTTCGGGTTCGGGCGTTCGCCCGTAGCGAATGGAAGAGCGTTTAAACATCAGCGCGCCTCTGAGAGGTTGATGGAAGCGCCGGCGCCATGGGAGTCGCCAGCGCGGACGGAATGAGCAGCGAGAGAGAGGCCGTGACTGACGGATTGCGCGCGCTTCAAGCGCTTGGCCCAGGCAGGCTCGCCGCTGGTTAGCGGCGAGGCGTTTGGCGTTACCGAAGGATCGACGCTGCCGCTTGCAGCTGACGCCGCGCCGATTGTTGAAGCAGCGGACTGCCCGCGCGCCGCGCCTGCTCCTCCTCCCGGCCCGCCAGCGGGTCCGGAAGGCGGCGCGCTTGGCGATCCCGGTCCGCTTCCGGGCGGAATCGTCGTCGCGGCGGCGGTGTCACGATTGCCGCCAAGAGAAGCGATGGCGCCGCCTGCGTATCGCGCCGCGCCAAAGCCGGCGGCGGCTCCGCCGGCGACAATTAGGCCGGTTCCAACGACAGCGCCGGCGCCAAGCTGCGGACCGCCCGAGACGATGCCATTGGCGACGCCGGGACCGAAGACGCCGAGGCCGAGAAGCGTCAGCGCCGCGAGCACCAATGTCATGGCGTCGTCGATCGTCGGCTGGGCGCCGCCGCCCGCTTGCGTGAATTGCGCGAACAGCGTCGAGCCGATGCCGATGATGACGGCGAGCACCAGCACTTTGACGCCCGAGGAGACGACATTGCCGAGGACGCGTTCGGCAAGGAAGGCCGTCTTGCCGAAGAGACCAAAGGGGATGAGCACGAAGCCGGCGAGCGTCGTCAGCTTGAACTCGATCAGCGTGACGAAGAGCTGGATGGCGAGGATGAAGAAGCTGAGCAGAACGATCAGCCAGGCGAAGAGCAGGACGGCGATCTGGATGAAGTTCTCAAAAAACGAGACATAGCCCATCAGACCGGAGATCACTTCGAGGATCGGCCGGCCGGCGTCGATCCCGACCTGTGCGACGCGGCCGGGACGCAGAAAATCCGCCGCGGCAAGGCCGCTTCCGGCGGCTTTGAGGCCAAGGCCGGAAAAGCTCTCGAAGACGATGCGGGCGAGATTGTTCCAATTGCCGATGAGATAGGCGAAGACGCCGACGAACAGCGTCTTCTTGACGAGACGGGCGATGATGTCCTCGTCCGGCG
This sequence comes from Methylocystis rosea, assembly GCF_003855495.1. NCBI lineage: Bacteria > Pseudomonadati > Pseudomonadota > Alphaproteobacteria > Hyphomicrobiales > Methylocystaceae > Methylocystis > Methylocystis rosea. Next base: position 3,629,899 of record NZ_CP034086.1, on the reverse strand, counting down.
CCAGGCTCCAGAACAGCGCGGCGAGCACGATGTCGATGACGACCACCGTCGACGCCAGAAAGCCGGCTTCGCCCCCGAGGAGGCCGAAGCCGGAGTCGATATAGGAGGTGAAGACCTCCAGAAAGCGATCGATGACGCTGGTCCCGCCCATGACGTCATTCGCTCCTGGGTGATAGCGAAGATTTGGGCGCAGTCGTCGGCGCGGGCTTTTCGAGCGCGCGCGGCGCCGAGGGGAACATGTCGAGCGGCTTTGCCGCGTCGTCGGCGGGCTCGGGCGGCGGCGCGACGAATTTCCGCCGCTGCTCGGCCCAAAGAGCGCGGCATTTGGGATCGTCCGCCTGTTCAATCGGGAGCGTCGCGCAGCGTAGCATCTCTTCGTCGATCCGAGGCGCTCCGACTGGCGCGCCCGTGAGCAAATTCGACGACGATTGCGCTCTCGCCGCCACGTCGGCGTCGCAGGCCGCCTCGACGCCGACAAGAGCGATGGCGCCGATCACGACACCGAGCGCGATGAGGCCAATATTTTCGGGAGCGATCCAATCTTCGATTTTCATCTCGGCGCGCCTCAATCAATGGAACATGGACACATTGCCGGGCTGATAGGCCTGGCCGGGGGCAATGAAGCGGCGCATTTGCTCGCGCGCCTGTTCCTGCGCTTGCGCGCTGCGCGCCATCTCCAGCGACTGGGCGCGGCCGTGCGAGGCGAGCAGCGCCGTCACATCGGCGAGTTGCTTGCTTTGCAGGGCGAGCAGCTGGTTGCCGGCTTGGGAGGCCTGCAGGGTGCCGACGGCCGATTGGCTGGATGAGATCAGCGCGCTTGCTTCCGAGCGGGCGGTCTCGACGCCCTGCACGATGCCGGCCTGAACGCGCAGCGCGTCCTGGAATCCCGCGAGAGAGTTCTGCCAGCGCTGCCGAGCGCCATCGATCAGCGACGCCGAGCTCATCGATGCATTCGCCGCGCCATAATGCGTCGAGAACGCCTGATCGATCTGTTGGACGTCATAGGCGATGCGCTGGGCCTGATGCAGAAGCTGTTGCGTCTGCGCGATCGATTGCTGGATCGTCTGCAGCGACGAATAGGGAAGATTGGCGAGGTTGCGCGCCTGATTCATGATCATCGTCGCCTCGTTCTGGAGGCTGGTGATCTGATTGTTGATCTGCTGCAGCGTATTCGCCGCCGTCATCACGTTCTGGGCGTAATTGCTCGGGTCGAACACCATGAACTGCGCGCGCGTCGCCCCAAGCGGCGCGAGGGACAGCGCTAGAGCGAGCACGAGGCGGCTTGCGGAGATAGGTAAACGACTGCGATTCATGACGCGGCCTCCAGTTCGTTTTGTTGGGTGAGAAGATCGGCCGCCCAGACGAGGCCGCGGGCGACGAACCAGGCGCGCGCAAAACCGTCACGGCCATATTCGGCAAGGAGCCCGGAGATGAGTTTTTGATCTGTCTTTGAGGACGCCGCGCAGAGCGCCAGCGCCAGGGGACCGAGACCCAGTTCGAACAATCGATTGCCCCGCCGCGATTGGCAGTAGTAGTCGCGCTTTGGCGTCGCCCGCGCGATGATCTCGATCTGGCGGTCGTTCAAGCCGAAGCGGCGATAGATGGCGGCGATCTGCGGCTCGAAGGCGCGTTCATTCGGCAGGAACAAGCGCGTCGGGCAGCTCTCGACGATCGCCGGCGCAATGGGGCTCGTTTCGATATCGGCGAGCGACTGTGTGGCGAAGACGACGGAAGCGTTCTTCTTGCGTAGGGTTTTCAGCCATTCGCGCAACTGGCTGGCAAAGCCCTTGTCGTCGAGGGCGAGCCAGCCTTCGTCGATAATGATGAGGCTTGGCGACCCGTCGAGTTGGCCTTCGATACGATGAAAGAGATAGGCGAGAACGGCGGGCGCGGCCGATGAGCCAATCAGGCCTTCGGTCTCGAAGGTTTGGATGTCGCCAGCGCCCAGAACTTCGGCCTCCGCATCGAGAAGCCGTCCATGCGGCCCGCCAAGACAAAAAGGTTGCAGCGCCCGCTTAAGCGCATTCGATTGCAGAAGGACCGAAAGGCCGGTGAGGGTGCGCTCAATAACTGGCGCTGACGCGAGGGAGCCAAGCGCCGTCCAAAGATGTTCCTTGACCTCGGGCGTGACGCTGACATTTTCGCGGGCGAGAATGGCGGCGATCCAGTCGGCCGCCCAGGCGCGCTCGGCGACTTCATCTATGCGCGCCAGCGGCTGCAGGGAGACCGGATCGATGGCGTCGTCATTGAGCGAGCCGCCGAGATCGTTCCAGTCGCCGCCCATGGCGAGCGTCGCGGCCCGCGCCGATCCCCCGAAATCGAAGATGAAAATCTGAGAATCTTGGTAGCGCCGAAACTGCAGCGCCATTAGCGACAGCAGCACGCTCTTGCCGGCGCCGGTCGGTCCGACGATCAGCGTATGGCCGACATCGCCGACATGCAGCGAGAAGCGAAACGGCGTCGATCCTTCCGTTCGCGCGAAGAACAGCGGCGGCGCGTGAAGATGCGCATCCTGCAGCGGCCCGGCCCAGACCGCCGAGAGCGGGATCATATGGGCGAGGTTCAGCGTCGAGACCGGCGGTTGACGGACATTGGCGTAGACATGTCCGGGAAGCGAGCCAAGCCAGGCCTCGATGGCGTTCACCGTCTCGGCCATGCAGGTGAAATCTCGGCCCTGAATCACCTTCTCGGCGAGGCGCAGCTTTTCGTCGGCGAGGCGCGGGTCATGGTCCCAGACGGTCAGCGTCGCCGTCACATAGGCTTCGCCGATGAGATCGGAGCCGAGATCCTGCAGCGCGGCGTCGGCGTCTAACGCCTTGTTATGGGCGTCGGTGTCGACCAGCGCCGAGGCTTCATTGGTCATCACCTCCTTGAGGATGGCGAAGATCGATTTGCGCTTGGCGAACCATTGTCGGCGGATGCGGGTGAGGACTTTCGTGGCGTCGCTCTTGTCGAGAGTGAGCGCCCGCGTCGACCAGCGATAGGGAAAGGCGAGCCGATTGAGTTCGTCGAGGACGCCCGGATAGGTCGCGGAGGGAAAGCCCATGATGGTGAGGGTGCGCAGATGCGCGCTCCCCAAACGCGGCTCGAGGCCGCCGGTCAACGGTTCGTCGACGAGGATCGCGTCGAGATGCATCGGCGTCTCGGGAACGTGCACATTGTGGCGCTTGGTCGAGACGCAGGAATGGAGATAGGTCAGAGTCTCGGCGTCGGAGAGCCATTCGGCTTCTGGCGCGAAGCCTTCGATCAGCTGCATCTGGCGATCGGTACGATCGATAAAGCCGGCAAGCATCGCGCGTGGCGAGTCGCCAGAGGCGCGTCCCTCATAGAGCCAGCTCTCGGCGCCGGCCGCGTCGTCTTCCGGCGGCAAATAGACGAGGGTCAGAAAATAGCAGCTCTCGAAATGCGCGCCTTCCTCTTCGAACTGCGCCCTGCGCTCTTCGTCGACCAGCGCCGAGACGGGATCTGGAAAGCGGCTTACGGGATAATGCTGCGCTGGATTGCGCTGCGCCTCGACAAAGATCGCCCATCCGGAGCCAAGACGCCGCAGCGCATTGTTCAAGCGGGCCGTCGCGCCGACAAGTTCGGCCGGCGTTGCGCTGTCCAAGTCCGGCCCGCGAAGCCGCGCGGTCCGCTGGAAAGAGCCGTCCTTGTTCAACACGACGCCGGGCGCGACCAGCGCCGCCCATGGCAGGAAGTCGGCGAGGCTTTGCGGCTTCTTGCGATATTCGGCGAGGTTCAGCATCAACGCCTCTCCTCAAGCGCCAAGATGTGCGGGGTAGCGCAGATGCCGGCGCACGACTTCGGCGAAGTCGGGATCGCGCTTCGCCGCCCAGACGGCGGCAAATTGCGCCACGACCCAGAAGGCGAGCCCGGCGATCCAGAGCCGCAGACCAAGACCGAGCGCCGCAGCGAGCGTACCGTTGAGGATGGCGATGGCCCGGGGCGCGCCGCCGAGCAGGATCGGCTCGGTCAGGGCGCGATGGACGGGAACGCGAAAGCCCACGACCGAGCCGCCATTTTGAAGAGGCAAGTTCTCCATCAGATCAGCGCTCCGCCGCCGAACGAGAAGAAGGAGAGGAAGAAGCTCGACGCGGCGAAGGCGATGGAGAGACCAAAGACGATTTGCACCAGCCGCCGAAAGCCGCCCGATGTGTCACCGAAGGCGAGCGTCAGGCCCGTGGTGATGATGATGATTACCGCGACGATCTTGGCGACCGGTCCTTCGATTGATTGCAGGATCTGCTGGAGCGGCTGCTCCCAGGGCATGTTGGAGCCGGCGGCGAAGACCGGAGTCGAAAGTACCGCGACGCCGATAATGAGAGCGCCAACGGCAGAGCGTTTGCGAGCCAAAATCCTATTCATGCTCTTCTCCGAGGTTGAGATGGGTGAGATCGGCGAGCGCGTAGTCGCCGTATTCGGTCAGGCCCTGAACGGCGGCGAGTTCGATGAGCCGGCGGTTGTCGCCGCGACCCGCCAGCACGGCGATAATCTGGATCGTCTCGGCGATCATCGCGCGCGGAACGGTGATGACGGCTTCCTGGATGAGTTGTTCGAGGCGGCGGAGCGCGCCGAGCGCCGAACCGGCGTGGATCGTGCCGACGCCGCCCGGATGTCCGGTTCCCCATGCTTTCAACAAATCGAGGGCTTCGCTGCCGCGCACTTCACCAATCGGAATGCGGTCGGGCCGTAGGCGCAGCGATGAGCGGACGAGCTCGGAGAGCGATGCGACGCCTTCTTTCGTGCGCAGCGCCAGGAGGTTCCGCGAGACGCATTGCAGCTCGCGCGTGTCTTCGATCAGAACAACGCGATCATTCGTCTTGGCGACTTCCGCGAGCAACGCGTTGACGAGCGTCGTCTTGCCAGTCGAGGTGCCGCCCGCGACGAGAATATTGCTTCGCTCGACGACAGCGGCGCGCAGGATCGCCGCCTGCCGCGGCCTCATGATTCCGGCGGCGACATAGTCATCAAGCGTGAAGACAGCGACCGCCGGTTTGCGAATGGCGAAGACCGGCGCCGCGACGACGGGCGGCAGCAATCCCTCGAAGCGCTCGCCTGTTAGCGGCAGCTCCGCCGAGACGCGCGGCGCGCCGGGATGAACCTCGGCGCCGACATGGTGCGCAACGAGCCGAATGATGCGTTCGCCGTCTTCCGGCGAGAGGCGCGCGCCCGCCTCTTCCAATCCGCTCGTCAGCCGATCGAGCCAGAGTCTCCCGTCGGGATTGAGCATGATTTCGACGACGCTGTCGTCGTCGAGCCATCGGGCGATCTGCGGCCCCAAGGCCGTGCGCAGCATGCGCGCACCGCGCGAAATCGCTTCTGGATTGTGAGAGTGAACTGCCACATTCGCCCCTGGTTTTGTTCGAATCGCCCATGGGCGGCTCGCAACCGGGGTCGATTAAGAAAGGCCGAGGTTGAACAAATGCAACAAGTCAGTCGGTGGCGTAGGGGAGTGGCGTGCAAAGACAGGGGAAAGCGAAAGCGAGCGCGAAACGTGGATCGACCAACATGGTCGAATATAGCGAAAGAATTACGCGGTGCGAGCAATAGGCGAGCCGCTTTGCGCCATCGCCGCACACATTGATGGGGTCGTCGGTCGCTTCTTCGAGCTGCGCTGATCGGGAAAACCGTGGTTGGCGAACGGTGCCGCGACTCCATCTCGTGGATGCGACCGGGGAATGTTTCGTCTGTTTGAAATTTCAGGTTCCGTCCAAATGAAATTTGAAAGTGTTACCTCAAGGAGCCTCGTCAGAGCCCGATCCGGCAGGTGGCGTGATTTCCTCGGCGACCTCTCGTGCGAGGCGCTGGCCTTTCGCAAGTCTTCTCCCCAACGCCTCGATGAAACTTTCATAGCGCTCGCGTCCTTTCGCCTGGGCGGCGGCTTGCGCGTTGTCGGGCAGCGGCGGCGTCGCGGTTAGCCAGGCGCGGATATAGAGCGCCAGCGCCTCGACCGAGAATTCGAGGTCGCGTTCCATGCGGTCGACCGAACGCGTTAGCCGATCGATCCGGCGTGTGACCGCAGCCTCCCAGCGTTCGGCGTCGTCGGCAGTCAAGAATGAAATGATCGCCGCTTCCCCTATCGCCGATTTGGCGGTGTGCTCCTTGGCGGCGAGCTTTTCGAGCCGCGCCATCATCTCGGCGTCGAGATAGACGGAGAGGCGTTGCTTTAGCGGCATGGGCAGCTCACAGGGCTATTCCGTCGTCGGGATCCATCGAAGCTTGGCGCACGACGGCGCGGATGCGACTGCGGAGCGCGCGGGCGCGGATGGCCTCCTCGTCGTCGGGTTCTTCGGGCGGCGCATCGTCCAGCGACTGAGCGGAGGGCGGCGTCTCGGGGGCGATGGCCTCGTACTCCGGAATCTCGGGTTCGCGACGAATTCCGCCATTGGCCGAATTCTTATCATCCGATCGTTTCGTGACGGATTGCTTCTGAACTGCCGTTGCGTTGGCGGGTAAGACCAGATTGCTCCAATCGTCCTGTAGATCGCGCGGTGACTTTTCGCCCACCACGATGTTTGGTTCGGCTCGATAGAGATCGGGTGGCGGCAGGATTCGGCCGGCCAGTCGTCGGTCCTCGAAATAGCGCGCCTTCTTCGCTCGAATCGGCGCAAGCCCGGAGACGAGCACTAGCTCGTCCGAAGGCGGAAGTTGCATCACTTCGCCTGGCGTGAGCAGCGGTCGCGCTGTCTCTTGGCGCGACACCATGAGATGGCCGAGCCACGGCGACAGACGGTGGCCGGCATAGTTGCGCGCGTCGCGGATTTCTGTCGCGGTTCCCAGCGCGTCGGACACGCGCTTGGCTGTGCGTTCGTCATTGGTGGCGAAGGAAACGCGTACATGACAATTATCGAGGATCGCATTGTTCGGCCCATAGGCCTTTTCGATCTGATTGAGTGATTGCGCGATGAGAAAGCTTTTGAGACCATAGCCGGCCATGAAGGCGAGCGCGGACTCGAAGAAGTCGAGCCGCCCGAGCGCAGGGAATTCGTCGAGCATCAACAGCAGGCGATGGCGTCGCGTCTTTGCATCCAGCTCCTCTGTCAGGCGGCGACCGATCTGGTTGAGCACCAAGCGCACCAGCGGTTTGGTGCGAGAAATGTCCGAGGGTGGGACGACGAGGTAGAGTGTCGCCGGCCGCCTCGCCGACACGACATCGTCGATCCGCCAGTCGCAGCGGCGCGTCACCTGCGCTACGACAGGATCGCGATAAAGTCCCAGGAACGACATGGCGGTCGACAGGACGCCGGAACGCTCGTTCTCGGATTTGTTCAGGAGTTCGCGCGCGGTTGATGCCACGACGGGATGCGGTCCGGCGTCGCCAAGATGCGCCGTCGTCATCATGGCGCGCAGCGTCGTCTCGATTGGGCGTTTGGGGTCCGACAGGAAATTGGCGACGCCGGCAAGCGTCTTGTCGGCTTCCGCATAGAGGACATGCAGGATCGCGCCGACAAGCAGCGAGTGGCTGGTTTTCTCCCAGTGATTTCGCCGTTCGAGCGCGCCTTCGGGATCGACGAGAATATCGGCGACGTTTTGAACATCGCGTACCTCTGCCGCCCCACGTCGCACTTCCAGCAACGGATTGTAGGGGCATGAATTTGAGTTCGTCGGATCGAACAGCATGACGCGTCCAAATCGCGCCCGCCAGCCGGCGGTCAGACCCCAGTTCTCGCCCTTGATGTCATGAACGATCGCCGAGCCCGGCCAGGTGAGCAGCGTCGGCACGACAAGGCCGACGCCCTTGCCCGATCGGGTAGGCGCGAAACATAAGACATGCTCCGGTCCATCGTGGCGAAGATAGTCGTCGTCGAATCGTCCCAGCACGACGCCATTTGGATCGAGCAGGTTGGCGTTGCGCACCTCGCTTGCCGTCGCCCAGCGCGCCGAACCATAAGTGACGACATTCTTGGCTTCGCGCGCCCTATGAACCGACATGCCGATGGCGACGGCGATTGATGCGAATCCACCCGACGCGGCGATGACGGCGCCTTCGACGAAAATGCTCGGCGCATAGGCGTCGAAATGATACCACCACCAGAAGAATGCAGGCGGGGGATACATCGGCCACGAGGCGAGGGAAAACCAGGTCGGACCCAACTCGGGCTGGAACGCCAGCCGCCACGCCGTCCATTGTGTCGCGCCCCATGTGGTCGCGAGCACGATCGTGAAGACGACGAGGATCTGACCCCACAGGATGCGGCTGGCGGACATGGGCGCCAGCTTTTGAGGCTTGCGGCAAAGCCCGCAAGGGGGGTACGCCACCCGTCGAAATATATCGTGCCGTGGCGTAGAAAAACCAGACATGACCGTGTTGTGGGTTTCGGAGCGCTGCGTTCCTGGTCGGTGTCAAATTGCGCGCGACCCTCCCGTAACACTCGATTATCCTCGTTTTGGTAGATATTATGCGAATTGCTCGCAGATCGTGGGCAGAATCGAGTTCGCTGCGCCAATAGGCCATATTGATGCCCATTCCGACATTCACGATCGACGGCGTTCTGCCGCCCTATGTCGGACCAGATGGTCCTGGCGGCGCGGCCGAAGACATGTCGCCCTACACTGTCTCTGCGCTTGAGGTTGTGGCTTCTTTCGCATTAACAGACCAGCGAAGGGCGATCCTTCGCGGATGGCTCAGTCATCGCGCCGCCTTGCGCGGCATTGGTTTCGATCGAGGATTTCAATGGCTCGACGGGAGTTTTGTCGAGAACAAAGATCCCCAAGATCTCGATGTCGTGACATTCCTTTACAGGCCGGCGGGTATAAATGACCGGAACGAGTTGGCGGGGCTGATGCGAGCCAACCTGAACCTTTTTGCTCGGCATCACGTCAGAGCGACATTTCATCTCGACTTTTTCGCTGCCGATCTAGATGGGACAAGTGAGACCCTTGTGAATGTAACGCGTTACTGGCTCGGACTGTTCTCGCATCGGCGCGGCGACGATCTCTGGAAGGGAATGCTCCAGGTCAGACTTGAGGACACCTCAGATGATATGGCCGCGCTTGCTGCGCTGGGTCCTAGCCCGATCCTGACAAGCGCCGCTGGAGGAGCCAACCCATGAGCACCCTGCGTAAGCTCGAGCGCGACTTCGTCCACGCGGATATAGCCGCCGTATCGGCTCTGTTAGAGCAACTGGGCGATGAGGATGTGATGGCGCGCCTAGGGCTGGAAGCGCGCCTTGAGGAACTTCAGCAGACGATTGCCCAACTGGACCCAGCCAAAGATGGGCCGACTGCCTCGGCCGCCCTATTCTTTGGTGGTCGCCCCGTCATCGGCGCGCGTGGAATAGAAAGCGAATTCGCGGGCGCAGCTGTCACCAAGTTTCAAGACATTGTCGCAAAGGTTCTAGCGCACGAGACCGGCGGCCTTGGTCAACGCGGGATCGTTCCCAACAAGGGCGCATCGACGCTGCACATCACGAACATCGTGCGCGGCTCGTTCGGCTTCCTGATGGAGGAGGTTCGACCGCAGCAGCAATTGATGGAAACCCCTCTCAAGGTTGCCGTCGACGAAGCGACCAAACTTCTTGACGCGTTTGGAGAGCCCGACGAAGAGCAGTTCCGCTCGGCCGTCGAGACCATCGATCAAAGAGTGCTGGGGACAGCGCGCGAGTTCTTTGACCTCATGCGCCAGAGCGGCGCGACGCTTCGCCTCGTCGCGGGCGAAACTGATCGAAGCTTCGGAGCCGAAGCGGTCGCGCGCGCCGCCGAACGCGCCACGTCGACGACGGTCGAGGATACGGATGAGACCTTACAAGGTCAGCTCGCAGGCGTGCTTCCCGACGCGCATCAGTTCGAATTCCGAGCCGGCCCTGATCGCGGAACGATACGCGGCAAAGTTGATCGGGCTCTAACAACTGATCAACTCACGCAATTCAATCGGGACTGGGTAAATGTGGATGCGGACGCGCGCGTGCACGTAAAGCGGATACTTCGTAACGGCGCCGTTGTTCGAGAGAGCTATACGTTACTGACGTTGGGGAAACGTGACGACTGAAACTGTTTCGACGCGCAAGCCTCAGTCGCACCATTCGACACGGCCATTCCTCAACCAAAAATGCGAGTGGCAGCCTTTTTGAAGCCACACCGACGGTGAGAGGCTCGGCCGGCCCTTGTTGTCGACGCTAAAATCCCAGCGCGGCGTCGCTTCGGGGATTACCAACAGCTCGATGGTTCGGCCACAGCCACAAGGGCAACGCATCCCGATGCACCAATCCTCATCGCCGTCGCGTGCGAGCACCAGATCGCGTCGTGGCAACTTTATGGCAAGCTGTCGCCCTCCACGACTCGCACATGTCGAGGCGGCGCAATGCGCACCCAAATATTTCGCCACCAAATTGCAATGCTCATCGTGAAGCTCCAACTCGTGCCGGCCTGAGAACAGGTAGTCCAAGGAGTGGTTCAAGCGCGCCGCGTCCCAGAATCGGATTCGCCGACGGAACGAAGGCCTCCTCCGCTACGTATTCCTCCTCGCACGCTGCGAGGCTGAATTCGGTGCGGGCATAAAGATCATTCGACTCTAGCCGAAATGGGTAGGCGCGGGCGATGAACTCATTCACACAAGCTGCGGCCGCACGCATGTTCAATGTAATGACTGCCGGCGCTTCTTCGATCAGCCCTTTAATATACCCAGCTTCGCGCTCCTGCCGATGCGCTTCCGGCGCCGCCCGCTGGAGATACGCTGCTCGAAGGCTTTCTGGCGAATAAACTCCTCGATCTCGAAGCGAGGACCGCCCCGGCTGCACATAGTCGATACGGCCGCACACGTCGGCGATGGTGGCGCCCTCGTCTCCTTTACGGGTGGGAATTACGACGCCGACATCGAGAAGTGGAATGAGGAACGCCGCGGCAAGAAGGTCCGCAATCTGTCGAGCTTCGAGGGTGTCGACGCAGCAGAAAAGCACGTCGCATTGACTCGCCGCGAGCACCGCCTCGCGCGTCAGCACCGAGGCCGGCACAGCCTCGGCGACTCCACCACCCCTGTAGCTGGCGACTGCGTCCGTACACATCTCCACCTTGAGTCGGTGTGCGTCGACATCGCTGAGCTTGGAATTCAAGATGCGATTGAGATTGCGATGCTCGATGCGATCGAAGTCGATCAGCTTGATGTGCCCGAATCCTAGACGGGCGAGTTGCTCGGCGACAATGGAGCCCGTGCCCGATACACCGATTACCGCTGCGGACAAGCGACCGAGTTCGTCAACCATGCCGCTGGTTAATGCGACCGGTCGGCGTAATGAGCGGGTCGATCCGGCATCGGCCTCCCACCAGTAGCTCAAATCGTGATTGGCGACCGTCACGAGATCCACTGGTTTCGCAATGAGATCAGCCTCGTAAATGCGGGCCATGATCGCCCCGCTCGGAATCATGATCGCCGAGCCGTGCAGATCGCCAAATGCGTTGAACACGCAGGGCAACACGTGCTGATCGCTTTCGTCATCCAATTCCGAAAAGGCGAATAGCCCGCCCGGGTGTGAATGGATCAGAACCAATGCGAGGCGCTCTGACTCGCCATGATCTATCGCTTCTTCCATATACGCGCCCGGCCAGGTGATCGCGTCTCGTTCCCTGCGCTGGCTGGCTTCATGCGGAATGAGAACGACATCCTGCACGAGCAAGCGCAGCCTCGGTCCCGGCGTTCTTGCGCACAGCAGGATCGCAGCTGCTTCGAGCCCATCTCCGGGGAAGAGATGGGCCTGGATGCGTTCGTGCAGGACGCCGCTGAGGGCTAGCGTCGTCTCCGGGATCACTCGCCAACCTCTTTTGCCAGGGCTGATTCGACGAGCGCGAGATGCGTCACGACATTATCAGTTGAGGGGTTCCACGGCGATTCTGGGCCGCGATGACGCGACCAGCCGTTGAACGGCACGCCGACAATTGTCGCCGAGACATGGGTGCACTCGATAACACGACCCGACGCGAGCGTTAGCGGCGGATAGGTATAGAACATATCGATCTGCGCCCCGGGATAAGTAGGCGGGATCTCTAGCGCAAGCTGCGTCCACGTCGTCGTGAAGCCGACGGGAACAGGGAATTGGTGAATGAGGAGCCATCGGCGGCCTGCATCCATCACTGTCTCCCAGCGAAAGCCGAGGTCGTCGAGATGTGTTTCGTCAATCTCAAGGAGCGCAAAGTCACGGCGTGGCGCCGAAGGCGCTTCGCCATTGTTGACTTCCTTGGGCGTCAGCCGAAGCTTCTCGATGCCCCGGGTGCGCAAGTCGATTGTATCCGTCAGACCAACCGCGCGCTTGGGTTCGCCCTCGATCTTCAGAAAGATGTGCCAGCCCTGATTGGGGTCAAAGCCGGCCCGCGTGAGTGCGTCCCCGACCACAATCGTTGGTGTTGCCACGTCGAGGATCACGCCCTGGACATTCAGCTTCCAAGCGAGCTTGCGGCTGACAAAGGACTCAATTCCCCGCGCGTCGAGGTCCACGAGATCGTGATTGCCGATCAAGCGGTCGGGTTCGTCGGAGCGTTCAAGATAAATCGCTTTCTCGTCGGGCCTCACCCGTCCAAGCTTCCGAAGCAGTCCGCCCGATACGATTCGACATGGCCAATCGAAGCGCTCGCCGTCGATCGTCAGACGATAGCTGCGATCGCTCTCGACGATCACGAAGCGCCCCTCGCTATTGCGTAGGTCTACCGCTTCGCTGGGTCGGACGTCCTCCAGCTCACCGTCGTGAAGGATGTGAAGAACTGTCGCCTGCTGCGCTGGCTTAAAGCCCGCAGCTGCGGAGAGCTGAAAGCCCGTGGGCGTAAGGTCCTCGATCCATACTGCGCGGAACGCCAGCGTTTCATCCGCCACTTCGATCTTGTGACGGGCCTCGCCGCGATCAAGCGCGGCCTCCGGGACATTTTCCATGGTCATCTCCTGCGTCGCCGGCACAGCGCCAGCGTTCGCTAATCTTACCGCGCGCGCTAAGTTTGTCAAGCATTAATTTAGCGCGCTTGACAGACTTAGCGATGGTGCATTACGCTCTTTGCTGCCGGACTCCATGTCTGGAAACCACAAAAATGGAGCATCGATGCCAGATGACGAAGCAATGGAAACTCCACAGGCAATCAACCTTGGCCAATTTATAAGAAAGGCTCGGCAAGACGCTCAATTGTCGCTTCGTGATGTAGAAGAAGCGACAGGAAAGGAAGTGTCCAATGCGTATCTCAGTCAACTTGAGACTGGAAAAATCACAAAACCGTCGCCGCATATTCTCTATGCGCTATCGACCGCTCTTGGTGTTGCTTATGAATCGCTGATGGAGCGTGCGGGGTACATCGTTCCCGTCGCCAATCGTGCAGAAGGAATAAAACACGGCCGAGCCGCAACCTTCTCTATCGATAACCTCACTGCCGGCGAAGAAAATGAGCTGCTCGATTACCTCAACTACATTCGCTCCAAACGCAGGTGATCGATGCGACGGCCAGACGATTCGAGTTTGACGCCTGGCCAGTTGGCCCGGGTCCGCAAAGAGGCCGAGCGTGCGCTGCGCGAAGCGGGCGCGCTCGGTGTCTTCCCAACCCCGATCGACAAAATCATGGCGGTCGCCCGTGTTCGGGAAGTCAAGGAAGACGTCCTCAATCCTAGTTTTATTGCGAAGCTTCGAGCGAAGGCAGGCCTGACTGGCCAAGCTGTCAAACGAGCTCTCAGCAAGGTCTTGGGTCTCTTTCACGCCTCTGAGGGTTTGGTCTTTTTGAGTCAATCTTTAATGGCGGTAAAGAAGCGGTTTGTGGGCTTGCATGAAGCCGGTCACGGGTTTTTGCCCTGGCAAAGACCTATGTATGCGGTTGTCGAGGATTGCGAGAAAGCGCTTGATGCCGCGACTGCCGAACTTTTCGATCGCGAGGCCAATGTTTTTGCCTCGGAAGTGCTGTTCCAACTCGATACCTTCTGCGACATGGCCGAGGGCGAGGCCTTTGAGATTTGGACGCCCGTCAATTTAGCCAAGCGCTTTCATGCGTCAAACTATGCCGCGATTCGCCAATACGTCTCGAAAAGCCATCGCGCCTGCGCCGTGGTTGTCCTGAATATGCCTGAGCTCATCGAGGGGGATGGATTTCGCGCCACGCTCCGACGTCCAATCCAGTCAAATAGATTCACAGAGTTATTTGGCCAGTATGGGTGGAAAGATGCCTACACACCCGACGACGATCTAGGTGCATTTATCCCGCTCGGACGCCGAAGGTCGTCGGGTCAACGCTCCATCGCACTAACTGATCGCAATGGTGACCGACATGAATGCGTCGCCGAATCTTTCTCTACCGGACATCAGGTTTTCATCCTTATCCATGCGGTAAAAACGTTGACCGTCACCAGAATCATTTTGCCCGCCGCAGAGTGAGCAGAAAAGCATTTGGAGGCTAACGTTACATTGCGATCCCACGCTTGCGCCCAAAACCCCAATCCACGCTGCCGCCCGGCGACATGACGCCCGAAACCTGCTTGCCGATTTCCTTCTCCAACGACGGCGACCAGGGCACGAGCTGGAAGCCGAGGCCGTCGTCGATCATGGCGAAGCGACCGGACGCGAGCGTGAGGCGATTACGGTAGACGCCGGCGACGATTTCTCCCTCGGCGACGGCGTTGCGCGGGAGGCCGGTTTCGGCGGCGATGCGCCCGCCGACTGAGTCGAGTTCCCGGTTCCGCAACGTATCGAGCAAGTCGCGGGCGAAGACGACGCGCTGGCCTTGTCGGCGCGCGAGTCCTTCCGAGACGAGATGCTCTGTGCGAGCCTCCAGCGCGTCCCGTGCGTCGCGACCAAAACCGTTCTCGGAGAGTAGCATCGCCCCCTTGGCGACCAGGCGCCGATCGAGCCATGTCGCGCCGGGCGCGTGAACTTGATCAGCAAGCGCGAGATCGGAGCGCACGGCGAGGACGAGCCGCGACGATTCACCGTCGCGTGACGGAATGCGCCTTGCCTCGACGATGGCGCCTGGAGCGGCGTCGCTGGTCGCGTCGAGATCTTTGAGCCGGACATGGTGGGTGCGGCCGTCCACGCCGTCGATGATCGCGAAGGCGGAACCCTTCAGCTCGTCGTCGAGGCCGCGAGACAGAAGACGGCCGATGATCGGATCGCCGCGCGTCTCGGCGTCGAGCACGAATTCAGCTGTGGCGCGATCAAGACCGCGCTCGCTCAAGCCGCGATGGATGCGCTTGATGATGTCGCCACGCTCGCCGAGGGCGCGCAACGTCGTTTCCGTGTTCCCGGCCATGATCCATTGTCCGAGGCCAGCCGATGCCGCGAGACCGAGTCTCTCCAACTTGCGGGCGCGGGCGACGAGCATGGTTCGCTCGGCATCCTGAGCCCGGTTGCCGACAGGTCGTAGGTCGATCATCCCGTCATGGCGGGCGCCCTCGCGTGCGAGGGTTTGATCGAGCGGCGTCCAGCGATCGGCGTCGACCTGCCTCTCCAGAGCGCGGCAGATTTCCTGCTCGCTGCGAGGACCAAGCTCCAGATTGACGAGCTGCTCGGCGCGGGCGCGGAAGCCCCGGCTGATATAGTCGCGATTGATCACCAGATCCCCGCCGTCGTCGGCTCGTCCGCGAACCAGAACATGGATGTGTGGATGCTCGGTGTTCCAATGATCGACCGCCACCCAATCGATCGTCGTGCGGAGATCGCGCGACATTTCCGCCATGAGATCGCGCGTGAAGGCGCGAAGGTCGGAGAGCTCGGGGGCGTCATCTGGGGAGACAATGAATCGAAAATGGTGTCGGTCCTCCTGGCAGCGTTCGGCGAAAGCGCGCGCGTCTGCCTCGTTGCTCGCAGCGTCGAACATTCTGCCCGGCGCGCCATCGCGAGTGACGCCGTCGCGGCGAAGGTAGGAAAGGTGAGCGGAGAGCGGCGCGGCTTTCGGACTGTGTCGTACCACACGCGCCTTGACCACCACGCCACGCGACCCTGAACTCAAACCGCGCAGCGCGCCGAGGCTCGCGGCGCGGCCGCGCCCGAAGGCGCCACGACCACTTCCGTGCGCGCCAGAGCGATGCAGCCCGCCGGCCTTCTGCGTCGCCGCGAGAACGCGCGCAACGAAGCTCTTCCCCTTTACCGGCGCCTTCGATCGGATACGGCCAGGACGAATGTTGATTTCGTCTTCACGAGACATGGCAGCAGTCCGACGAGGTGAAATTTGATGAGTCAATGCAACGGCTTGTCGAAATCGACAGGCTGTGGCTCGAATGCGCAGCCTGTGCGAACAGGTTGACGAGCAACACCAAAACGACCGCCCGAGAAAGCCGCAGGCTGTCTCTTTTATCCTGCAATCCTTCGGTTGCTGTCGCGCCCTTAGCGGTCCCCTCGCGCAAAGGCGCGAGAGACTGCGCTACCATGCGATAGAATACGAAACTGGTCATTCGGGCAATTGCATCCTCGTGCGGGCAACAAAAACGCCGGCGGTCTGCAGAGAATCCGCAGGCGATAGAGTTCGCGAACCGCTGTCCGAATGCGGTTCGCGTGCAAATTTTTTGTCGTCGCGCGGCGCCGGAAAGAGAGGATGAAGGGCAGCTTTTTGACTCCTCCGAACGCGGTTGGCGCCTCCGTCCGCGGTCGCCTCTCGCGCCATTTTCGGCGCCGCCAGCGTGACGAACATCGGCGCACGAAGCGCATAAGGCGGCGCCGAAATTGCCGCAGCCGGAATGTAGGCGAAGCCGAGCTCAGGCGCCAGTCGCGCGACATAGTCCGTGGTCTCGGTGGGCAGCGGTCGGCCGCGAAGAAGATGATCCTCGTAGCGCCGTGGACCGGCGTTATAGGCTGCGAGAACTCCTATCTCACCGTAGCGGTCGAACATCTCGGCAAGATAGGCGGCGCCCGCCACGATATTGTCGTGCGGATCGAATGGATCGGGACCAAGACTGAGTTTGGCCTGCAGCTCAGCATATGTCTTCGGCATAACCTGCATAAGGCCAATCGCGCCTTTTTCGGAGACGGATTTGGCGTCGCCATTGCTTTCGGCGCGCATGACGGCGCGTATCCAATCGGGCGGAACATGAAATCGTCGAGACGCCTCCTGGATGGCGTTTGCGACGACGCTTCTTGGCGATCGAGCGGTTGTCGCTGCGCGAAGCCCGAGCATCTCGGAATGCGCCGGCAACACGGCCGTGGTGTAAAACAGAGCGGCGCTCACTGCTGCCCGGGTCGCGCGTTTACGACCCACGCCATGGGCATCGAGCCGCAGGAAAGCGATCGAGAAAACGATCATCAATCGTCCTCCCTCGTCCAGAGAGGCGCGGCGCGCCCCACGACGCCTTCGATCGGAAACGCGCCAAAATACCGTCCGTCGAGAGACGCCGCTTCGTTCCAGTTGAGGAGAAAGGCCTCGCCGGGAAGGAGAACAAAGCACCCACTCCAAACGGGCAGCGGTCGGTCGGCGTGATCCTGTTCGCGCGCCTGCGTCATGACGATTCCATCGACGCTAACCGCGAGCCCGTCGCGGCATATTTTTTGACCGGGCAATGCCGCCACCCGTTTGATCAGCGGCGCGCCTTTGGGGAGATAATGGCGTTCGGTGAGCCAGTCGGCGAGCGGCGCTGGCGGCCGGGCGACGACAAGGTCGGTGACGGCCAAATCGCCGATCGGCTGCACGGCATAGAGGCCGATCGGCACGCTGGCCGACGCGTTCCAGACGACGAGCGGCTCGCGGTGAACGAAGGAAGTCGACGCGAGCGCGCCGCAGGAAAGGAACATGAGGGGGAAGATTTTCATGGTTAGACTTCAATCTTTGAGCGAAGTAGCCAGGCGCGATGGCGCTCGCGCGAATAGGGGCGAGGCGACAGGCCGGCGGCCAATCGGTTGTGAACGTGACGCCAGTGATCGGGACAGATTTCCTGCGGCGCGAAGCCGAGCGCCTCGACGGCGTCGATCGCTCTCAAGACGCGCTGGACTTTATCCCAGCCGACCGATCGCAGCAGAATTTCAGCGCCGGGCCTGACGCCGGGAACGGTCGAACAGGGTTCGCCGACATGGCAGGCGCGTAAGATGTCGATGCGGGAAACCAGCGTCCCATGGCCGTTCGACGCCCAGCGCATGAAGGCGAAAATCGAATCCGGCGCGAAGGTCGAGATGCGTCGGCGGCGGTCGAGCGTGCGTTCACTGATCGGCGTTCCGAAACGAATCCAGCGCTCGATCTTGCCTTTCAGGAAATAGAGTTCGACCTCCGTTAGCGCGCTCATGACGCGCCTCCCTTAACGGGAGTTTGGACCCGCGGGTGTTGCCGATCGAACAATGCGCGCTGCATGTCAGCGACAATCCGACAGCCTTCGGATGCGGCGCTATCGATCCGCTTGAACGATTTTGCCTTGAGGGTGATGGCGCGAATGCGGAAGCTGACGCCAATCACGCTGGCGCATTCTTTTTGCGAAGCCGAGTGTCGTGTCAGGAGATTCAGCGTCAGTTTGAAAAGCTCAAATCGCTGTCCAAGACACCGGAATTCGCCGGATGGGCGCGCAATAAAGTTAGATTCACTGTTAGTACAAGTTAGGCGCGCCGTTTTGCGCTCGAATAGAAAGAGTTGTGAGTGATTTTGGTTGCCGATAGCACGCGCCAAGGGTTCCTGATGGCACGTGGCGGGAGTTCCTGATAGCACGTGCGTTTTCACAGCTTATCCACAGAGTTATCCACAGGCTTCCGGCCCGTGGATTTTGGGCTGCGTGATTTCGTGGCGGGCTCGATGCGCATTTCTGTCTGCGCGCCGCTCTCCGCCGGCTTGAACATCAGACACTCGTGTCCTCGAGAATTGCGCTCGATCGTCAACGCATAGCCGGGCAAGGGCTGGCGTCGAACGATGTCGCGCAATTCGAAAGCAAAGCGTTTGAACGGCGACAGACTTGCGGATTTGAGGTGAAGATGGTCGAGCTCGAAGGACCAGCCGCCCTTCTGACGCCCGCCGTGCTTGCGCACGATGCGATAGAGCCAGCGTTCGAGGCCGCCGGTCAGCGCGAAATACGCCCGGTCGATCGACAGCACGAGGTCGTTGTCGAGCACCGCGCGATAGAACCAGTCGGTCAGAACGAGTTCGACGCCAAGCGGGCGACCGCTCGCGTCGGTCCGCTCTTTCCACTCGTTGATCCAGGAGAAGCGGCGCGTCCATCGTTCCGCCGGCTGGCGGATCGAGGTCTCGATCGTCGTGGACTGCAGGCGATCCAGGGCCGCACGAAAGCGATCGTAATCCCGGGCCGATGTTCCGCGTTCGATGAAGGTGAGGATTTCGCGCGGGGTCGCCAGCATCAGGCGCGAGGTGTCACGGCCGCCGTTGCGCGCCGAGATGATCTGCGAGGCGGCCCAGATCAAAATATCGGCGTCCCAGATCGTCGCCATGCCATATTCGGGCGTCGCATCGACACGAATTGTCAGCTCTCCCATTCGGAAGTCGATCGGCGCGACGCGCGGCGATTTGGCGAGGCTGAAGAACGGATAGGCCATGAGATCCTGCACATCGCGCGGCGCGATATCGGCCGGAACACAGCGAAACGGGCTGAGCTTGACGAGTTCACCGCTGGGGCGCCGTGTCGTGGACATGATCGATGTCCGTTCAGCGGCGATCGGGAAGCGTGGTGGCGCCGTTCGGCTTCTGGCGTCTCGCCGGCAGCACCGTTCCGACGCCAGGATCGGAGGTCGAGGCTTTGGCGCCGCGCGCCGCCCAGGCCTGCAAATCCTCAAGTCGATAGACGACGCGGCCGCCGAGTTTCGAGTAGAGCGGCCCCGTGCCGTAGGTGCGGTGTTTTTCCAGAGTTCGGCCCGAGAGCCCCAGGAAACGCGCGGCTTCGGGCGTGCGCAGAAAGCGTGGCGGCAAATCGGTCATGGCGGCGGACATCGGCGAACCTTGGCGAGTCGAGGCGCGCCGCCGAAGATCGGCGGCTGTCATCGATCACTTTGGCGGAGAAAATCCGGCAGGAGGGATGGCGAAGATTGGGGAGGCGAGTTTCACCACCCCTTGAATGCGCGAAGCGGCGCCGTAGTCGAATCCGATGGTTATTTGCGCAGAAACTTGCGATAGCCGCCGCGCATCAGCGCCACGCCATTGCGCACGAGTCGAATTGTCGCGTCGCGAACGGAGGACGATTTCCACGGCTCGGCGTCGACTCGCGCCGATCCGAACAGGGATTCGGCGATGACGCGGTAGGACGCACCGCTCAAATGGCCGTCGAGCGCTCGAAGCGTGTTGACGAGGCGGACGGCGCGTAACGGTGTGGCCGGCTTCGCGTGGCCCCTCGTGAAGCGCCAGAAATGCATCGCCGCCTCAGCGCGATGTGGCGTCATCCGGTCGTGCGGAATGACGGCGGCGAGCGGTTCTCCTTCGCGCGGCGGGTCGGGAAGCCACAGCTGATACTGGTTGCGGCCTGTTCCAACGATGAGGTGTTCGCCGTCATTCAAGCGCAACCGCGTATGCAGGTCTGGCCAATCCGACGGCGAGAATCTCAACTCGCTGGCGTTTGTTGGACTTGGCACAAGAATGACGGCGCTCGCTCGCGCTTCGGGAAGCCAGAAAATATCGGCTTCATTCGCGCCGAGCGTGGGATCTACGGCGAAATCGCAACCCCCAGCGCCGCTGCGCGCCGGCAACGCCGGAGTCCACTGCGGCTCGAAATCGAGAGTTGGCGAAGTCGGCGTGATATTCTTTGTCGCGCCGCAAACATTCCCAAGCGATGGAGGGCCAGTTCAAATTATCCAAATAGTCATACGCGCCCGGAAAGCGCCAATCCGCATCAATCATGGATTTTCTCGCGAAGGAGTGGCCGAGCTTCAGTATCGAGAAAATCTTGTCGATAACCCGCGGCGCTGGATTTTTTGGCAGGCATAACGTCATGCCGGGATCAGGCGTCCGATTGCCGCACATTTGACGCAGAGAGAAATTTCGAAGATTGCCATCGGTCACGCCGTGGCGCTGAGAGTGGGGACAAGCAACGGTGCGTGCCTTGAAGCGCTCCTGGCCCCAAAGGAGCGCTTCGTCTGAAACCTGTCAGGCGGGACCTGCCAGTAAATCCTTATACCCTTCCTTCGCCAGCCATCGCGCCCGAGCAAGATGTGTCTCATACGCGCGCTTGGCTCGGACGGGTTCGCGAAGCGGGTCGATGCCGAGCAGAATGCTTGAAACTTCCTCCCATGCCGCTCCTTCCTTGGCTGCGTCCAGCATCCTCAAGTAAACCTTGAAATGAACGCGGTCGTAGTCGGTGACATGCTCGTCGGAAGGAGCGACGTCGGCGATCGGATGGGAATTTGCAGGGTCCACGGATTTAGCATTCCTCAAACGACTCGCCGGCGCATTGACATTCTATGCAGAAAGTTTGCCGCAAGTTAACAAATGCGGCCTGAATGCGTCGACGCACCGCCGAAATCGGCAACCGAAGTCCGTCCAGCTGCTCGCCCGGCGCCCCGCAGCGTTTTTGATGCTGATGGGGATGTAAGTCGGAGAGACTCGCCGCCGAGAGCACGCAAAATGCAGTCCTCTCGCCGATGGTTTGTAGAGAATACTCCGTGGTAGAATACTCGACAAGTCGTTCCTCTCGCGTTTATGGACATTCGGGAGGTTCTGGCGCTCAACCTGCGGAAATGTCGGCAGGCGCAACGCCTGTCACAGGAGGAACTCGCCCATCGAGCGGAAATCGATCGCACCTATATCAGTTCGATAGAACGACGTGTTTATGCGGCGAGTATCGACGTCGTCGATCGGCTGGCTCGGGAGCTCGGTCTCGAAGCGGCCGATCTGCTTCGCAAACCTGCTCGAACCGCAAGAGCGGTTGTCGCTACGCCATCTGCAACGGATGAAGGGACCGGGAGGCGAATGGTCAGGTCGAACAAGGATGGCGCGAAAACGTCGACGAAGTCCCGAACACGGAAAATACGCGCCGAGTAAACGTCGAGCGCACAGAACAGGTTTTTTCGGAACATCTGTGGCTCGAAATCATCACGCAAGCCGAAGCGCGCGCGACACGCGTGCCCAGGCAGCGCGCAAACGAAAGCCCCGCCCGATGTCTCGGACGGGGCTTTGGCGGCGGTTCGCTCAGTCGCCGTTGGCCTTGCGCCCGCGCGACCAGATGAGGGAGTAGCCTTCGCCGTCTTCGTCGTCGAAGAGGTTGGCGTAGATCGGGGCATTGAAGCTCGGATCGTCGAGTTTGACCGAGAGATAATCGCGGCCTTCGGTCGAACGCTTCGACCACGCGGCGCCCACCTCGACTCGACCGATATAGACGCGGTGGCTCGGTGCGTTGTCGTTGGTCCGGGTGGCCTCGGGAATGATGCGGACGCCTCTGGCCTGGACGCTGAGCGTCACGATCTCGCCCTGGAACTCGTTGCCGGACTTTTTGAATGAGCCGATGTTCGCCATGATAGTTCTCCTCAAGCTTTAATGTCTTCGAGCCCGCGCCCATCGCGGCCTCGATGGCGATCAACAGGACGAAGGCGATTGGCGACGCACCCGCGCGCGGGCCGAAGCAGAGCGGAGGACGGCGGAAAAGCGAGTTTCTTGTACCGCGCGGAATGACGCCGCAGGCGTCAGGGGAAGAAAGTCGCATCTCCGCCGTTGCGTCTCAGGCGATCGAGGCGCAGCCGTCCTTCGGCCAGATCAAGCCAAAAGAGAGGCTGC
The DNA here is from genome assembly GCF_003855495.1 of Methylocystis rosea. NCBI lineage: Bacteria > Pseudomonadati > Pseudomonadota > Alphaproteobacteria > Hyphomicrobiales > Methylocystaceae > Methylocystis > Methylocystis rosea. The sequence continues at coordinate 3,607,336 of NZ_CP034086.1, read as the reverse complement.
AATGGTCGCATCGGTTCGGACAGCATCGTCAACAAGGAGAAGTGGCGCTGGCGCAAGCATCCGCGCAAGAAGTCAGGCGCTCGAGGCGAAGGAAAAGAAGCAATCGGAAGCAAATGGCAGGGCGGCGAATCGCCGGGTTCCTGACGGACAATGACTCGAACGCCTGTCATGGCGCTCTTCGTGAGTCTCCGAAGGGGTCCGCCCGGTGAAAACGTCGCCGGGCGTCGCAAATCTTCAGTCGAATTCGAGGTTGGGATTTCGCCGGCATCTCCGTTCAGGACAAGAGTTGCGGCGAACTCACCGATTCCTGATCGCCGGCATGCGGGGGACATGATCCAGGCCCGCCGCAAGCCGCTGTTCGAAGTTGGTCATGGCGTAGTGACTGATGCGCGCCCAAGCTGTTCCACCCACAATAATGGCGCCGATCAGCGCAAAGGCTTCGCGCCAAATGGCGGATGATGCGCCGATGTCGGCGAGACCAAGAGCCACGTGATAGCCCGCGACGACAGCCGGCGCGGCGAAAAGCGTCGCGATTACTGCGCGGATCAGCGGCGAGCGCGCCGTCGCGAACGCAATCCGACCAATAGAGAGAGTGACGACGCCACAGACCAGGGCGACCATAATCGTGCCCGCCGGACCCGCGCCACCGTGAAATGCGGCAAGACCAATCGTGACGGCGACGAAGACCGGCAGCGCACGGGTTGCAAGCGCGAACAGCAGCCAACAAAAGTAGCCGAGGCCGATAAGGTTGAACACGATCCCGAAGATAAGCATGGCGGGTCTCCGTGACAAAAGTCGAACGGTCGCGCCTCCCACCACCGCCATAGCGCGACAAACAGAATACCCAATTGTGGTGGCGAGCGGAATCCCAGCGACCTGGTAACGCCGCAAGTCGTGCGTAGCGCACTGGATAAGGAAAGAGGCGCAGGCCTTGGGATGGCTTCGTATCAGCGGCCGCGGATTGTGACGCCTGAAACATTTCTCAAGGCGTCGCCGAGCGTCGTCGCTTGCTGATCGTCCATGAGTTGCCGGGGAACGACCGTGACGCTTCCGGGAATTTCCATGATCGGATATTTCTTGCCGTCGACGCCGACCACATACGGGACGTAATAGCCGTTGTCGGCGGGCTGAGCCGCTGGCGACGATGTATGCGTCCTCCTCGCCTTGGCGCCTCGAATGAAAGGATCGGCAAACGCGCCGTTCGCCGCCACCAGAAGAGCGGTGGCGGTGGAGATGATCTTCAAGCTCGACATTTTGGCGTCCTTGCGTCGGTCTGAGCGAGCAAGTTGAAGAGTTCAACATAGGTGGAAAGCGCCCGAAATCCAGCTCGGGCGCGAGCAAATCGGCCGCTTTCATGATGGCGCTCACGCGCCGCCTTCGTCGAATTTCCATACGGGAATTCCGAGCTTCCTCGCCTTGTCGGCGAGGTTTGCGGAGATGCCCGAGCCGGGGAAGACGATGACGCCGATCGGCAAGGTTTCGAGCATCTGGTCATTGCGCTTGAACGGCGCCGCCTTGGCGTGACGCGCCCAGTCCGGTTTGAAGGCAATCTGAGCGATCTTGCGATTGTCGGCCCAGCAGGCGGCGATGCGCTCGGCGCCCCGGGGGCTGCCGCCATGCAGCAGCACCATGTCGGGGTGCTTGGCCAGCGCTTTGTCGAGTAAATCCCAGATTGCGCAATGATCGTTGAAGTCGGGGCCGCCGGTGAAGGCGACCTTTGGTCCGATAGGGAGTAAGACGTCATTTTCGGCTTTTCGTTTGGCGGCGAGAAAATCCCGACTGTCGATCATCGCAGAGGTCAGCGCGCGATGGTTGACCTTGGAGCCTGAGCGCGGACGCCAGGCTGAGCCCGTATGGCGCTCGAAATGGTCGGCCGCGTGGTCGCGGAAAAGCTCCATGCTGTCGCGCCGCTCGATGAGCGTCTGTCCTTCGGCGATGAGGCGCTCCAATTCGACCGAGCGGATTTCCGAGCCGTCCTGTTCCTTCTGACTGCGCCGCTGCGCCTGCTCATTCTCGTCGAGTTCGCGTTCGATGCGAGCAATGGCGCGGTGAAAGAGACTGACGGTCGACCACAGCAGCTCTTCGAGGTCGGGTTCGAGGCGGGTGTCGCCCAATGTGGCGACGAGGGCGTCGAAAATGTCGGCGACGGCGCTCACGATCGTTTGGGCTTGCGGAAGCGGCCTCGGGTCGGGTTCGTCCTGGAAGGGGCGGCAGCCATAGAGCTGGAGTTCGGTGAGAACGCGATCGGTCGGGGATGAACAACGCGCCGGCTCAAAGCTTGGATTGTCGCGTTCGGGCGTCATTTGCGCTTTCCTTCGTCGGATCGACCGCGAGCCTGGCGGCCTTCATGGCGACGAAAGGCGGCGGGCGGGCCGGGCTTGCACCCGAAGCGCCGCGAAGGGCCGAAGCGAAGTGGAGGATGGCGAAGGGCCGGCTATTTTGTTTCGCGCTGTAAAGCGCCCGTAGGGCGCGACGGAAAATAGTCGGCCCGCAGCCATTGCGGGCCGGACCGCTTGCCGCAAGGTCGCCCACTATGAAGGCCTGTGCCGCGGTCCTCTCCGAAGCTTTTGGAAAGCGCGCCGAGCGAACGCGACAAGTCCGACATGAGTTCGCGCGCTACCTTCCCCGTATCGGCTCACGCCGAAAATCTCATGAAGCGGGCGACGTCTTCCGGCGCAATTTGACCCCTTATCGCCGCTTGCAGATCGTCGACGCCGAGGCGGCGAAGATCGTCGTTGAAGTCGTCAAAAGCCGGCGACAGGATAATCGCCTCGATCCCGGCGGCGGTTGCACGCTCGACCAGGATCGCCGACGCATTATCACCCGCCGTATCGTTGTCGCGAAGAATGTAGAGGCGATGCAGCGACGCAGGAAACAGGATGGCGGCGAGATGCGCGGACGACAGCGCCGCCATCATCGGCATGTCGGGCATGACGCAGCGAAGCGACAGCACGGTTTCGATGCCTTCGCCAGCCGCAATGACGTCGCGCGCCACGCCGAATCTGACGCCGTGGCCAAGAAGAGAGCCCATCGCTCGCCTCGGCGTCTCGATCGGCGCCTTGTCGTGGCCCGACGGGTCGAGCCAGGTGCGATGCGCTCCGGTGAGCTTTCCGTTGAGATCGGTGACTGCGGCGATCATTGCGGGCCAGATCTGAAGCGTCGAACGATTGTCGGGCCGACAGTAGCAGCGTGGGTGGAAGCGCAGATTTGCGGTTTCGTGCAACGCCGTAATTCCACGATGGCGAAAATACCTCTCGACGATTGTGGCCTCGATTGAGCGCGACATAGCAAACAAGCGTCGCGCCGATTCAGGCGAACCGATGGGCGTGATTGCCTGAATTCGGGAGTGGACCGAACCCGGCGTCGTTTGCGGCAGGCTGAGAAAGCGCCGCGCCTCAATGACCACATCCCGGAAGTCGTCGAGGCGACACGCCTCGCGAATAATATCGAGCAGATCGCCATGTTCGCCCAAGGCGGCGTCAACCCAATTTCCAGCGGCGCCCTTGCAGCTTTCAGGTCCGCTCAAGCGAACGAACAGGCTACGGCCGGGCGTGTTTCGCGCATCGCCGACAAGCCAATAATTGCCCTGGCGGCGGCCGTTGGAGAGATAGTGGCGGCAGACCGCCTCGGCCTCGCGCGCGAGACGCTGCGCCAGTTCTGATGCTGGGCTGGACAAATCTACGTCCTCCAAAGCGAAAGGGACCCGCCATTGCTGGCGAGTCCCTCGTGGTCGGCCTCGGGGAGGTCATTCGGCGGCAACGTCCTGGGGTTCGTCCACCGACGCGTCGCCAGCGTCGCTTTCATCGACGATTTCGTCGATAGCCGTTTCGCGCTCTATCGCCGCCGTTTCTTCGACCCCCGTATCGACAGTGGCGGTCACTGCGGTCGACGGCTCCGATTGATGCGCCGCGCGATCAGGCGTGCGCAGCGGTTCGGGCAGCCAACCAGAACCGGCGAGCATCTGTTCGGCCTCCCGCGCCAGGTCTCCTTTCTTCAACTGCTCGATGCGCTTCGCCTGTTCGGCGCCCTTTGCCTCGCGCACGGCTTCAATGATTCGCGCTTTGGTCACGCGGCCGAAGAAATTATCGACGGTCGGCGTCCAGCCGGTCGCGGCGATGTCGAGCGACAGGACATGTGCGAGACGATCCGCGTGGGCGATGGCCCTTGGCCGGCGGTTCCACGCTTCATGCACGGCGTTGATGGTAAGCGAGATGCAATGGGCGAAGAGGCGTTGCTGCATCCCGGCGTCGAAGGTCGTCAAAGCGTCCCACAGATCGCCGGGATCGGCGGGAAGCTGCTGCGACCAATCGTGATGACGCGCGTCGACTTTAGTAGCGAGCGGCGTATCGCCAAGTCCCGGGGCTTGAGCGCCGAAGGCAACCGATTTCGGTTCGATGTCCAGACAGGAGTCGGAGCCGTAATGGTAGAACAGTTTCAGGCAGAGAACATGCAGCGCCGCGCGAAAGGCGACGCCGGGATCATTGCCCACCGCTTCACGCAGCGCCAGCGTGCGATAGGCGGTAAGTTCGGCGAGCAATTTATCGGGCAGAGGCCGCAGACCTTCGTCCTCGTCTTCCGCCGGCTCGGATTGAACCGCGCCGGCGTTCGACGCGACAGCCTTGGAAGCGGCTAATGCTGATGAGGGCGAGGCGCTGGTCTCGTTCTCATTCTCCTGATCGGGAGCTTCCGATTCGGTGAGCGACGCTTCATCCTCGGGGCGGATGTAGCCGCGCTCGACGCGCAGCCGGCCCGAACCGTCGATGCTGACGAACGCGGCCGCCCGGGCGATCTCGACGGGATCGTAGCTGACCGGCCGCTCCTCGATCGCGGCGATCGCGGTCTCGATCTCGCCGAGGCGTTGATCGACTTCCTCGGGAATCTCGTCCGCATCTGCGTGGGCTTCTTCAAGCTGCTCGGCCTCGGCGCGCAAAGCGTCGAGTGTCGCGGTTTCTTCGTCCGTCAGAGGTTGGCGCTCTCCCGAGATGGGCCGCAGGCCGTAGGTATGGCCGTAAGGAAAATCGGTCGCGACCTCGACCCATTTCCAGCCCTCGGCGCGGATGGCTTGCGCGTCGCGTTCGAGTTTTTCCGCGACCAGCCGGTCCAGCAGGCGGGTGTCCTGCAGCCAGCCGCCGTCGTCGTTCTGGAACAAATCGCGCATGACGGCGCCGCCGGCGGTGATGTAATCTTCGCCGACATATTGCGCCCGCTTGTCGCTGGCGCGCACGGCGCCCTCGGTCAGAAGCCGGCGGATTTGGTAGGCTTCCTTTTTGTAGGAGCGCTGGATCGCCTCCCAGACCTGCTCCTGTCGCTCATGGTCCGAACTGACGGTGAAACCCATGAGCTGGTCGAGCGTCATGCCATCTTCGGCGTAGATGTCGAGCAGCTTCGGGGAAGCAGCTGCGAGTCGCAGCCGCTGTTTTACCACATTGACGCTGACGAAAAACGCCGCCGCGATCTCCTCTTCGCTCTGACCTTTTTCGCGCAGCGCCAGAAACGCCCGGAATTGATCAAGCGGATGCAAAGGGGCCCGCTGGACATTCTCGGCGAGACTATCCTCCTCCGGCGTTCCCTCGGTGCGCACCACGCATGGGATCGGCGCGGTGCGCGCGAGACGCTTCTGCTTCACCAGCAGTTCGAGCGCGCGGTATCGTCGCCCGCCGGCCGGGATTTCGAATATGCCAGTCTCGGCGCCAAGCTCGTCGAGAACAGGCCGCACGGTGATGCTCTGCAACAACGTGCGGCGGGCGATGTCCTCGGCGAGTTCTTCGATCGACACGCCGGCTTTGATCCGCCGCACATTCGATTGCGACAGCACGAGTTTGTTGAAGGGGATATCGCGCGAGGCGCTCAACTGAATTTTCTGAGCCGTCTTCGCCATGGGGTTTTACTCCGCGACGGGCGGCCGAAAGCCTTTCTCTCGACCTGAAACCCGTCACGAAGCGCAGCGCCGCCCTCTTACTCTGAGGGCGACGCCAAAAAATAGGAGGAGGAAGGCACAGCGCCAGAGGACCGTGGTCTCGGCGTCATTGCGTCACGATGATCAGGCGGCGCGCTCCAACAACGCTTTGGCCTTGCCCTCGATCTCGAGGCGCGCATCCTGATGCGGCTTGGCGCGGGCGATTGCGGTGATGCCCTGCACGAAGTCGAAGATGCTCTCCGGCGGGTGGCCTTCTTCATTCAGAACCGCCGCGATCACTTTGGCCGTTTCGGCTTTGCTGAATCCGCGCTTACGCAGAAACGCCTCCCGTTCCTCGTCCTTGCGGGCGACGATCCGTTCGCGCGCCGCCTTCACGCCGGCGATGAAAGGCGCCGGCGAGGACCGCGCGAAATTCTCGAGAGCCGGCGCCGCCTCATGGGCGAAGCGCTGCGCCGCGAATTTGCTGTGCCGGATGCTGATTTCCTCAAAGCCTTCGACGCCCCAGAGATTGCGGTTCATGCACACGGCGCGAAGATAGAAGGAGGCAATGCCGAGCGTTTTCGAGCCAACCTCGCTGTTCCAGCAGTAAAAGCCGCGGAAGTAGAGATCGGGGTCGCCATTCGGCAGGCGCCCCGCCTCGATCGGATGCGCATCGTCGACGAGGAAAAGGAAAACATTGCGGTCGCTGGCATAAAGGGTGGTCGTCTCCTTCGTAACGTCGACGAAGGGATTGTGGGTCATGGTGGCCCAGTCCAGCACGCCGGGAATTTTCCAGCGCGTGTCGCCCACGCCGTTTCCCGCTATGTTCATCACGGCGGCGACGAGCTCATGGTCCCAGATTCGGCCGTAGTCCGGCCCCGTTACTGCACGAAGTTCGATCCTGCCGTCCTCGGCCTCGAGAGTCTTGATCAACTCGGCCCGGTGCGACAGCAGGCCATGCTGGAGATTGACGCCGGCGAGCGGCGCGGGGAGATCGCGCAAATAGCTCGCCGGCGCACCGACCAGACTGCAAAGCTGTCCGAAGGACCAGTGCGTCGGCGCGACTGGAATATCCGACCGCGGCAAGGCCAACGTCAGGCGCTCGGCGTCGGCGCGCGCCTCCACACGGATCGCCACGCTTTCCACCGTCCGCGTGCGGCTGCGCTCAGACCGCCCGCGAACGGCGGCGAACAGTTCCGACAGGGACAGAAAGCGCTCGTCGTCAGGACGGGAAAACCACTCCGACGACACGCGGCCGATGCGCTGACCGCGGGACAGATCCACTTTGAAACTTTGAGAGCCGCCAAACCCGGATGAACCCGTGCCTGCCGCTGCGGCGCTTGCAACGTCGATGTTCATGACCAAAACTCCGCGACGGGTGCCGCGAGCCTCTCTCGCGACCTTCCATCCCGTCACGGAAAACGGGCCAAACTCTCACTTTGTCGATAAAGAACAAACGCGCGCGGATATGGCGTCGTTGCCGCACGATCGAAGATACGAGAACTCGCTTACATCCTGGCCTTCAGCCGACCGAGCGCAGAGGACGAGGCCGCGTCAGCGGCCGTCCATCCAAATGTCGGGCGAATGAGCTGCGGCATAGATTATTTCGCCGTTTCGCATCTTGATATCGATAGCACCCGGTGCTACATATCGGATATGCCCGATGCGGAAAAAGCCATGCGGACGTTCAAGACCGCTTGGTTTTCTAAGGCGGCACGCAAGGCACGCATCAAGGATGACGAGCTGTGCCAAGCGATTCAGGAAGTGATGAAGGGCCAGGCCGACGATCTTGGCGGTGGCGTCTTCAAGAAACGCCTGAACAAGAATAGGCACCGAAGCATCATCCTCGCGAAGGGCGGTCGATTCTGGATTTACGAATATTTGTTCGCAAAGAAGGACCGCGCCAATATCGAGGAAGATGAATTAGAAGACTTCCGCACGCTCGCAAAGAGCTACGCCACGCTGGATGATAAGCAGATTGCGCAGCTCTTAAAGGACAAGGACCTGACGGAGATTTGTCATGGCGACGAAAAGTAGGTTCAAGAGCGATGTGTCCGAGGCGATCCATTCGTCTGCGGCCATGCTTCACAAAATCGGCGCGCTCGACAAGGCGACGATGCGCGACTTCGATGCGCGCCACCTAGTCGTCCCGACAGAAATCGAGCCCGCGCAGATCAAACAACTCCGCGAAGCGAACAATGTCAGCCAGCCCGTGTTCGCCCGCTACCTCAACACGAGCGAAAGCACGGTCGAGAAGTGGGAGACCGGTGCCAAAAGGCCGAGCGGGATGGCGCTCAAGCTGCTTACCGTGGTTCAAAAGCATGGGCTTAAAGTCCTCGCGTAGGCCGCTGACTGTCGCGGTCCATCGGTGTGCTTCATCGTACGCCTGCTAAGAGGACTTGAACAGCCCAGGGCGAAGAGATGAGTTGACTAGATGACGCAAAGCATTTCGGAGACGTCACCGGCCAGTCGCGGCGACGCCTTTCAGGAAACAGTGGCAACTTGGTTGTCGAGATCTGTCCCGGACCGAGCTCAAAATCAATGCTTCGATTTTCCTGCCATCCTCGCCACCGACATTGGGCTCCAGCGAGAGGAAAATCAGGACCGAGTTGCAGCCCTACGCCTAAGCGCAAAGCAAGGCAGCCAGCCTATTATCGCGGTCGTGGTCGCCGATGGCATGGGCGGGATGAGGGATGGCGGGAAATGTGCTACCTTGGCGATTTCATCGTTTTTCTATGCCTTGGTGCGTCACAGGCATCAAGGATTGGAACAGCGTGCAGCCGCCGCCATCGCCCACGCTAATGATGCAGTCTATGCGTTCGCTGGCGGGCGAGGGGGGGCCACTCTCTCCGCCCTGCTATTCGACGCAGGAGCGTCTCCCGTCATCATCAATCTCGGCGACAGCAGAATTTACGCGTGCGGCAAGGGCGTGAAGGTAGAGCGCTTAACGGTAGACGATTCCCTCGAAGAAGCCGTTGGCGGTCACGGTCGCGAACTGCTTCAGTTCGTTGGGATGGGCGCAGGCATGCGTCCACACATTCGGTCCGTTCCTACGGGCGCCATGGAGCTGGCCCTTACCACCGATGGGATTCACTATATTGACGCCGACACACTCGCCAGCGTTCTCTTCCACGCGCCAGAACAGAAAGCTGCGTCCGACAGATTATCGGCCTTGGCCCGTTGGTGCGGCGGCCATGACAACGCATCTATAGCCCTGATCGATTTGCAGGCGTTGTCGACGCAGGCTGCTAGAGGCCAAGACGGGGGCATCCAAATATGGGACCCGTTCGGCACAATGGCGATCAGTTGGGTCTGCGATGTCAGTGAAACGCCCCGGCCTCAGGCTGTAGCAGCGCCAGAGGTCGCTCCAATCAAAGCGGATGCTGAAAAGCAGGGCGCATATCGGAAGGGACGTAAGGGAGCGCGTCGACCCTCAAAAAAGACTGGGCAGGATCCCAGACCTCGGAAGGAGGATGTTCAACTCGAAATCCAGATTGAAAAATCCCCGGATATAAAGGACGGCGATGACGATAGCCGGTAGATATACGCTCACGGGTGCCACCGCCGCCGGCGGCATGGGCGAAATCATGGAATGCGTAGACACGCATCTGCAACGCCCCGTCATCATCAAGCGCCTTCAAAAAGGAATCGAAGAGCGTCGATTACTGGATGAGCAAAAGGCTCTCGCTAAACTGCGCTCGAAGCACGTCGTTCAGCTGTACGACGTAGTCCAATTGACCGACAGACGCCAGCCTGAAACTGCAATCGTTCTGGAGTTTATTGACGGCGAAAACCTCCAAATCGGCTCCTTCAAACCGAACCGCAACTATATTCATACGTTGTGGCAGATCGCATGTGGCATGCGTGATATTCACGAAGCCGGCGTCATCCATCGAGATATAAAACCGAACAATATTCGCCTAGACAGGGAAGGCGTCATCAAGATCATCGATTTCGGGCTTGCGCGGTCGTCGGACGCGGCAATTACCAGAAGTATCATCGGCACTCCTGTGTTCATGGCACCTGAACTCTGGAGCGACAAGACGATTAGTTTCGACGCGTCAATCGATGTTTACGCGTTTGGCGCGACCGCATTGGCCTTGCTGAGCACGAGGCCACCGGCGGAACTAGCCCAACAGCCGCCTCAGCCGATCTCCTTACCAGCGCTCTCCGCGAGTTTGCCGGGTCTATCAGCGCCAACGGTTTCCCTCGTGCATAGATGTCTTGCCCGCAACCCAGCCAGAAGGCCGCGCATGGCCGAGGTTCAGTTCGTTCTGCAGCAGCAACTCGTCGAAAATCAGCATCGAGCGCTTGTTGTCTTTGGCGGTGTGACGCATCATCTGGATCGTAAAAGCCGAAAGATAAACGTTAACGCAAGTACGATGGGTTCTATCGGAGTCGAGTACAACGGGACAGAGTTCGTCGTTATCAACGTGACAGGCGCTGTCTTTCTCAATAATTCCCCCGCAAGAGTCGGTGATGTTGTTCCAGGGTGTTGCGTAATAACGTTTGGCAACCCTGGGCAAGCCCGGCGGTTCGTGACATTCGATGTATCGACTCCTGAGGTGATGCCATGAAGTCGGGCGATATAGTCTCCGGGCGGTATAATGTTGTCCGACACATCGGCCGTGGCGGCATGCAGGATGTTTATCTTGCTCGCGATACACTGTTGGAAATTGATGTCGCGGTAAAGACCCCGCAGCCGGGTCAGCAAGTGAAACGATTCAGCCAAAGCGCCGTCATCGCGGCGCGTGTCAATCATCATAACGTCGCCAAGACATACGATTATTTCGAAGAGGCCGGTCAGCCATTTTTAGTCGAAGAGTACGTCGAAGGGCAAACTTTAGAGGAAAAGCTTGTGCGGTTCGGGGCTATAGATCCGCACCTCGGAGCACGCGTCCTTAGTCACCTAGCGAAAGGCGTGGCCGCATCCCATCACGCCGGTGTGGTCCATCGTGATCTGAAGCCCAGCAACATAATAGTCGAAATGGGCGTCAATCTCCATGAATTGAAGATCACGGACTTCGGAATAGCCACCTTGACCGAGGAAGTGTTCGCTCTCGCGGCGCAAGATGACGGGGATTTAACTCGCTCGACGTCGGGTACCATCAAGGGGGCGTTGCCTTATATGGCACCTGAAATGATGTTCCGCCGGAAAGGGGATCACCCCGGCAAGGAAGCAGACATCTGGTCACTCGGCGCTTTGATGTTTCGTATTCTGGCAGGCGATTTTCCGTTCGGCGTATTTCTCGATGCAGCCGTCAATGTCAAGAACCGGACGCGGAAGCCATGGCCTGCGTTCATGACCGCGAACTCACAATTCCAGCCTCTTGCATCCAAACTTCAGGTGATTGTTGAGCGGTGCCTCGATTACGACCTTGCCGCTCGTCCCTCTGCTGACGACCTCGTGGCAGATTGCGCGAAACTCTGCTACATCAACGTTGATAGGACAGAGGGCAGCGTCCACCGGCTCATCCAGAATGGATATAGCGGATTCGCGACCGATGCCCACGGACAAACATTCTTCAGTATGGAAAGCGTCTACGGAACGCGTCGGCCAAACGAGTCGAGCAACCGTCAGATCTGCTATTCGCGCTTTCCCGGCCTGCCACAACACAGGGGCCATCCGATTGTCGTTATCGACTGACGGTCGCGCGGCGCGACGTTATGGGATGGTTGGGGCTAATGCGGCGGCAAAGACGCTGAAGTCGGTGAATCACATAATATACACTATGGATATTATGTGATTAATATCATTAATATTTTCGATTTTAAAGTTGCCGAACGTCGCACACAATTTCAGCGAAAGATGTTTCGCTACGCTCAGCCGCCAACGCACGACGCCGTGAATCGCCGGCATCGGTCCGTTCGCGATTACGGCGACGAGCCGCCTTGTGATGCTCATCATTCAGTCGGGGCGGCTGGCCGGGCGCTTTCACGCCAACGCCATCGCAGAGGCGACCAATGGATCGCCCCCAAAAAGCGCGCGCCACAGAGCGGCAACGAAGCAACGAAGCTAGCGCCCAGAATTTTTTGCTATCGCGGAAACAGTCGGAGAGAAGCGTCGAGGAGCTCAGAAAATCAAGCGCACGACCGAAGACAATAGCGTATATTTAGGCGTTGTGGGGAAAGGCGGTAGCGCTCCTCCGCTACTCCTCTGGAGCGCGATATCTTTCACTATAGTACGATATAGCTTGCGGTAGCATCGTGCGAAACGTATGCCGCTATGACGCTTTGTCCAGACCTACGCCGCAGAACCGATCGCGTTCGTTCGTGGGAATGATGTCGTCTGAAGGAACGCGCGTTTCCCATGAACGGCTTCGGAGCCAGGGGTCGTTTTTTGTTCGCTTGTTTCCCTCAGAGTCCTTTCGATCTTGCATAGGCTGCTGCTGCGGCGCCGCGCATTTCCTCCTTGAGGCCGACAAACATATTGTCGATCATTGTCGTGACTGGCTCTGGCGCCGTTCCAGGCTCGCCGGCGTTAAAAGGGGGCACCGGCGCATATTGCGCCAAGAGCTGAACGCCTTCGGCATATTTGCGATCCCGTAACTCCGCGACGAGGGAGAGCGCGAAGTCCAAACCGGCGGTGACCCCTTCCGCCGTGATCCTGTTTCGATCACGCACGAAACGGCCTTCGGTCGGCGTCGCCCCGAAAACGGGCAACAGCGGCTTGGTGACCCAATGAGACGTGGCGCGATAGCCGTCGACCAGGCGATCTGTGAGACTTCGAGTCCGCGCCTTCGGAAGGGTCATTCGCCAGATGCGATTCAATTTGCATCCGGTCTATGCGGGCGAAGTCGGTCAGATAAGGAAAGCGGGCGGAACGCGCCTGTCGATCGTCGTACGGTCAGTTCCGAACGACCTAAGCGCAGCGGGGAATGCCGGAACCCGCTCGCCGTCCTCGCGGCAGCACTTTGAAGCGGCGCATCAATTTGGCGCGGACGAGCCAAAACTCGCAACTTCAGCGCTCGTTCCCGAATATGCGGGTTGTAGCAATGCGCGGGCCGTTCCGCTGGTCGATGTTCAGAGGCGCCTGTGTATTAACCACCCCTGTCCATCCGCCGCCAAGAGACTTGTTAAGGGCAATATAGGCCGCGACGGTTGCGAGTCGGCTGTCGATGAGTTTTCCTTCGGCGGCGTAGAGAGCGCGCTGCGCGTCCAAGAGTTCGAGATAGGTGGTGGAACCAGTCTCGAACTGCGTCCGAGCGGCGTCCGCCGCCGTCCGATAAGAGGCAACGGCTGAAGCTAATTTGCCGCTGCGGATACGTTGCTGTGAGAGAGACACGATCGCATTCTCGACATCCTCCATCGCGATTAGAACCAGCGACTGAAAATTAGCGAAAGACGCATCGCGGCGCGCCCGCGCAGCATCGGCCACGGCCTTGAGCTGCCCGGCGCGCAGGATTGGAACAGTGAGCCTCGGACCGATCGCCCAAGCGAGCGACGATTTTCTTGCGAGATCATTGATGTCTAGCGCTTCGGTCGCGATGTTGCCGGTCAGGCTGACGGAGGGATAGCGCGCGGCTTCCGCGACGCCGATTCTCGCCGTGGCCTGAGCGAGCTGCCGCTCGGCCCTTCGCACGTCCGGGCGCGTCAGGAGGACGTCAGCCGGAACGCCGACAGGCAGCGGCATTTTCGGCCGTGAGATAAGGCCCCCATTTTTCATTTGTCCGATCAATGCTGAAGGTGACTTGCCCAGCAGAACACCGAGCCGGTGCACAGCTCGCGCCGCGTCGATTTCAAACGAAGGGATATCGGCTTCTGTCGACGCGGCCAGCGCCTCGGCATTCGCGACATCCGCAGTCGTTGCCACGCCCGCATCGTATTTCGACCGCGTCAACTTCGCCGATTCTCGTTGTGACTTCGCGGCTCTCCGCGCCAGCGCGGCGCGCGCCTGATACGCCCGCGCCAGGCTGTAGTTCAGCGCAACATCGCCAATCAGCACGAGTAGGGTGTTGCGCAGATCCTCTTCCGCGGCGTCCGCTCCGTATTGGGCGCCTTCAACGCTTCTGCGTAGCCCGCCGAAGAGATCGATCTCCCAGCTCGCGTCGAAGCCGGACCGATACGCCGAGGATATTTTGGCCGGTATGGCGTCGACCGCTGGGGTTCGCAGTCTGTTGGCGGAAGCGACGCCGTCTCCGACAGGAAGAAGATTCGCGGCTTCTTGGCTCACGAGCGCGCGGGCTTCTCTTACACGGGCCTTGGCGGTCTCAACAGAGAAGTTGGCATCGACCGCTTGCGACACCAGCGTGTTCAAGAGAGGGTCGTTGAGGCGAGTCCACCATTGCGAGAGCTGGGCGGGGCGTTGGGCGTCGCCGCTGTCAGCGTTGCTCCATCTGCGTGGGAGGTCCACAGCAGGTTGATCGTAGTCAGGGCCTACGGCGCAGCCGGCGAACATCGAACTCGAGAGAACGGCGAATAGCAGCGTCAGGCGCGGGTCGCAGCGACGGTAATGCATAACATGAACGGGCATCGGAACTCCGGCGCAGATCATTTGTTGGTCGACAATGCGGAGATCCAGCGGCGCTCCCCCTCATGATGGATGGACGCCCACAGAGGCTGTGCCCGGGGCCGCTGTCTCGTTCTCATTCCGCGATCGCTTGACGGAGCAACCGCACATTTCGCGTTCACGCGCGAATCGAAATTCGCGCTGAAAGGAAGAGGACGGGTAGCGGGCGTCTCACCACTGCACAGACCAATTTGTTACAGCGTTGGAGTGCTGTTTGCGCCTTGATCGGTCCATTCAGGTGGCAACCCGAGTTGGCCGCCGACAAAACCCGCAATGCCTGGATAGCGGCCATAGTTCTCACACGCCGCATACTTCGGAGCCAAGCCCATCGTCGAGTGGATTTTTTGCCAAGAGGGAATATCGATGCCAGTGGCGTTGAAGGGGCTCTCGCCCTTGACGAGCAAATTTGCAAAGTCATCGCCAAACGCGTCCGCTAAATCGTAAGCATCACTCGCCTTTGACACCCTGGGCGAGCTGAAGAAGACCGTTGCGCCTCGACCCCAAAGCATGGCTGCTTGCTGTCGGCCAGAACGGTCAACTGCTTCAGCTTCAATAGAAAGATCTCCCAACCCAAACGGAATGCGCGGTACCGGAATCGGAACACTCGTGCCAAAATCAATAAAATTTGTGCCAACTGAAGTCGCAACTGAGAGGCCCGCCGCAACTTCGTTGGTCTCCGTCGCCTGGGTAACGCCGGCGCGTACGGTCAAGTCAGCTGGCGCATCCAACGAGACCACATCGAAGCGATCGCTGAGGCTGACACACAGAGCGCGATCCACAGCATTCGCTACGAGCGCCCGCTGTTCGTTCGACAACGTCGGCGCGACGGTAGGCGGGAAAGCTGTCGGCGCGATCTTGATCGTTTTTGCCGCCATGACACGCTCCTTCCTTATTTGAAAGCGCGACTTCGTGACCAGGCCATCAGAGGGAGTCAGACCCTCGTATGACGACAGACCAACACCTTGGACAAGCGGCGCAGTTGCGCAGCCGGACAGTAAGCTAGCGACGACCCACATCGCGAAGGAACCGCAGCGGGGTATGCCGCCTAACTGCACAAGAGAGGATCGACCAAACGGTTGTGTTGTGGCTTCGCAGTCAATGGGGATGACCAGTAGAGCCGCGCGCAGGATCAAGACGTTCGTCCAGCTCGACAACTGGCGATAAGCGCGCGAACAACCCCGTCCCCGCGCCGGATGGATCCATGCCTTATGGCGCTTGACCCGAGGTGGTCGCGGGTGGAAAGGAGCCGTCCTGCCTGACGTAGAACGACTGAAGTGAGTAGAAACGCGCATTCGGACCCCCTGAGTGTTGACGCTGCGCTATTGATAAGGGGGCTACGTGGCCCTGAATCTGGTCAGGCATGACTGAATGTTTCTGCTCGACCGATTTTTGTGTCGAAAAATGTCTAACTGGGCTGAGGACAGCCTTCGTTACAAAAATATTTTCTCCATGCCGCTCTGATGTGATCAGACACTCATGGAGATTACTGTGGAACGTCCGTCTGTCCATGCATGCACCGCAAGTTCTCGTTGTCGATGAATATCTTGAGATCCGGACGCTTCTGGCTTGCTATATGCCGGGCCAGGGGTTGCACGTCCAGCTTGCCGCCAAGTGCGCAGAGGTTCACGAGCGTGTTGCTCCGACAAGATCGATCTCATCGTCCTTGATGTTCCGGAGCCTGATGGATCCTTGCTCGATCTTTGTCGCGATTTGCGGACCATGCGATTGAAAATTCCGATTGATCTACTTACTGCGCGGAAGAAAGACGTGGAGCGGATCATCGGCCTTGAGATGAGGGCTGACGATTGCTTAAAGCCGTTCAATCCGCGCGAGCTTGTCGCCCGCATTCGGGCGGTTCTGCGTCGCCGCCAAGATGATCATTCCACGAATGCGGACATGCGCTCGACAAGCGTGACTGCGACGTCCTCGCCGCTAAGGGCATGCTCTGCGATGGCGCTACTTTTAATTGCAGCATTCAACACAGGATGCGCAACTATGATTGCCCGCGACGTTCTGCCGGAGCGGCTCGCAGATGAAGCCGAACTCACGGGCATGCCCAATGTCCGCGTCTGGGGAGACGCGTCGGCGGAATCTCTTACTGCGCTTGTCGGGGCGGAAAGGCCCAAGTTGGGCGCGCTTGCCGAAGCACGCAGACGTTCACGGCAATCACCCGAACTCAACATTCTCGCTATCTCGGGCGGAGCAGACAATGGCGCGTTCGGAGCCGGTCTCCTGGTGGGATGGAGTGAGGCCGGCACCCGACCGGACTTCGATTTTGTCACCGGTGTCAGCGCGGGTGCGCTCACTGCACCGTTCGTCTACCTGGGTTCAAGCAGAAATGCTGAGTTGAAAGAGATTTTCACCAAATACACGCGCAGCGACATTTATGATCCCGGCATTATGCCGCTGCTCGTAGGGTCCGGCCTAGTTGACAGTTCTCCGCTTGAAAATCTGATTGAGAATTATGTCGACGACCGTTTCCTTCGCGACGTCGCCCGCGAACGCAAAAAAGGGAGGGTCCTGTTGATCGGCACGACGAACCTCGATGCTCAACGGCCCGTCCTTTGGGACATGGGACGCATCGCAATGAGCGGGCATCCACACGCTCTCAGTCTTTTTCGTAAGATTCTTTTGGCCTCTACGTCAATCCCAGGCGCCTTTCCTCCGGTACGCATCAAGGTTCGGGCCGAAGGCCGTACTTATGAAGAATTGCATGTCGATGGTGGCGTAACTCAGCAGGTCTTCGTGCCGCCCACCTCATTGGCTCCTCGTGAGCTCGGCCCCGCGACGAAACTGTCCACGAGGCGCCTCTTCATCATCCGCAACGGAAAGATCAATCCCGAGTGGGAGTCTGTCGAGGCTGGCGTCCTCTCGATCTCCCGGCGGTCGGTGTTCACCCTCATCAAGAACCAAAGCATCGGGGATCTCTATCGCATTTACGCCACGGCGCAGGCCGACGGCTCCGACTTCAACCTCGCCGTAATTCCTTCCAAGTTCAGCTTGAGATGGGCGGAGCCCTTTGAACAAGCTTACATGCAAGCGCTCTACGACGAAGGGTATCGCTCTGGCTTCCAGGGTTACGTCTGGATGAAAGCCCCCCCGGGGTTAGTTAAGAAGCCCGTGCTTCCCGCACCCCGACATCCCCAAGTTCCGGCCTTGGCGTTGTCATCGTTGAATTGAGGGGCTGTGCTTCTGCAATTGCGGACTGCCGCGTTGGCGATTGCGGAGTGATTTTGCATCCGGCCGTTATGCCCGATCGATGCGATAAGGCCGGTGCTTCGGAAGCCAATTGCTTTTCCGCAATCTGGCGAAAACCCGATGATTTGCCGCGAACGTTTGACCATCTGCGAGGAATATGGGCAGCTCTTCTGCCGTCGCCGGCGTGTTAGGAAGCGCCATGAGAATGCCGCTGGAATGGGACTGACCACGGTGAAACGCAACCGGAATGGGACTTGACCTCAAACGATCATGCGTTTTGTGTCTCAGTCGCCCGAAAACGTTTTCTAATCCAGCATTCCAAGTCGTACATGACCGTAAAGAAGGCGGGGACGTAAACAAGGCTGAGAATTGTCGAACTGATGAGACCTCCGATGACGGCGATCGCCATGGGCGCACGCGTTTCAGCGTCTGCTCCAATGCCGAGCGCAATCGGCAGCATCCCGGCGCCCATGGCGACCGTGGTCATCACGATTGGCCGCGCGCGCTTACGAGCTGCATTCAAAAGCGCGTGCGCACGCTCCATACCGTTGTCGCGCTGGGCGACAATCGCATACTCCACAAGAAGAATTGAATTCTTCGCTGCGATTCCCATCAGCATCAAAATGCCGATCAACACCGGCAGCGAAATTGACGTTCGCGTCATGAGTAAAAGACCAAGCGCTCCGCCCAGCGACAAGGGAAGCGCAGTCAGGATGGTGGCCGGTTGAACGAACCCGTTAAACAGGAGAGCAAGAACAAAAAAAAGCAGAATGATTCCTGAACTTATCGCAAGCGCGAAGCTACCAAACAACTCCTGCATACGTTCGGAATCGCCCGCCAGCTTGCGTGTTACCGACGCCGGCAGCCGCCTGAGCGACGAGAGGTTTGAGACCAAACGTTCGGCTTCACCAATGGTGATTCCGCTCAATTCAGCTTCGATCGTCTCGGTTCGGGTGCGATCAATGCGATCAATCTGGTTCGGGCCAGACCCGAAGGTGACGTCCGCAACCGACGACAGCGGCAACGACTGCTCAAATGCTGGAACCTGAAGAATGGATATACGGGAAAGATCGGTACGCGCCTCATCGTTCAGCAACACGCGGATAGGTATCTGTCTGCCGTTCAAACTGAACTTGCCAAGATTCTGTTCGACGTCGCCTATCGTGGCGATGTTGACGGTTCTCGCGATTGTTGTCGTGGAAACGCCGAGGGCGGCCGCCTTGTCGCTCTTGGGAGCGATCTGCAGCTCGGGTCTCGCAAAGCTGGTGGTCGTTCCCGCCCGATGAAATCCCGGCGTCGCACGCATCTCTTGGGCCAATCGTCGGGCCGAGCTTGCGAGCGCTGCAGGATCGTCGCTCATCAACGACACCTGGATCTTTGCACCGGAGGGGCCATCCTCTCCAAACCGCATCCGTGCGCCCGGAATCTTCGCTAGCTCTGGCCCGATCAAAGCTTGAAACGCCTGCTGTGAGAGCGCTCTCTGGTCTCTCGCGACAAGGTTTGCCGTGACCGTGGCCTTCCTGACCTCCCCGACCAAAGTCGAGAAGCCGCCAGGTCCTGATGAGGTCAACGTCTGCGTTCCAAGCGCTGCATACACCGATGCGACTTCCGGCCTCGCCCTCAGAACAGAAACTACCTTTTGGATCGCGGTGTCAGTTTCCTGCAACGTCGAGCCCGGCGCCAATTCAACGCCAAGGATGGAGCGGCCGCGGTCGGCGGCCGGCATGAATTCGGTGGGAAGGAAAAGAACGAGCGAAAGCGACGCCACGAAGAATATCACGCCCCCGACAATTGTGATCCACCGATGGCGCAAGGTCCAGTTCAACATCCGCCCGTATTGCCGCACCCACGCGGGCTCGCGGCGCTCGCTATTATTTTCTCTCAAAAAGAACGCCGCCATCAAAGGCGTCAAAAGACGCGCTACAATCAGAGAAAAGAATACGGAACTGCAGACGGCGATCGAGAACGCCTTGAAGAACTGGCCGGGTATGCCCGGCATCAGACCGACGGGCAAAAATACCGCGATGATTGCGAAGGTCGTTGCAACGACAGCTAGGCCGATCTCATCGGCTGCATCGATAGCTGCATCATAGACACTTTTTCCAGACTGTCGGACATGTCGAACGATGTTCTCAATTTCCACGATCGCGTCGTCGACGAGAATTCCGACAACGAGGGCAATCCCCAACAGCGAGAGGTTGTTAAGAGATTGATCCAGCGCATACATGACAGCGAATGTTGGGATCAGGGATAATGGCAGCGCTGCGCTCGAAATCAGCGTCGCGCGGATATCGCGCAGAAACGCCCAGATGACCAATACGGCCAACAGCGCACCCAAAAAAGCCGCCTCCAGAGCCGCGTCATATCCCTCGACCACAGAGTCGGTCGACGAAGTCACTTCGAGAATGCTTACTCCCGGGTGGGCGGCGGCGAATTCCGTCATTCGCCTTCGAACATCCCGCGCCACGGCGACCTCGCCGGCTCCAACCGCTCTGTAAACGCTGAAGCCGATGACTTCCCGGTCGTTGAAACGTGCTCTCTGTCGCGGCTCAGCCCAGGACCGCTCCACGGCGCCCAAATCGGAGAGTCTGATGCTCCGACCATCGCTGATAGCGATGCGCATGGCCTTCAGGCTTACAACATCCAAGACACTACCGATCGTTCGAATCGGTTGTTCCACCTCGCCCAACGTTACGCGGCCGCCTGGCTGATTGATGTTCTGACTCTTGATCAGGTCGGAAATCTCGAAGGCGGTTATGCCAAGCGCCATCAGCCGATCGGGATCGAGTTTAACCGTAATCTCCGCGTCGACGCCGCCGGATCTTGAAATTCGGGATACTCCCGGCGCTGTCAGCACGGCCCTGGCGATATCATTGTCGATGAACCAACTCAGGTCGTCTGGAGCCATCGCTGGCGCGTCGACGATGAACGTCAGGATGGCCTGTCCGGTCGCTTCGACACGTTGGATTATGGGATCGAGAGCAGCGCGAGGCATTTTCGAACGAATGGACATCACAGCATCACGAACGTCATTCATCGCTCGGTCGATGTCTGTCCCGATCGCGAACTCGATCATGCTGGAAGAAAATCCCTCATTCACGGTTGAACGCACGTGATTGACGTTGCCTAGTCCGGTGACGCTATCTTCAATGAGACGCGTAATCTGGGATTCTATTTCCGTCGGCGCCGCCCCAGCCCAGGCGACGCCGACAGTCACCTTCGGAATCTCCATGTCCGGCATGTTATTCAGGCGAAGCTTCGAAAATGCGACGAGACCCGCCAGTGTCAATAACAAGAACAGAACTGTGGTCGCTACGGGATTGCGGATCGCCCATCGGGAGATGTTCGTCATTGCATGGCGCCAGCTTTCATGGAGGCGGTCTCGACAGCTACGACATCACCGTCGCTTAGAAGGCCCGCGCCTTGAGTCACAATGCGATCTCCCGCATCCAGACCCTGTAGGACTTCGACATTGTCGGCTGTCCCGTGGCCGATTTTGATTTCCGTGAGCGATACAATATTGCCGGAACCGACCTCGAAGACGTGCGCCTTGGCGTCGTGCCACACCAACGCCTTAAGCGGAACGGTCAACGCAATCTTGCGCTCGACCGCGATCTCCACGCGCGCGAACATGCCGGGTTTCAATTGTGAATCGCCGGACAGCGCGATACGGACCGTGCCCAAGCGAGTCTTCGAATCGACAATCGGCGAGATGATTCGCACGATTCCTTGCTCCGATCGGCCGCTGGGGCCGAAAATCTTCGCAGATTGCCCCACGGCGGCGGCGAGCAGGTCCGACTCCGGCACGCGCGCATCAACCTCGACGCGCGCGTCTTGAATGAGCCGAAACACTTCTGTTCCGGATTGGACCACCTGACCGATTGTCACTGCTCGAGATGCGATCATGCCGGCCGCGGGGGCGACAATCTCTGTTTGCCGGCACCGCGTTTCGATTTCGAGCAACTGCGCCTGCGCCGCTTTCAACTTGGCTGCCGTCGTCTTGACGAGCGTCTCGCGCTGCTCGACCGCCTGTGCGCTGATCACTCCGGACGCAACAGAACGCACCCGCGTGGCGTCTGATTTGGCGCTCGCAAGGCTCGCCTCAAGTTCGCCTATCGCTGCCTCTTGCTTCAGCATCTCCGCTCTTATGCGATCCTGGTTGAGGCGCGCGAGAAGCTGGCCTTTTACAACACGATCTCCCTCGTCTACCGCGATCTCGGTTACGGCGAGACCGGCGGCTTCCGCGCCAACCGGTATCTCGCGCCAGGCGACAACGCTACCTGTCGCGGCGATGCTCCTCGTCACTGGAGCATTCTTTACGGAGGAGGCCATGACCGTCATTGCAGCCGACTGTGCTTGCGCGTGTAGTGCGAAATTGAGAGACATGACGACCAAGATAGCAGCAGCAGCGATGCGCTTGTGTCTGACAATCATCCTGTAACTCCCTGTGCGCTCGTGAGACATTAGGATGTTTCGTTGCCGCTTCGCCTGAAGGTGCAGATACCCGCATAGACCGAGAGCGTTGCTCGCGTAGGACAATTTATGTCTGTTATCGTGATCTGGACGGACTTTTGTGTCGAAGTGTTTCTGGCTTGGCTAGGAGCCACGATTTGTTACAATTCTCGACTTCGTTCGACCGTAGTTCGCTATAGAAGTGGATCTCCAAGCCATCGACGAATGATAGCCTATGAGCGCACACACGCCGCAAATCCTAGTAGTTGACGACGATCCGGAGATTCGAAAGCTGCTCGCGCGGTACATCGAGGGACAGGCATTTCGCGTTCTGTTAGCCTCAAGCTGCGGCGAACTCCGCGAACGTATCGCGACCAATCAGATTGATCTTATCGTTCTGGACGTAATGCTGCCAGATGGCTCCGGCATTGACGCGTGCCGAGACCTGAGAGCAAAGCGAAACACGATTCCAATTATTCTTCTGACTGCGCTCAAGGAGGACGTCGATCGTATCATCGGGCTTGAGATGGGGGCCGACGACTATCTTGGAAAACCATTCAACCCACGTGAATTGGTTGCTCGGATACGCGCCGTATTACGACGTCGTTCCGAGGCGATACCTCAGGCTCCGAGCTTAAAGGCGTATCAGTTCGAAGGATTTATCGCAGACCCGCAATTGCGTAGCGTAATAGACGCCCAAGGCAACGCGATCGAATTGACCGGCGCAGAGTTCGATCTGCTGCAGACGTTCCTGGACCGGCCCGGACGCGTGCTCTCGCGGGATCAGCTTCTGGATCTCACGCGTGGCCGTGACGGGGAGGTGCTCGATCGTTCGATCGATGTCCTCATCAGCCGCTTGAGGCGCAAGCTGGATGCCTCAGGGGCTACACGTCTATTCAAGACGGTCCGCAATGGCGGCTATCAGTTGGTCGTGAAAGTCGAGCTCCGGGAATTTCCAACTTGAACACGTTGCGGGCGAAACTCGCCATGCTCATCGCCGGGGTGATCATTTCGATGGTCGGCGTCCTAACGGCAGTGCTTGTTTACGTGTTGAGGCCGCCGGACACGCGGCAAGCGATCGGTCCTTTGGCCGATCAGGTCCAATTGCTGGTAGAAATAGCGCGAACTGCGCCTTCGTTGGTTTCGATTCAGCAGAAGCCAGCCGGGGGCGACGTCGAGGCTGACGTAACCTCTTGGCTGCGCGAGACATTGGAAGCTCGAGAAGCGCCGCGCGATGTCTTGGTGTCGCGGAAAAACTCACGCGACCCACCTTTGCTGTCCATTCCCGTAGATCAGGGCTGGCTTATTGCACAAATCACCGACTTACCTCCACCAAGCGGCGTCTATAATTTAATTTTGATGTGGCTCGCGCTCATTGCTTTTGGCGCGATAGCGATCGCTCTCTTTTTTTCCAACCGGATGGTCAAACCTCTCGTCCTTTTTGAAAGAGCGATTGAGTCGGTTGGGTCGGACGCCCTGTTGCCCGAGCTTGCGATCAAAGGACCAGCGGAGGTGCGCGTCGCCGCCAAGGCAATCAACTCTCTGTCCTATCGTCTCAAGATGGCGATGGAGAGCCGAATGCGCCTCGTGGCCGCCGCCGGACATGACTTGCGGACACCCATCACGCGCATGCGTCTGAGGGCGGAGTTCGTTGAAAACGATGATGATCGTGCGATGTGGCTCAAAGACATCGATGAGTTAGGGCAGATTGCGGATAGCGCGATCCTCCTGGTGCAGGAAGACTCTGGAAAGTCGGTTGCAGAAGCTCTAAGACTCGATATCCTCGTTTCGGAACTCGTGGGCGAGTTGCAGACATTATCATATGACATCACACTCACTCTCTCCGCGGTAGCGATCGTGCGGGCAAACCGAACCAGCCTCAATCGCGCGTTTCGAAATTTGATCATTAATGCCGCTACGCACGGGAAGCGAGCGCGCGTCACTGTCGAAAGCACGTCTTCAGTGGCGCAGGTCGTCATAGAAGATGATGGCCCAGGAATTCCGCCGGACATGATTGGGCACGTTTTCGAGCCGTTCTTCCGCGCTCACCCGGCGCGCACGAAGCACATCGATGGCGCAGGATTGGGTCTAACGATCGCACATGAAATTGTGCAGCGCGCGGGAGGCGCCATCACAATAGAAAATGGTCCCTTGCGCGGTTTGCTCCAGATTGTGAAGTTGCCAATCGACCAAACGCCAGGGTCCGGACGTGGCTAGAAACCTTGTTGAGTGCTCCAACCAACAGAGTAAGTATCGCCCGGCAAAGCCGGGGGCTTTAAGATGTGAGCCGCTCATGCGGCTGCGGGGTCGCTGACGCGGCCCCTGGAGCCATTCGCAAGACGTCGTGTGCGACACATGGCGCGCAAGGCGGTTCGGAACGAGGACGCAAGTGCGCAGCAGGGGCCACAAGAGCGCGCCCCTACGCACCTTCCTCGCCCCGTCAGGCGGAAATTGGTGTAATTCGGACTCGAAACTTGACCCCGCCCCTTTCGAATGCTCGCAAGGAAATCAGTGCAATAGTAAGTGTGACTCCACGCCCATCGGCGGCGCAGACCCCTCGCTCATTAACAGCCAGAAGCAGCGAATGGCCTAGCTCGATCTTACTCGCCCGGAAAATCAAGCGCACGCCCGAAGACAATATCGTATATTTGGGCGTTGTGGGGAAAGACGGTAGCGCTCCTCCGCTACCAATTTAGGCATTTTATCAAGTTAAATCAAAGCAGTATCACAATTTCCTACTCCTCCGCGATACGCCGCACCACTACGAAGCCGCTACCGCATTCGCGTAAGATCGAAGGCTCTCGCGAGTTTGGTTCGTCAATAGATTGTGGGGTGAAGCCTTGTCGCGGCGGGCTGTCTGATTGCGGGCGTTGCGAATCTGCGATCGCGGTTCGTGGAACGTATCGCGGTCAGACGTTCACGCTTGGCGACGTCGTGGGCCGAGCGCGAGAGCCCACGGATTTAGCGGCCCCAGATCTTGAATTCACCGCAAGTCCATCCGGGGACGGTTATGCGTGATCAGGGGTCTTGCATCGCCTCGATGAGATCCGACAAGGCGGCGCGAAGCTTGTCCGACAAAGTCAGATCGAACGCGATCTCTTTCGCGTCATAAGGGACGGCTATTGGCCCCATCTCAATGAGTTTAGCTGACATGGTGATCAGGATTTCTCGAAGTTGTGCGTCTGCATGGATTGCGCGCGGCGACGTATTGATCACCGCAACAGGCTTGCCGGGAAATTCGACGCTCCCGACGAGCCAATCGAGTGCGTTCTTTAAAGAGCCCGGAACGCCGTGCGCGTATTCTGGCGCTTCGATCACGACGCCGTCGCTTTGACCAATATTTTTGCGTAGCGCGCAAACTTCGCAGGGAGGACGTTGAGACGCCTCGGCGCGATCGAGATCCGGATTGAAATGCGGCAGGCTTGCAAGCCCATCGTAGAGAACAAAGTCGACGAAAGGAGGCGCGAGCAAAGCCATCGCCCTTAGGATCGCGCTGTTCGAGGATGCAGTTCGTAAACTGCCGGAAATCCCCAATATTCGCATGGCTTCTTCAACTGCCGTCGAAAAAAGATCGAGCTGTCATCGCCGCTCCCTCCTCCAGCGGCGTCGGGTCCGACCAAAAGCGCGATGAAAATTTGCGCGCATCGACACGGTAGGAGCGATCCCAAAGAAACCGCATCTCAGTCCCTTCCCGCAATAGAGGGACGCCCAGTCCAAGAACCGGAAGGGATGCAAGCGGCAAGGCAAAAATACGTGGTGCGCGATCGAGCGCCTGGGCGCCAAGAGTTAGAATTTCACGCGGCGTGCGCGTCGGGGCGCAGGGGAGGCGCCAAGTGTGAGCGCAAGCTTAACTCGCCTGCGTCGACGATGATTCTGATGCGGGTTGTTTCGGTGCTGGAACATCACGATCGGGTTCGTCGGACAGCACCAGATGGGCGGGCAATTGCGGCTCGCGGTCGATAAGATCGGCGAAATGCGCTTCAAAGGTCCGTCCGGCAAGCGCAGCGTCAAGGCCCGCGAGCGCGGCCGCTATCAGAGCGGCTTCCTCTTCGTCAAGCACGCGCATCGCCGTACCGAGATGAACGAGCACATGCGCGCCGGGAGGCTGCGCGCCGATAAGCAGCATGGAAATGGGCTCAGCGCGGCCGACGCCTTCGCACAGCGCCGACATGTCGTCGCCGTCGATCACGCGCATCGGAACGCCAAGGCACATGGGAATCCGTCCGTTCGCCGCCTCAGTCGTCCGCGCGCAAAGCCTTGCGGCTCGCATAGGCGACGCCAAGAGCGCCCATCGCGACGATGGAAATCCAGCCGAAAGCGACGGCAAGCGCGAGAAGGTGATCAGACTGGGTGGCGATATGCGTGAGGCTCTCGGCGAGCCCATACGGATGCGCGCCCGGATGCGCATTCGCCATGACAGGCGCGAGCGCCGCCGCGACGACGATCATTCGCAGCAAGCTCATTTCAATTCCTCCATTCGCCGACGGCGCCCGCGTCTCTGCGGCTCTCGTAGCTCTGATGATCGATGTCATGCTTTAACAGCGCCAGTTCCGGCGACAGCGGTTCGGCGCGCCGGACGCAATCGACGCCCCATTCCAGCAGGATGTCATGCGCCGCCGTGACAGCGGCGTCGATCGCGCCGTGCACCGGCTCGGTGAGCGGACCGCCCCAGTTTTCGAGATCGAGCGGCTGGCAGCCGACAAGCGCGAGGCGCGAAGGATAATCGCCAAGGAGATCGGCGGCGCTCAGCACCTCCTGAAAGCCGGTCTGATGCAGGCTCATCTTTTTTGAACCGGTGAATTTCGGCACTTCGCCGTCACGCACGATCTTCAGCGTTCCGGGCGCAAGGCTGTAATCGATGGCGTCGAAGACAAGAAGATCGTCGGCCTCGCGCACATATTGCACGAGATAAAGCCCCTGCGTTCCGCCGTCGAGAACTGTGACGTATTCCGGAACGACGTAGCGACAGTGAAACGCCTCCACCGCGCGCACGCCAAAACCTTCGTCGCCCCAAAGTATGTTGCCGATGCCAAGGACAAGCACTCGCGCCACGGATCAGGCTCCATCCTTGAAGTGACGTTCGCCCGAGATCATCGAGGAGATGATGCTCTGGCGCGACATGATGTCTTCGCGCACGGCCGCGTAGATGTGGATGATGATAAACGTGACGATCACATACATGCCGAGGTGATGCCAGGTATGCACTTCCTGGCTGTTCGGCCAGATGTAAAAGACCCAGCCGAAGAGCTTCGCCTCCCAGCTGTCGGCGCCTTCTCCTTCCGAATAGAGCGCGAAGCCCGTGACGATCATGAACGCCGACATTAGCGTATACATGGCGAACATCGCCGTCTGAGCCAACGGATTATGGCCGACATATTTCTTGGGCGCCTTTTCGAGGAAGGCGTACCAGCGGATTTCATGCGCGAGCTCTTTCCAGAAGGAGGCGCGCCAAACCGGCACGTAATAGATCTGTCGCGAATGCTCGTTGCCCATGAAAGCCCAATAGCCGCGCAGCAGAAAGCCGACGGCCATGATCTGGCCGGCAGCGAAATGGGCGAAGCGGATATAGCCCATGACGAAATGCTGCGACGCCTCGCCGGCGACGGTCGGCAAGGGAGAGCCGATCAGATAGCCGGTGACGATCAGGACGAGGATGGCGAGCGCGTTGATCCAATGCCAGAGCCGCACCGGCGCCTCATAGACATAGACGGTCGGCTGCGACACGACCCTCTCGCCATGAGAATCGGCGACATCGATTCGCGAAATGTCGGTCATGAACCCCTCCTCAGCGGACCTGCACCTTCGCCATCTCCTGCCCGTCCTCGCTCATCACATGCGTCGAACAGGCGAGACAGGGATCGAAGGAGTGAATCGTGCGCAGGATTTCGAGCGGCTGCGCGGGATCGACCATCGGCGTATTCATCAGCGAAGCCTCGAAGGCGCCAATATTGCCGGCGGGATCGCGCGGCGAGCCGTTCCATGTGGTCGGCACGACGCATTGGTAATTGTCGATCTTCCCGTCCTTGATTTTGATCCAATGCGCCAGCGCGCCGCGCGGCGCCTCGGTGAAGCCGACGCCCTTCGTCTCCTTTGGCCAGCTCTTCGGCTCCCACTTCTCGACATTGGCGGTCGCAAGATCGCCGGCCTTGATATTGGCGATCAGCTTGTCGAAGAAATGCCGCATCTGATAGCCGGCCCACTGGCTCTCTAACGCGCGCGCCGCCGTGCGGCCAAGCGTCGAGAAGAGCGCGGAAGTGGGCAGGCCGAGATCGTGCAGCACTTTCTCGACCGGCTCCTTGAATTGCGGCTTGCCCTGCGCATAGCCGACCACCCAGCGCGCCAGCGGGCCGACCTCCATTGCGTGACCGCGCCAGCGCGGCGCCTTGATCCAGGAATATTTGCCGCCTTCGTCGAGCTCGATGATATTGGTTTTCGTGCCTTTGGCGTTCGGTCCGAGTTCGTAATGCGGTTCGGTGACGCCGTCCC
The DNA here is from genome assembly GCF_003855495.1 of Methylocystis rosea. NCBI lineage: Bacteria > Pseudomonadati > Pseudomonadota > Alphaproteobacteria > Hyphomicrobiales > Methylocystaceae > Methylocystis > Methylocystis rosea. Next base: position 3,578,795 of record NZ_CP034086.1, on the reverse strand, counting down.
AGGGATGCAGGCCCTTGGTTTCGTCACCGTATTTATACCAGGAGTGCGTCACGAACTCCTGTATCTCCTCCGGGTCGCGATGATCGACGGGATGGATCTCATCGAGCTTGCCGTTGATGATCGCGCCGCGCGGCAAGAGCAGGTTCTTGTCCGTATAGTCGTTGGCGTGTTCCGGCACGTCTCCGTAGGCAAGCACGGATTTGCCGGAGAGGCCGCCGCCATAGAGCCAATCCTTGTAGAAGGAGCCGATGGCCATGATGTCGGGGATATAGACTTTGTCGTTGAATTCGATCAGTTGATCGATGATGCTGTCGACGAGGTTCAGGCGTTCCATATTGATGGCGCCGACTGCGCCGGTTCCGTCGATGTTGATCGCGCAAGGAACGCCGCCGACGAGCCAATTGGGATGCGGATTCTTGCCGCCAAAGATCGTGTGGATTTTCACGATCTCCTTTTGGAAGTCGAGCGCCTCGAGATAATGCGCGACCGCCATCAGATTGGCTTCGGGCGGAAGCCTATAGGCCTTGCTGCCCCAATAGCCGTTCTTGAAGGGACCGAGCTGGCCGGACTCGACAAACTTTTTTAGGCGCGTTTGCAAGTCCTTGTAATAGCCGGGGGAGGACAGCGGCCAGCTCGAAATCGATTGCGCGAGAGCGGATGTGGCCTTCGGATCGGCGCTGAGCGCCGAAACCACATCGACCCAGTCGAGCGCATGAAGATGATAGAAATGCACGATATGATCGTGCACCTGCAGCGCGAGCTGCATGAGATTGCGGATCGAATTTGCATTCTCGGGTATGGCGATGCCCAGCGCGTCTTCAACGGCGCGCACCGAGGTAAGCGCATGGGTGCCGGTGCAAACGCCGCAGATCCGCTCGGTGAAGGCCCAGGCGTCGCGCGGATCGCGATTCTTCAGGATCACTTCGATGCCGCGCCACATGGTTCCGGTCGAAACTGCGTTGCGGATGACATTGTCGGAGTCGACATTCACTTCGACGCGCAAATGGCCTTCGATGCGCGTCACGGGATCCACGACAACGCGCTTGCCGCTGTTGTCGAGCCTGAAACCGTTGGGCGTGTCGACGCCGGCGGAACCCGTTGCGGCGACGGCGGGAGCGGCGGCTGGGGCTACTTCGGCCGCGCCATTTCGCGAGATGCGCTGTTGCGTCATGATCGTTGTCCTGGAGATGCGGCGTCAGGCCGAGTGATCGTTATTCTTCGAGACGATGCGCTTGACGGCTGTCGCCGCGGCATGTGCGACGACCGCTACGCCGACGACGCCCGCCGCCGCCAAGCCGATCTCATCCGCATTCCTCTCCACGCCGAATTGATGAATGTTGGTCAGCCGTTCATAGAAGGGGCCCTTGTCCCAGAACCCTTCTTCCGAACAACCGATGCAGCCATGGCCCGACTGGATCGGGAAAGACACGCCGCCGTTCCAGCGCACCGTCGAACAGGCGTTATAGGTCGTCGGCCCCTTGCAACCCATTTTATAGAGGCAATGGCCTTTGCGCGCGCTTTCGTCGTCCCATTGCTCGACGAACTGGCCCGCGTCGAAATGCGGACGGCGATAGCATTTGTCGTGGATGCGCTGCGAATAGAACATGTTCGGCCGGCCTTGCCGGTCGAGTTCGGGCAATCTGCCGAAGGTCGTAATATAAGTGACGACGCCGGTCATGACTTCGGCGATGGGCGGGCACCCCGGCACCTTGATGATCGGCTTGTCGTGGATGACCTTGTCGATGGGCGTCGCCTGCGTCGGATTGGGTTTCGCCGCCTGCACGCAACCCCATGAGGCGCAGGCGCCCCAGGCGATGATCGCCATGGCGTCTTCCGCCATCCATTTCAGCTTTTCGACGAAAGGCTTGCCGCCGTCGATGCAGAACATGCCGCCTTCGTTGAGCGGCGGATTGCCCTCGACGGCGAGAATATATTTGCCTTTGTATTTCTCTTTCGTCTCTAGGAGGATCGCTTCGGCCTGATGGCCGGCGGCGGCCATGATCGTATCGTCGTAATCGAGCGAGATCATCGACAGAACGACGTCTTTGACCAGCGGATGCGCCGAGCGGATGAAGCTTTCCGAACAGCAGGTGCATTCGAGCCCATGCATCCAGATGACGGGCGTGCGTTCCTTGGTTTCGAGCGCGTTGGCGACCTTCGCGGCGCCGATCGGACCCATGCCGAGACTGGCGGCAGTCAGGCTGCAAAATTTCGTGAAGCTTCTGCGCGTCACTCCCTGTCGGCGAATGACGTCGTAAAAAGTCTCAATTGCGGCCATTCCCGCTCCTCCTGATGGCGTCTTCGTCCCTTTGTCGCGATCTCGCGTCGCGCTTTGTTTTCAAAGGGTGAGCAAGGTCCGGGCCAAGCGCGGCCGGTCGATTGAAATTGATTTAATTCCAATAAGCTAGGAGAGTTCGAAGAGCGTCTCGATGAGAATTTTCGCGCGAGAGCGGCTAGTCGATTTTCAATCGCCGGAAAGGCGCTTGCCAGCCCCCTCAATGCGCCGTGCAGACCATGCAGGGATCGAAAGAACGGATCACATGCTGCACGGCAGCGGCGCGCGCGCCATGGCCTTCGAGCGGCGCGCCGACCAGCGCCTGCTCGACCGGGCCGGCCACGCCGGAAGCGTCGCGCGGCGAGAAATTCCATGTCGTCGGCGCGATGATCTGATAGGCGCGGATCTTTCCCTTCTGCGCGCCGAGCCAATGGCCAAGCGACCCGCGGGCCGCTTCGACGAGGCCAACGCTGTCGCCGTCCTCATCGTGCGGAGCCACAACGCAGAAGGGCTCGTTCAACGCCAGCGCCTTCGCCCAGCCTTCCGCCGCCTCGGCCACCATCGCAAGCTCGATGAGGCGCGCGACGACGCGCAGGAAAACATTAGAGCCACGCGAACGCTCAAGAAGGGCGCGCACAAGCGGATGGCCGTGGACCGCCAGCCGCGCGACCGCGCCGACCTCCGTCGGACGCCCGTGAAGACGTGGCGCCTTCGCAAAAGAGTATGCGCCGGGCTTATCGACATGGGGCTCGGTACGCGCGAGTGACGGCTCTTCCGGGCACTCACGCATATAGGCGTGCGACACGTCTTCGCGGATCGCACGCGCGTCGAGCGGCGACAGCGCGCTCGCAACGGGATCGAACACGCCCGCGTTCAGAAGAGCGCCTGCTTCGCCGCGATAGGCGCCATAGCTCATTAAAGGATTGGCGGCGCGGCCGAGATTTTCGAGATCGAGCGCGCGCGCGATGCGGCAAAAGGCGGCAAAATCGCCATCGGCCCCTTCCCCTTCGCAATAACGCTCCAGCTCTTCGGGCGTCCTGAGGCCAAGCGGCACGGCAAGCGGCGCCGCGAAGACGATCGCCTCAAGAAAACGGCGAAAGTCGCGAGCGATTGCGACGAGCTGCGCCTTCTGCCCAAGATCGACGGCGCACGTCGTTCCGCCCGGCTGAAAGGCGAGACTATGCGGCCATTTGCCGGCGAGTATCCCCATGATTTCGAGAAGACGCCGGCGCGCCTGCAGAACCTCGTTCGCCGCCGCGCCTTCAATCGCCTTGAAACGTCGCTTGGCGGACTCATGCCAGCTCCGCCCCGCATATTGCGCACGCGCGAAATCCGGCATGAAGAATATGTAGAAATGCGTCAGATGGTCGGCCATGTTCTCGGCGGCATGCGCGAGATTGGCCGCGACGACCCCATTTGGCGCGGGCGCGACGCCATAGAGCGCGCGCAGCGCCGCCGCCGCCGCCATGGATTGCGAGACCGAGCAGATGCCGCAGATTCTCGGCGCAATAGCGAGCGCGTCCGCCTTCGGACGGCCAACCAGGATTTGCTCGAAGCCGCGATAGAGCGGCGTCGTCACGCACGCCGAAGCGACGGCGTCATCCTCGATGTCGAGCGACACTTCGAGATCGCCCTCGACGCGATTGAACGGGCCGATGAGAAGGCGCGTCATTCCTTTGGCCTTCTCGCGCCGCGCGGCGGCACGACGACATGATCGGCTGTGGCGTTCTTTCTCACGCGTTGCGGCGTCGCCGATTTCGACAAGGCTGCGAGCGCCATGAACCAGGCCTTCGGCATGTCGAGCGGCAGGCCTATGGGCACGCCGCCGATTTTCGGCGTGCGGTGATAGTCGCGAATATCCTCGAAGCCGGGCGAAGTGCAGGCGATACAGGCGAAGCCGCCTTTGGTGCAGGAGCCGGAACCGTTCCAGCCGCGCTGATTGCAGTCGCCAGCAGCCTGCGTCGCCTTGCAGCCGAGATGCTCCATCAGGCAGCCGCGCTGCGACAAAGTCTCCGCGCTCGCCTTGAATTCATAAAATTCGTTGCGGCTGCATCCGTGATGCGCGAGATGATCGACATAAAATTTCGGCCGGCCGAGGGCGTCAAGATCGTCCGCCGTCAGAACGTCCAGCGCCAGCGCCGCGAGCGTCTCCATGATCCAGCCGGGATGCGGCGCGCAGCCCGCGACATTGATGACGGGCAGGCCGCGCCGCGATCGATAATCGGCGCCGAGCGCGCCGCCTGCCACAGCCTTGCGATATTGCAGGCCGACGGCGTCAGTGGGATCGGGATCGGCGGCGGGAACGCCGCCAAAGGTCGCGCAGGAGCCAATGGCGACGCAATAATCCGCTTTGACGGCGAGAGCGCGCGCCCAATCGAGCATGGCGCGTCCCGTGCCGGCGAGACGATTGAAGAAACCCGTTCCGTCGGGTCCGCAGAGAATCGCGCCTTCGATGCAAAGCGCGTGAAGCGGCGTTTCCCCGGCCTCGACGCGCTCCAGAACGACGCGCGCTTCCGTTCCGGTCTCCTCGCTGACGCTCGGATGCCAGAGGAGGTTGACGCCGAGCGTGTCCAGCTCGCGAAACCATCCGCCCGAGCCATGTTCAAGCATGGACATGGTGCAGCCGCCGCAACTTCCGGCCTGAAGCCATAGTATGTTGAAGGCGCCCGCGCTCATCCGCCTTCATCCGCCCGCAACTGCTGTTGCGCACTGTTCATCGGAAACTGCACCGTGAAAATTGCGCCCCCGCTCGGCTGATTGGCGACGACAATGGAGCCGCCATGTTCCTTGACGATGGAATAGCTGATCCAAAGGCCAAGGCCCGTCCCTTCGCCGACCACTTTGGTGGTGAAAAAAGGCTCGAACACCTTATCCAGCACGACATCTGACATTCCGCGCCCATTATCCTCCACGATGATTTCTGCGTGCGCGCTCGTCTTGCGGATCGCGACGCGAATGCGAGGCGTAGCGACATCCTTCGTTGCATCGAAGGCGTTGTCGATCAGATTGACGAGCACTTGATGAATCTGACCCTCATGCGCATCGACAACGACGCTCTCGTCACAATCGAAAAAGATTTCTCCGCGTGTCTTCTTGCTGCGCGCCGCCCAATTTGCCGCCGTGCGTGCGATGCGTTCAAGATCGACGCGCTGGGTTTCGGCGGGCCGGCTGAAGGAGAGGCGCCGCAAATTCCTTACAATGTCGCTGATGCGAACGGCGCCGTCCATCGTCCCTTCGATGAGCGATGGAAGATCGGCAAGAATGGCGTCGATCCTGTAGCGGCGCCGCAACTCGTCATTCTGCGCCTTCACGCTAGAATTCTCGAAATATTCAGCGAGCGCCCCGCGATATTTGTCGAGCGTATGGATATTTCCATAAATGAAACTGATGGGATTGTTGAGTTCATGCGCGACGCCCGCGACGAGCCGACCCAGGCTCGCCATTTTTTCCTGCTCGACGAGTTTGCGCTGCGCCTGCTGCAATTCACGATGCGCGCGGTGCAGCGCCTCATAAGCGCGTTTCAACTCACCGATCGGGCGTCCAGTGAGCACGGCGCCGACGCGCCGCCCGGTATGATCGAACCGAGCAGAGCAATTGATCGCCATGAGATCAGAGGCGCCGTCCGCGGCGAAAAAACGCAGCTCGCATTCCGTGACCTTGCCAGCGACGCCTTCGGCGATCTTCTGCAACGCGCTCGCGCGGTCCTCCTCGACCAGGAAATCCGCAAGGCTCGCGCCGAGCAAGTCCATCTGGTTCAAGCCAGTGACGCGCTGAAAGGCGGGATTGACCTGAAGAATGCGGCCCTTCTCGTCACACACGACAAGGATATCGGAAACCGAAGCGATAACGCTTGAAATGAACTGCTGCGCTTCCTCAAGCTCGGCGTTCTTGATTTCGAGATCTGACTCATAACGAATGAGATCGGAATAAACCTCGTCGACCTTATGAATGACTTCGAGCCACATATTCTCCGTCTGCGCGTCGTCAGGCAGCCCCGTGCTCTCCGAGAGGAGATCGATCATATTGGTCGGACGGTAAATTTTACTCTTCGTCATCGCGCAGATCCCGCTCGACGCCATAGCGTTCGATCTTGTTGCGCATTCCGACACGGGAAAGGCCAAGCTCCTCCGACGCGCGGCTGATATTGCCGTCGAAGCGGCGCAACGCGTCCTCGATCATCTCGCGTTCGAGCGCCTCGACGCGCGTCTTGAGCATACGGGCCGCACTTGCAGCCCCGTTCGTCAGTCGCGGGGCGAGAATGCGCGGCGACAATAGGCTTGCAGGCAGCAGTCCGTCATTTTCCGAGAGCGTCACCATGCGCTGAATTTCATTATGAAGCTCGCGCACGTTTCCTGGCCAATCGTAGCGCGAAAGGCGCGCCAGCGTCTCGACCGCGAAGCCTTTGACGCCGCGCCTGAAGCTACGGTTGACGTCGGCGAGGATGCGCATCGCGATCAGTTCTATGTCCCGCGGGCGCTCGCAGAGCGGCGGCAGATGGATCGGGAAAGCGGCGATGCGATAATAGAGGTCGCGCCGGAACCGTCCCACCGCGACTTCGTCTTCAAGACTTCGGTTCGTCGCCGCGATCAGGCGCACATTGACTTTGCGCTGTCGTTGCGCGCCGAGCGGGCGGATTTCCCCCTCCTGCAACACGCGCAGCAATCGCACCTGAAAGGCGGCGGAGGTTTCGCCGATTTCGTCAAGGAAAATCGAGCCCCCATTGGCGAGTTCGAACAGACCGACGCGATCCTGATAGGCGCCGGTGTAAGCGCCCTTTTTGCAGCCGAAGAGTTCGCTCTCCAGCAGTTCGTCGGGCAAAGCGCCGCAATTCTGCACGACAAAAGGCTTGTCGGCGCGATCGGAGCCGTAATGGATCGCGCGCGCGAGAAGCTCCTTACCGGTTCCCGACGCGCCGGTGATGAGGACCGAGATGTCATATTCCGTCGCCTTGCGCGCGAGAGCCACAACGGGCGCTACGGGGCTTTCGGGATGGTGAATGATGCGGCTGAATTCAAAGAGCCGCTTCTCCTTGCGGCGCCGAGTCGCGATCTGCTCTTTGAGCAACTCCGCAGCGGGCTTATTGTCGAGACCTGCGCCGACCTCCTTCTGGTAGCGATAGAGCTGCGCCGCGTCGCGCACGCTGGCGATCAGCTTCTCCGGCTCCCATGGCTTGGTGATATATTGATAGATGCCAGCTTCATTGACGCCGGCGATGATATCTTCGGACTCGGTATAGCCGGAGATGATGATGCGAATCGGATCAGGCCAGGAGATGCGTGCGCGCTTTAGGAAATCGACGCCTGATTCGCCCGCCATTCTGTGATCGCAGAGAATGACCTGCACGAGTTCGCCGTCGAGGACGCCTTCCGCCTCCTTCGCTCTTGAGACGCAGATCACGTCGAATTCGTCGGAAAGGACGCGTTGCAGCGCCTCGCGCGAGCGAAGCTCGTCGTCGATCACCAGCACGGTCGAAGAAGAAGTCATTGCGTCATCCGGTCCGCAGGTCGCGCGGTTTAACATATGCGAGGAAGCTGTTCTCCCGACAGCCAATCGACGATGCGCCCGCCGCCGAAGCGCGTCGTCATCTCGACGAAATTGCGCTCGTCCTCGACGACATGTCCGATCAGCGCCGCTTCGCGTCCGAACGGATGTGCGCGCATGGCGTCGAGCAGCACGTCGGCGGCCTCGGACGCGCATATCGCCATCAGCTTTCCCTCATTGGCCACATAGAGGGGGTCGAGCCCCAAAAATTCGCATGCGGCGGCGACCTGCGGCTTCACCGGAATCAGCTCCTCGTCGATCATGAAGCCCACGTTCGACTGATGCGCGATTTCGTTGAGCGCCGCGGCGAGGCCGCCGCGTGTCGGATCGCGCATCACGCGCAAAGCGTCACCTGCCGCCCTGACCATGGCGGCGGTGAGTCCGTGAAGCGCCGCGGAGTCGGACATGATCTCGACGCCGAATTCGAGATTTTCGCGCCGCGACATGATGGCGACGCCATGATCGCCCATTGAGCCAGAGATAAGCACCGCATCTCTGGGGCGCGCCTTGTCGCTCGATAGCGACAGGCCGTCCGGCAAGACGCCCACGCCCGCGGTCGAGATAAAGACGCCGTCCGCCTTGCCGCGCTCCACCACTTTGGTGTCGCCGGCGACGATAGGCACGCCAGCGGCGCGTGAGGCGTCGCCCATGCTTAAGGCGATGCGCTTCAAATCGGCGAGCGCGAATCCTTCTTCAATGATGAAGCTTGCAGAAAGATATTTCGGCGTCGCGCCGGCCATGGCGATATCGTTGATCGTGCCGTGGACGGATAATGAGCCGATATCGCCGCCTGGAAAAAACAGCGGCGAAACCACATAGCCGTCGGTCGTCATCACGAGACGGCCTTCCAGCGCGTCGAGCGAAGCCTGATCGTCATTGCGACGTAGCCAGTCATTGTCGAAGGCGTCGTGAAAAATATCGGCGATGAGATGCGCCATCGCGCGCCCGCCCGAACCATGTGAAAGATCGACGCGCCCATTTCGCACGTCGAGCTTGCGCCGAACAGGTTTCATGACGAGGCTCATGAGGCCGCCCTTTCCATTCGCGCGCGGCTGCGGTCCCGGAACCGGCCATAGGCGTAATGCGCCGCGCAGGAGCCCTCCGACGACACCATGCAGGACCCCATCGGCGTCTCTGGCGTGCAGAGCGAACCGAAGAGCCTGCAGTCCGTCGGCTTCTTCGCGCCGCGCAGAATGGCGCCGCACTCGCAGGCCGGATTGTCGGCGGCGGCGACCGTATGAATGCCGAAGCGCTTTTCAGCGTCGAACTCGGCGAAAGCCTCGACAAGGCGGAGCGCGCTATGCGGCACCATGCCGAGACCGCGCCACTCGAAGCTTTCTTGCAATTCGAAGACTTCGTCCATCTCCCTTTGCGCTCTTGCGTTGCCGTCACGGGTCACGGCGCGAACATATTGATTTTCGACGGCGCAGCGGCCCTCGTTGATTTGGCGGACGAGCATCAGGATCGATTGCATCACGTCGAGCGGCTCGAAGCCAGAGATGACCACGGGCTTCCCATATTCATTCGCGACGAATTCGTAAGGACGCGCGCCGATCACCGTGCTGACATGCGCGGGGCCGACGAGCCCGTCGAGCGGCGTCGCCTCATCCTCCTCGCCCGCCAATATGGCGCGCATGGCGATGGGAGTCAGCACATGATTGCAGAAGACGGAGAAATTGCGCAACGCTTTCGCCTTCGCTTGTTTGATCGCGAGCGCCGTCGGCGGCGTCGTGGTCTCGAAGCCAATGGCGAGAAACACCACTTCGCGCGCGGGCTCCGCCTCGGCAATGCGCAGAGCGTCGAGCGTGGAATAGACCATGCGGATGTCGGCGCCCGCCGCGCGCGCTTTCAGAAGGCTCGCCCCGCGCGACGCCGGCACGCGCATCAGATCGGCGTAAGTGCAAAGCGTCACGCGCGGATCGGACGCGAGCCTGATCGCGTCGTCAATGCGCCCCACCGGCAAGACGCAGACGGGGCAACCGGGACCATGGATCATCGCGACATTCTTCGGCAGCATGTCCTCGACGCCATAGCGCGAAATCGCATGCGTGTGGCCGCCGCAAAACTCCATGAAACGGTAGCTACTCCCCGAGTCGACTTCGGCGGCGATCCTCGCCGCGACGCCCTTCGCGAGTTCGGGATCGCGATATTCATCCACATATTTCATGACGGCGTCTCCATCGCCGCAGCCTCGCGCAACAACGCAAGGGTGCGCTCGGCCTCATCGGCGTCGATCCTCGACAGGGCGTAGCCAACGTGAACGACGACGAAGTCGCCGACCGCGACATCATCTACGAGCGCGACGCTGATCGCCTTGGATACGCCGCCCATGTCGATGCGGGCCATGCCGTCGCCGAGAAGCTCCATCACTTGAGCGGGGATCGCTAGACACATAGAACAAGTTCCTTGGGAATTCGAGATTGCGCGAAGGCGCGCGCCATGGCCGCCTGGCCAAGCGAAAGACCGCCGTCGTTCGGCGGCAGCTTTCGTGCGAGCAGAGGCCGCAGACCGAGCATTCCCAGGTGCGTCGTCAACCCTTCGGCCAGGATGCGGTTCGCCATGCAGCCGCCGCCAAGCGCAACAATATCGAGCCGCTGCGCCGTCGCGGCCCTCGCGACAAATTGCGCGAGGCCCTCGATGAGCGCGCCGTGAAAAAGCTCCGCGCCTTCACGAGGGCTCATGCGCCGGTCGGCGAGCGCGCCAAGAAGCGGCGAGAAATCAAGTTCGTCGCCGGCGAGCCGAAAGCCCCCCTCCATCGCGCGCGGCGTGACGACGAGCGCCTCCATCTCCATAGCCGCCTGCGCTTCATAGCGCTGGCGCGTCGAGAAGCCCAGAAGCGCCGCGGCGGCGTCGAAAAGGCGGCCCAAGCTGCTCGTCACGGGCGGCGCATATCCTTGCGCGATAAGGCTCGCCATCTCCAGCGCGCGCGGCTCATGCGCGAAGAGTCGCGCCGCCGCGTCGAGACGCCCGAGCTTCGCGAGCGCGCCGACTCCCATCCGCCAGGGCTCGCGCGCGGCGCGGTCGCCGCCCGGCGCCGGGAGCGGCGCGAGTCCTCCCAGACGTCGCCATGACGCGCCGTCGAGGCGCATCAATTCGCCGCCCCAGGATTGCCCCGCGTCGCCAAGGCCATGCCCGTCGAGCGCGAAACCGAGCGCGGGCGCCTCGATGCGATGCTCCGCGAGAACGGCCGCAAGATGCGCCGCATGGTGCTGCGCGCGAAAGAGCGGGAGGCCCTGCTCCTCGGCCCAGCGTGTCGAAAAATAGTCGGGGTGGAGATCGCAGGCGACAATCTCCGGCGTCACGTCGAGAATATCGACGAGCCGTTGCGCCGTCTCGCGATAGAAACGCCCCGTCGCGGCGTTCGAGAGATCGCCGATATGCTGCGAGACGAAAGCCTCGCGGCCACGCGTCACCGTGATCGTCGCCTTAAGATGCGCGCCGGCGGCGACAACGCAGGGGCCGTCTCCGCCAAGTTCGATCGGCTCGGGCGCGAAGCCGCGCGCGCGGCGCAAAAAGGCCGGCGCGCCGGCGACGACGCTCATCACTGAATCGTCGATGCGCGTCACGATCTCGCGATCATGCGTCACGATCAGATCGGCGATGGCAGCGAGGCGCTCCTGCGCCTCCTCATCGTCCTTCACCAGCGGATCGCCGCCGGGATTGGCGCTTGTCGCGACGAGAACGAGTTCCTGCGGCGCATCGCCCCATGACCGCGTCGCAGGCGCCCCCGCCGCCGCATGGAAAAGAAGATGATGAAGTGGCGTATAGGGCAGCATGACGCCGATGCGATTGAGGCGCGGGGCGACGGCCTCCGCCAGGACGCCTCTACCTTGCATCAGCACGATGGGCCGCGCCCTATCCTGAAGCAAAGCGAATTCCTGTTCCATGCCGCGCGCGATCGTCGCGACGGAGGAGACATTGGCCGCCATGACCGCGAAGGGTTTGGCGTCCCGCGCCTTGCGACGGCGCAGTTCCTCTACCGTTGCGCCGTTTCGCGCATCGCACATCAAATGAAAGCCGCCTATTCCCTTCGTCGCGACGATCTTGCCGGCCCGCAGCGCCGCGACGATCTCCGCCGGCGAAGACGAGAGCTTTGGTCCGCAGGCCGGACAGCAGAGGGGCTCGGCGTGAAAGCGCCGGTTTGCCGGATCGCGATAATCGCGCGCGCAATCGGGACACATGGCGAAGGGCGCCATGGTGGTCCGCGCGCGATCATAGGGCAGCCGCCGCGTCAGCGTGTAGCGCGGCCCGCAATGCGTGCAGGCGATGAAGGAATGGAGATAAAAGCGGCTCGCCGGATTGAAGAGGTCGTCGAGACAGTCTTCGCAAATCGCCGCATCGGGAACGATGCGCGTCTCGGTTGAACCATCGACCGAGTCGAGAATGACGAAGCTCGAAGATTCGCGCGGCGCGACTTCTTCGACTTCAATGGCGTCGACGCGCGCGAGCGGCGGCGGGCGGCGTGATAGTGCATCGAGGAAAGCGTCGATACGCTCGCCCTGAACTTCGAGCAGGACGCCGGCCGCGTCATTCTTGACGAAGCCGTCGAGCCGCATGCGCGTCGCAAGATCATAGACGAAAGGCCGAAAGCCGACGCCCTGCACGGCGCCGCGCACGCGCACCCGCACGCGCACCCGCAGGCGCTGCGTGGCGGCTTGCACGGCGTCCGCTTGAGCCATCCGCCTTACTCCGCGACCGCCATGCGCGCGGCGCGCGCTTCGATCCAGGCGTAGAAGGCCTGCATGCCTTCGCCGCTTCGCGCCGAAACGACAAGCGTCTGCAGATCGGGATTGACCGTGAGCGCCGCCGCGATACAAGCGCCGACATCGAAATCGAGATGCGGTAGAAGATCGGCCTTGTTGAGCAGCATCAGATCGGCGGCGGCGAACATGTCTGGATATTTGAGCGGCTTGTCCTCGCCTTCCGTCACCGACAGCACGACGACCTTATGCGCTTCGCCAAGATCGAAGGCCGACGGACAGACAAGATTTCCGACATTCTCGATGAAGAGCAGCGCATTCTTTTCCGGCGCGAGCGTATCGATCGCGTGTCCGACCATATGTGCGTCGAGGTGGCAGCCCTTGCCGGTGTTGATCTGTAAGGCGCGCGCGCCGGTCGCGCGAATGCGCTCCGCGTCGTTCGAGGTTTGCTGGTCGCCTTCGATCACGACGATCTCGCGTCGCGCCTTCAAATCCTCGATCGCGCGCACGAGAAGACTGGTTTTTCCTGAGCCAGGACTGGAAACGAAATTCAGCGCGAAATTGCCGTTCGCCGCGAGGCGATGACGGTTTTCGCGCGCATAGGCGTCGTTCTTCGACAGAATGTCGCGCTCGATCTTGACGATGCGCTCCTGGCTGAGGCCGGGCGCATGAACGCCGGCTAGTCCCGCGCCGTAATCGATCGAGTCGTCGCCATGACTCGCCCCGCCATGGTCATGACAATGATCGTGATGTTCATGGTCATGACGATGACCGTGGTCGTGGTCATGACCGTGATCATGCAAATGGTGATGATGATGGCCATGGGCGGCGTGATCATGCGCCTGAGCGTCGCGCTTTTGGGCCTTGTCCTTGTCTTCGACGACGCTCGTTCCGCAACCGCAGACAGTGCACATCAGGCGACCTCCAGTTCGATGAGGCGAAAATCGTCGCCGCGCGTCATTTGAACGCGATGGCGTCCGCATTCGGGACAAGCCCCGAAACGCTCGGCCAACGCGACTTCCGTGCCGCAATCGAGACACCAGCCCGCGCCCGGAACATCCAGCAAATCTAGGGCGGCGCCCTCGCACATCGAGCCGCGAACCACGGCGTCGAAGCAAAAGCGCAAGGCGTGCGGATCGACATGGCTCAGCGCGCCGACGGCGACGCGCAGGACGGCGATGCGGCGCGCGTCGGCCTTGCGTGCTTCCTCCTCGGCGAGATCGATGAGGGCTTCCATCAGCGACATTTCATGCATGCAGCGCCTCGCGAAGTCTGATATCGCAGGATGCGCAGGGATCGAACAATGCCGCAAGCGTGGCGACAAACCGCCGGGGCTCGGCGACGTCGAGCTTAGTCGCCGCAAGCGCTTGGGCGAAAGGCCCGGAGGGATGGAAGTTCCATTCCGTCGGCGCAAGAATATCATATGTCGTCACGGTGCCCGATGCGTCGATTTCGACGCGATGGAACAAAAATCCACGTGGCGAGTCCACCATGGCGAATCCTTCGCCAAGCCGACGCGAACCTGCAACGACGAGATCTCCCTCGCCCGCCAAGAGCTCCCTGCTCGCCAACGCTTCCAGAGCCTGGGCAATGTCGTGGAAGCGCGCCTGAAGCCTTGCCGCGAGCAGTCCGACATTGCGGCGCAGGTAAGCGAATTGACGCGCGAAGGGCCCGGTTTCGACGACGCGCCCCGGCAGATGCGGGCGGGCGAGAAAATCGGCGTTTCGCTCACATAGGGCGAGATGCACGGACTCTACGTCGTCAATTGCTAGAAAGTCGACGCCGCTCAACCAAGGCGCGATCTGCGCATATTGCAGGGCGTCTCGCCATAACTCAGCGAACCAGGCTGTAGGATTCCGACCCGCTTCAAGCGGCGCGCCGACTTCGCATGCCGCCTCCTTCAAAGCGGCGTGGAGAGAATTGTCATGCCCTTCTCCAGCCGCGCGGGCGGCCCACAGCGCCTTGCGCAAGGCCGGCAGATGCGCAAGACGACGGGGGTCGCTTTTCTCGCCGGGCCAATCCAGCAGACTCGCGCGCAAATGTTCGGCGATGCGCTCGGCGTAGAGCATGCGTCTCCAACGCCAACGCAAGGCGTCAGGCGTGGGTCGCGACTGCGCCGCCGCCATCGCCGCTTCGCTTGCGATGCGCTGCGAGGCGGCGCAGAGGGTGAAGACCGAGCCGATCAGACTCGGCGCGTCGCTCGCCGCCTTCCCATAGAGAATTCGCGTGGCGTCGACTTGTCGTCGCGGCGTGACCTTCGCCTCTTCCACCCTATCCTCGATGCGCGTCACCTCGACGCCAATGCTCGTGGACATCTCCGGTAACTCGCTCATGGCCCGTCGCTCATGGCGCGACATGCGTTTCGTCGCGCTTCGCGCCGAAAATAAGCGAACGCCGATCCAGCAACGCGGGTCTCCGCGTCGCCGCGGCGCGTGCGTCCGCTAAAGCGGGATCGAACAATTCGTCGAGCGCGGCGACGGCGACGGCGCGCGCCGCGGCGTGATCAGCAAAATCGTCCATCGGAGAAAAGAGCGAGCAGCTGTCGACGCGGCCGAAGCCTTCGAGCCATCCAACGACAAAGCCCACGCGCCCGGCAGTCAGCGGCCAATAGGCCGTTTCGCCTGGAGCCTTCGGCGGGAGCTCCTCGGCGTCCGCTGCGCAGATCATAAGGTTCATGAACCAGGGCGTGAGAATGACGCCGACCGCGTGGCCCCCATAGGGCCGGAAGCCGATCGCTTCTATCTCCAGCGCCGGATTGCAGATCGGCAGATCGCGCATCGCTTCATGGACGCGCCGGTAGTGATCGGCGAGCAGCGCGCCGGCGAGTGTCGCCGCCGCTGCGCGCGCGGCATCAACCATCGCGCTCATCGACGAGCCTCATGAATTTCGCCAGCGGCGCATCGCAATTCGGACAGCGCCAATCCGCGGGCAATGCGCTGAAGGATACGCCAGGCGGAATCTGCCAGACGTCGTCGCCAAGCGAGGGATCATAGACATGCCAGCACACGCCGCATTCCATTTTTGCATTGGCGCTCACATCGCGAGGCGCATCGAAATTCTCGAAGCTCATTGGAAATAGGCCTCATAGATTTCGCGGAGCCGCTCGCTCGAATCACGAAAATCCTCGGTCGCCGCCAAAGCGACGACAGGCACGCCGCCGATTTCGAGCGTATCGAGAATGATCTCGTCCATGGCGTTGAAATATTGCACCGACCAGACGTGGCGCGTCGCCGTCGCATGAACGCGGCACTTGCCGTAGCCGCGCGACAGGAGGCCGACAGGCCCCTCTCCGAGCGAAGCCTGCAGGAAGCCCATGTCTTCCGGCGCCATCGGAAACAGCATGAAATTGATGATGTGAGACTTGGCGCCCGGCGTGAAGGCCGCGACGCGCGCGCGAATTTCCGCGAGGAGCGGCATGACGTTCATGGCGCCTTCGGGCGCTTCGCCAAAGGAAACGTCGCGCGCATTGACGATCGCCGCGCGCTTAACGATCTCGGGAATGTCGCTGACCTCAAGATAATCGCCGACGAGCCGATCGTTGGCGTCGCTGAAGCGCACGCGCCAGAGGCCGGCCATGGTCGATTCCGCGATTTGCGCCGTGACACCCTCCGGCAACGCGACGACGCCGCTCACCTCGCCCGCGCCGAGCGCCTGGTCGAGGAGTTCGCGCTCGTCCGCGGTGCGATCGGTAATGTCAAAGAGACGACCCTGCTCTTCCGCCTTCTGAAGGGCGAGCGCCTCCGCGAGTTCGAGGAGAAGGCTTCCAACGCCGGCGCAACGACGAACGAGGTCTTCCGACTTTTTATTCGCAAGACTGCCGAGACGTAGACTGAGGCCCGCGGAAAAAACGTCGTCGAGGCCGATCGGCTCGACCGGCATCGCCTCGTCCGCGCCTTCGGGGGCCGCCCAAAATCCTGCTTTCACGGGTCAGGCTCCCGCTCTGAAAGAAATCTCGACCTGCGGCCTTTTCGGTCCGGCGAGCACAGGCGCGCAAGGGTCGAGAAAACCCTCGATCTTCGCGATGTAATCGGCCCAGTCCCAGATTTTCGGCATGACGCCGACGGGCACGCGTCCCCGCATGACGACGAGACTTGGCGACACATAGGCGTGAAGCCGCGGACGCAGTCTTTCTTCGGCTTCGGGGGCGATCACGGCGCCGCGCAGGCGATCCGAAAAATGCGACAACAGTTCGGGCAGCACGACCGCGACATCGCCGGTCTCGGGACGATTCGCGCCATCGCCGGAAAGGAACAGCAGGGCCTGCGCGCGCTCCTTAGACACGCCGTCGAGAAACGCTTCGAGGCTCAACTCATCCACGAGCGGCAGCCGCGCCCGTTCGATCAGGCGCCGCAGCAAAGGCGACATCGGCAACTCCTCCCAACTTTCTTTTTTGGAGAAATTGCAATGAGGGCGCCAAGGCCGGGGCCGCGACGCATTTCTTTGCTACACATTGAAATCAATGTATTTTTAAAGGATCTAAATTTATGCGCCGCTATCAGGATGGAATCTTCCTTTCCTTTTTTAAAAGTAAGTTTCCAAGTGAACAAAGTTCAAAATGGGCGGGCTCGGTTAATATCAGGCCGCCATCGCCGACCAGTTGTCTTCAAGTCCAGCCCGCCCACGAAGGCGTCAATGAAGCGGACCGGGTCGTCGGCGGTGACGTAACTTCGATTGCCTCGGGCAAGAGCAGCAACTGCGAGCGATCAGAACCGGGAATGTGCGTCATGCCCGATTCTACTATGACGCTCACGCCCGGTGAAACTCTCAGCTAGAGCTTTCACTCGGTCTGCATGTGGCCACCTCAAAAACCGCGAGAAAGCAATTTGGGCTATCAAGAAGCGCTCGGCGCCGAGCTTCATGAATTGGCGCGGCGGCGAGATCCGCCCCATCAAAATGTCCACAAGCGATCAGGGGTCGTTCTCGCACCGCTTACAACCAATGCGGTCGATCTATCTGCTGCTCAGTCGGATATCTTAACGCGCTCGCTACCTTGGTTAAGCGAAGGACCGAATACAGTAGCGGATATTTAGGCGTTGTGGGGAAAGGCGGTATCGCTCCTCCGCTACCACCTTGCCCCCATCCGCATGTCGGGGCAGAATCGCGAATGACGCCGGAGCGCCCCAGGTGGAGGCCGACGATCCCCTCCGGTTTCAGGCTCCTCTTCCGACCCGCCAATCCGCGCAACGTTCTTCACCAGCACGATGCTCCGCAGTATCGCGGTCTTAGGAGTTGGAGCTCGCAACCGAGATCGGCGTGCGAAGCCAGCGCTGCGCCGATCATCTTCTACTGGCGTAGGGGTGGAAAAAGGCGGATGAGCGGAGATATCAGCCCTTCCGCCTTCTTCAAGGCCGCGTCGAACGCCTTCAGCGAGACGATAAGCTCGCGCGGGGCGCGCCCAGAGCTTGTCGCGCTGCTCTGCGCGCAAGCTTTTGACAGCTTCACGCAGAACGTCGCCCTTCAGGCGACAGGCGCGCCAGCGCTCGCCTGTCAGGGAGAATGCGCGGCCTGTTGCCGCCTTCGCGTCGTCGCGACGGCGCCGGAAATATTCCTGCTCGCGCGCTTCATTTCCGTCAACGCCGCCGCCTTTCGGGAGCGTGGCATAATGCTCGGAAAGCGCATCGCCGACGCCGATCGGGCCGTTGGCGGGCTGTCCGAAGAACAGCGACTGACCGCCCAGCATGCCTGCCCGCTGATCGAAGGCGAATTATGCCTCGCCTATAAAATTCGTCCGCTTGCTTGCCGCGGTCATGCGGCCTTCGACAAGGCGTTATGCCTTGCGGCGGTGAGAGGCGAAGCCGTTGAAGCGCCGATCTCCACGCCGCATCTCGTTGTCCGCAGCCTCGTTCAGAACGCCTTGATGGCGGCGCTGCGGCGCGCGGGACTGGCTTGGGGACTTTACGAGGTCAACAGAGCTCTTAATTGCGCGCTCTCCGCGCCAAATGCGCTCGAACAATGGATATCAGGCGAAGATCCTTTGACGAACGCGCGCATTCCCGACTTCGACCTTATCGAAGCTGCAGCGATTTTGGACGCCGCCGCCACCGCGTAGAGCGCGATTGCGATTGCGTTCGCCAACTTCACGGAGAGAGTGGAGCAGCGGCGCTATGGCGCGCGACTTCAGTGCGGCGGCATCCAGATCCAGAGCGGAGGCGGCCCGGGAAATCGGACATCTTTCGCGATCGTGGCGTCGTCGACATTGTCCGGTTTCAGATAGACATAATAATTATCGACGCGCTGAAATAACTCATTCGTGGGCGTGCTCTCGGGACTGACAAGCATGTTGTTGCTGAAGCGCACATGCATGTAGTGCGGCAATAATTCGGTGAATTTCGTGAGGCGGGCCTCAAAGATGAAGCGGTAGAGCTGCCGGCCTGTGACTTTCAGCACCGCGGCGGTCGCGTCGTCGACCGGCGTGAGCGGCGCTTCCTGCCAGCCGACTCCAACCTGCACGAAACCCTGCACGCTCGGCGACATGACGTAAATGGGTTGTTCGGCCTTTGTGTTCTCCAGATAAATCGTCACCTCATAACGGCCCTCGCCAAGCTGCGTAATTGACGCGATGTCGCTCTGCAGGGTGGAGGTCGCAAGTTCTTCGAGCGCGGCGAGTCGCTGCCGACCGGCGTCCAGTTCATACTGCTGGTAGCGCGCCACGCCGTAATTTGCCACAGACGCAATGACGAACAACAGCGCCGCGGCGGCGAAGATGCGTCCCGCTGTCGCCCACAGCGTCTTGCCGAGTTTGTCGAAATCGCGAGCGCCGTCTGCAACGGCGCCGACCGGCGCGGGCGTTTTTTTCGCGGTCGGTTCAACGTAGCGGATCGGCGCAGCGACGAAGGCGCGCGGTTCGTCGCTCGGAAGGAGAATTCCTTGCCGCATCTCGAACATGCGATCAGCGCGTTGCGCAAGCGCATGGTTATGCGTGACGAGCGCCATGGCGAAATTTTCCTCTCGTCGCAAATTGTCGAGCAGCGCGAAGATCTCTTCTTCCGTCTCCTCGTCGAGATCGCTTGTCGGTTCGTCCCCAAGAAGCAATTGCGGTTCATTGATCAAAGCTCGAGCGATCACGACGCGACGCTGCTCGCCGCCGGACATCTGTCCTGGGAAGGCTGTCATCCGATCGCTCAGGCCCACGCGGGCGAGAAGGCCTTGCGCGCGCGCATAGGCGCATTCTGGCGTCACGTCGTCACCCAGAAGGGCCGGCAAGGCGACATTGTCGATGGCCCGAAGATTGGGAAGGAGACTCTGGAACTGAAAGACGAAACCGATGCGCTCCCGCCTGACATCGGCAAGCTGCGCCTCGGGAAGATCCCAGATCTCGTCCCCCGCGAGTTGAACCCTGCCTGCCGTCGGCGGCGTCAGCCCGCCGACCATGGCGAGCAGCGTCGATTTACCGGAGCCGGAACGTCCGACGACCGACACGAACTCGCCTGCGCCAACGATCAAATCGGCAGAGATCACCGCGTCCACGCCAGGATCGCCGCCGTAATGCTTCCGCAAACCCGTGGCGGAAAGAATCATCGCGCGCTTTCCATCTGGATCATCGCGTAGGGCTCAAGACGCCGTGTGCGCCAAGCGGCGACGAAAGCCCCTCCGACGCCGATCGTAACGCCGCAGAGCGCGGCCGCGCCCGCCGCGATCCATATGACCCCCGCAGGCGGGGCCTCGAAGGGCACGCCGAGGGACGAAAAATAAAAGCCGAGAGAACGGGCAAAAACGAAAATCAGCGAGAAACCCGCGCCGACGCCTAACAGGCCGCCAAAGCCTGTGATGAGCCCAGCCTCGATCAGGGTGATCGATATGATCTGCGCTGGCCGCGCGCCCATGGCGCGCAGCACGCCGATTTCGCGATAGCGCTCCTGGACGATGGCGGAAAACAACAACGACACGAGAAAGAATATCGCCAGCATCAGCAAGCCTGCAAAAATCGCCACGCCCCAGAAGAGACTGCCAAGCGATTGGCGCGCGGCGGTGAAGATCGGATTGCCCGTGACGATTTTGATCGCCGGGATCTGTCCAATGGCGAAACGCGCTTGCTCCGCCGAGGCGCCGGGCGACAGTTGCAGGAGAAACGCAGAGACACGATCCTGCGCGATTGACGGAAGGCATTCGGCCCGTCCTGCGGCGTGATCATGATGCGTCGCGTCAACCCCTTCCGAAGGCGAAGTCGCGGGCGGATGAACAGGGACGCTCGCAGGGCGCGCCCGGATCGCGGCGGCGACAAGTTCGTCGAGCGCGGAAAAGGTGATGAAATAAGATTCATCAAAGGGCCCCACGCCGGTTCGGCCCAATCTTCCCATCACGACCAGCGACCGACCGCAAATCGTCAGGGCTTCGCCGGTCTTCAGCGCGACCCGCTCCCCAACAAGCAGGCCCCCCGTCGCCGCCACGGGTCTCTCCCCCGCGGGCAGCCAAGATTCGACGGTGAAATCGGTCGCCTGATCATAGGCGATTAGATTGATCGCGCGTCCTTCGACGCTCGCGCGGATGAGATGCTGCGCGGCGACCTTCGCCACGCCGGGAACGGCTCTGAGCTTGTCGCCCAGAGCAGCATCCAGATCGAGATCCGTCGGCTGAATTGTGAGCAACGTGCTGGTGATGTTCACCAAGGCACCATGCGGCACGATAAGGAGATCGGCGCCCATTCGCGAAAAGGTCGTCAAAATTCCTTCCCGCAGCGACCAGCCGGTGACAAAGCCGGAGAAGACAACGCCGACGGCGATCATCACCGCCAAGCCGAGCAACAGGCTCCGCAGCAGCCGACGTCCGACGTTCTGAGCGCCGAGCCGCACCAGCAGGAAGCGCGAGCGATGGCGTTTCGTCATAGGCTAACCGTTAATCCGCAGTTCGATGCGGCCTGGCGCGTGAGGCGGGGCCGCTTCGTTGTGTAGCCGCGATCGCTTGCGACGCGCGTCGCTAGGCGCAAGCGAGACGAGAATCGTCTTGCGGGTTCGCCGATCCCGTCAGACCGTGGTGCAGCGGCTGTGGATCAACTCTTCATTGTTCCGCGGAACAATAACGCAGTCGTGGTGACCGCCAAAGTTCGGAATATAACCAACGGGCTCCAGCGTATCCTGCGTAAAGATGAAAGTTCCTCCTTCGAGCCGCTGGAATCCGCTGAAGATCGCGAGCACATATTTGCCGTCATAGGTGACATGCATCGTCTGCAGGTCAACGCCGACATTCTCGAAGCGCTTGATTGTCGTCCACGTATTAGTGTCGACGACGACGATGGCGCTTTTCGCCGGCTTGCGATGCAGCTCGGAGACAAACATTTTTGAGCCGTCCATCGAATAGGTGATGTGGAACGGGCTCGGCGTCGCGCCGACCCAGTGCGAATCCTTGAACTCGGTGACTCGTTTCCAGTTGCGTGGATCGCGGTCCGCACAATCGAACACGCCCATGCTGTTTTGTCGGGTGTTGTTCGTCATGGTGAACCATTTGCCGTGCGGTCCAAAACCGCATTCGTGTCCCGACGACACGACATTGTCCAGCTTGATGTCCCAAATGCCATCGGCGATTTTTTTGACCGGAATGCTTTCCTTCGTCGTGCCGTCCGGCGAAGAGATGCACGCAACCGGCTCCATCGTCGTGCGGTCGATGACGACGCCGACGGCGAACATGCGAAGCGTCACCAGCGAGAGCGGATGGATCGGATGGTGGACGCAATTATCGGCGCCGGTCAGCGTCTTCACCGAGTCGCCCGGAAGCTGTCCCGAATAGGCGAGATACTCGCCCATGGGCACCATCTCCCAATCGAGCTTGTTTCCCTTGACGCCGCGATAATCATAGAGCCCGGTGTCAGGCGCCTTTAAGAGACGGGAGACGCGAACGGTTCCTCCCTTGAACCAGTTGTCCTCGAGCACGCCGTCCGGCTCGTTTCCGCGCCAGTCGAAACGGAATGCGTCGATCACCGTCGTCTTCTGGTTTCCGGTGGCGCGATTGAAGAAGGCGACCACATCCTTTTGCCCGTCCGCGACCGTGAACCCGGACGCGTCCGGGAAAATCACGGTGTGCACGCCAAGTCCGATTCCCGTGGTCTCGGCGACATTCTCGAGCAAATTCATCTGCTGCCCGTCGAAGCCGACGCGATAGATCTGATTGCCCTGACCCCACAAAGGATCGAGCATTCCATGTTCCCGGATCTGCGTGGGGATGCCATAGATCAGCACGTTCTGCCCACCCTGGGTCGAGTTTACGAACTCGAAGCCTTTGCGCGGGTCGGCCGAAGGAAAGGCCGCGAGATGATGAGCGATCGGGCAGCTGTCGCCGTAATTCCAATATTCGATCCAGGCCATTGTTTTGCCGGTCGCAAGATCCTGCACCTGAGCGCCCCCGCCGAGCTTCGTGGGGGTGAGCCAGACGTAGTCGCCGAGCGTCGCAAGACGCGGCGCAGTCGCCTCCGCCGCCGACGCTGAGTCTCCCATCAGGCCTGAGAACAGCCCTGTCGCATTGGCGGATTTGCCGCCGAAAATGGTCCCGATGATTCCGGCGGCGCCGGCGCGCAGCACCTCTCTACGTTCCACCCGGCCACGCTGATTGAGAGGCCGCACACCCTGCGGCGCGACGAGTTCCGACACCACTTTTTCCGACGGGAAGTTTTGATCGGTCGACATCGGTCTCTCCCTAAGAGCGCAGCGAACTCGATTCAATCGATTGGATCGAGACGTCAGAAAGGTCTGCGATATAGTTCTTCGCCCGGCAAGCACTTTTGTGGATGTGCAAGATTCGCTTAAGCGAGGCGGTCGCGCTCCTCACGCGGCCCACGAGCTACGCCCCCGAACAATAATCAGATCTTTCGCCGGCGACCCAGGCGGCGGAGACAGAAATATCCTTCGGGTCGAACGCAACCATGTCGGCGCGATATCCCGGCGCGAGGCGGCCGAGCGACTTTCCGAGACCTAGAAAATCGGCGGGGTGGCAAGAGGCGCAGCGCAGCGCCCCCTCCAGAGGAAGTCCCAGAAGCCGCACACAGTTGCGCACCGCGCTCGCCATCTCGATCGACGATCCTGCAAGCGCGCCCTCCTGCGTCCGGCAACTGCCGTCGCGGACCGTGATCCCGCTACCAAGGAGATCGAACTCTGCTTTCGTCCCGCCGACCGGCGGCATGGCGTCGCTCACCAGCATGGCCCGCCCGAGGCCGCGCATCGCCAATCCCAGCATGGCGGGCGCGACATGCTCGCCGTCGACGATGAGCCCGTAAGAAGCGTCGGGCGATTCGAGCGCCGCCGCGACAGGTCCGGGCTCGCGGGCGGAAAGCGGACGCATCGCGTTGAACAAATGCGTGAAGCCCGTCAGGCCTTGCGCCATTGCGGCGCGCGTTTGCTCATAAGTGGCCATCGAATGACCGAGCGAGACCTTCGCGCCCGCAGCGACAAGTTCGGCGATGAAGCCGTCGGGCGCCTCCTCGGGCGCGAGCGTCACGAGCAATACGCCCGCGCCAAACGCGCCGAGCATCTGGCGATGATGGGCTTGTGGGCGGCGGATAAACTCTCGCCGATGGACGCCTGGCTTTTCCGGCGACAAAAAAGGGCCTTCGAGATGAATCCCGAGAATGCCGGGCTCGCGCGCCATGACTGCGCTGACGGCGTCAAGCGCCGCAGCCATCGCCTCATCGCTGTCAGTGATGAGCGTCGGCAAAAGCGACGTCACGCCGAACTTGCGATGCGCCTGCGCTATCTTCGCCAGAGCGGCGGGCGTCGGATCGGCGTTGAAAAGGACGTCGCCTCCGCCGTTGACCTGAGTGTCGATAAAGCCCGGCGCAAGCCAGGCGCCTCGAGGGACGTTGTAAACTTCCATCGAAGATGGGAGGTCGGATCGCCGCGTCAGCGCCGCGATTTGCGTGTCTTCGACCACGACGGCGAAGTCGCCATGCCTTTTTTCGCCGTCGAAGACGACGTCCGCGGCCACTGCATATCGAGAGCAGCCGTTCATCGCGTGCGCGTGATCTTGCGCAGGTGGCGCGGCTGGTCGGCGTTCTTTCCGCGCATCGCCGCCAGGCGGACGACCATGGCGTAGAAGCTCTGGATCAGACAGATCGCGTCGGTTTCGGGATGTTCAGCGGACAATGCTGGAAGCCGGCCCGGCGTCCGCTCCTCCGATGAGGTGATGAAGACTGCGGCTCCCTTCGCCTTGAGATCCGCGGCGAGCTGCATCATGCCCGCGGCGGCGGCGTCGGTCGGCGCAAACATGAGCACGGGATAGTCGGGCGCCACCAGAGCGACCGGGCCGTGGAGGAATTCGGCCGACGAAAAGCATTCCGCGTGGAGGTCCGAAGTTTCCTTGAGTTTCAGTGCGGCCTCGCGCGCAATGGCGAGCGTCGGACCGCGTCCGATCGTGACGAGGCTTTCGGCGCCGGCGATCCTCTCCAGGACGCAGCTCCAGTCGAGATCGCCGGCGGCGGCGAGGCGATCCGGCAATGCCGTCAGCGCGCGCGCGAGCGCCTTGTCCTCGGACCAAACGGCGACCAACCGGGCAAGCGCCGCCACCGACGCGATGAAGGTCTTCGTCGCGGGGATGCTCAGTTCCAGGCCTGCCGCCATCGGCAAAACGAATTCGCAAGCCTGCGCCAGCCCGCTCGCTGGGTCATTTGTGATGCAGGCGGTCACGGCGCCGTAGGCGCGCGCTGCATCCGCCTGTTCGATGATGTCGCTGCTTTCGCCCGACTGTGAAATTGCGAGAAAGAGCTGGTCAGCCAGGCGCAGAGGCTGATGATAGATCGTCGTGATGCTGGGCGCGGCGGGCGCCACCACGACGCCGAGGCATCGCTCGATCAGATGCTTGCCGAAGGTCGCGGCGTGCGCCGAGCTGCCGCGCGCGCAGGTGACGACGACTTGAGGCGGCTTGCGCCGTAACCGATCCGCGAGAACTGGGAGAACCTCGGCGAGTCCCTCCTCCTGCCGTCGCACGGCCGCCGGAGCCTCTCGCATATCGGAAGTCATCTGCGCGTCGAGGACGGTCATTATTTTCGGTTTCCGGCCAAATCCATCAGCACAGAGATTGAGCCGCACGCGCGGGAAAGCAAGTTCGAGCGCAGCTCCGGCGCCGGAGCCGGCGTCTTGAGCTGGCTCACAGGAAGCTTCGCTTGAACTCTTCCCGCCATTTGGCCATATGCGCCAATATCAGCTGGAATGCGCCGATGTGCCCGACGGAGACCGAACGCCAAAGTCCGCGCTATGCCAAGATCGACGTCTGGGAACCGGCCGAGATCCTGGATTCCATGATCGAAGGGCAATTTTCCGCCGTAGCCGCCGTTCGAGCCGCGCGCCCCGCGATTGAGCGGGCGGCGCTTGCAATTGAGCGCCGGCTGCGCGGGCCTGGACGGCTCGTTTACGTCGGCGCTGGCACGTCCGGTCGGTTGGCGGCCCAGGATGGGGCGGAGCTCATGCCAACCTTCGGCTGGCCGCAAGATCGGCTTCTGCTCCTGATGGCGGGCGGACAAACCGCCCTGCTCCACGCTGTTGAAGGCGCCGAAGACCAGGACCACCAAGCGGTCGACCTCGTTCGGCGGCATGAGATTGGGGCGTCCGATGTGACCATCGCGGTGGCGGCAAGCGGCACGACGCCTTTTACGCTCGCCTGTTTGCGGGAGGCGAAAAACAGAGGCTCCCTGACAATCGGCGTCGCGAATAATCGCGGGACGCCGCTTCTTCAGGAGGCCGATCATGCGATTTTCCTCGAAACCGGCGCCGAACCGATCGCCGGCTCGACGCGGATGAAGGCGGGAACCGCCCAGCGGATCACGCTTATTCTGCTCTCGTCTCTCGTCATGATCCTGCTCGGGCGCGTCTACGACGGGCTGATGGTGGATGTGCAGGCTTCGAACAAGAAACTGGCCCGGAGGAGCGAAAAAATTCTGTCGCGGCTGACCGGCCGCGGCGACGAGGAAATCCACGAGGCCTTGCAGCGCGCCGGCGGAAGCGTGAAGCTCGCCTTTCTGTTGCTGCAGGGCTATGGGCTCGCCAAGGCGGCGACGGCGCTGGACGAGGCAGAGGGCCATTTACGCCGCGCCATGAGCTTGATTGTCGAGCAGCCAAAGGCGGCGGACCTGAACGAGACCCAGCCGTACATTCGGGAAGATGCGACGCACGAGTAGGACGCCAGCTTGAGGTTCGCACTCCAGCAATTGTCCTCTTCGCGAGCCGACCCGCACGTCTAGCGCTCCGCGCTTCACCCAGATTTCAGCTTCCGTATTCGTTTGATGGACGCCTCGGCGTGGGCCCGCATGAACGCATCCTGCGCGCAGGCCGAGAACAGCTGACGGGCAAACTCCTCCGCCTGTTGCTGCTCGTCCTTCATGTTGTTGCCGATGAGGATGAAATCCGCGCCGGCCCGAACCGCCTTCACGCAGGCCTCGCCCGTCGACATCAGCTTTTGCACGCCCTGCATCTGCAGATCGTCGGTCAGGATGCAGGCGTCCGGCGCCCAGGCGCGCATCTTGTTCACCGCGACGGGGGAGAGGCAGACGGGCGTGTCTCTCTCCCATTGATTCACGATGCCATGGCTGAACAGGACCATCGGCACGCGTGCGATCAGCTCCTTGAACACGTTGACCTGCGCGTCGGTGAGGCAATCGGAAAGATCCATGACGTGGTCATGGGGATTGACCTTCGCGCCGCCGGTTCCGGGAAAGTGCTTCAAGCAAAGTTTCAAATTCACCGAACCAGCGACTTCCGCCAGCGCCTCCACGCATGCCGCGACAAGCTTCGGGTCGCTCGAGTAGCTGCGCTGGACCGAACCGACATCCGGGCTGTCGGGATTGATGTCGAGATCGACGACCGGCGACAGGTTCACATCGATGCCGATCTGTCGCATCTGCGCATAGGAGGGGCGTAAGACGTTCCGCCGTTCCGAGGCTGTCAATCGCCCGAACTGGCGGGCGCTTGGCAGCGGGACGAAGCCCCGCTCCTCCTTCAACCGGCGGACCTTGCCGCCTTCCTGATCGATAAAAATGAGGGGGCGCGACGGAAGGGCGTGAAGACTCTCGCAAAGCTCCTCAAGCTGAGCCGGCCCATAGACGTTCCGCTCGAATTTCTGATCCGTACAGTCGTAGTCGAAAAGAATGACTCCGCCCAAGCCAAAGCGCCGGGCAAAATCGTGCAGCCAGCCAGGGATGAGCGGGTCGCGAAAGCCCAAGATGAACAGTTCGCCGATCGGGAGATCCATGAGCGTAAAATGGTCATCGTGAGAGGACTGTCAAAGCGGTCGATGACGCCATCCCACTTCAATGTTGCGCGGATCGGCCGAGGCGCGTCAAAGTCGGCGTCAGAATGGTTGCCGAGAATGGATGCGGTCGTGAAAACTGTTTCAGTCAAGCTCGCACAGCTGCGACCGACCCAGATGGCGGTCGGATATGAGGAGGTCGGCGTCAAGCGCGCGAAGTGGCGGGCCTTGTCGGCTGGAGAAAAACTCCGTTTTCTCGCGTCTCACCCTTTTCCGGCGGTATTCGGCCCTGACGCGCAATATTTCCTTATTGACGGTCACCACATGGCGCTCGCGCTTCTTCAGGAGCAAGTCGACCTGGTTTCAGTGCGGCAGATCGAAGATCTGTCCAATCTCGAAGCAAATCAGTTCTTTTTGGCGCTACGGAAACGCGGCTTGATTTGCTCCAGCGGCGCGCCGCAGACCCTTTCGGAGATGCCGCGCGCGCTCCAGGACTTGGCGGATGATCCCTTCCGGAGCCTCACAGCCCGACTGCGCCGGGACTGCGGATGCCCGAAGGATCATGCGCCTTTCGCCGAATTTCGCTGGGCCGATTTCCTGCGCGTCCATCTCAAACTCGATTTACATCGAAGTGACCCTGCCCTCGCGATCAAAGCAGCCAAAAAGCTGATTCGCGAGGCGTGGTGCAAAGACCCATGCGCCGGATGCCGCTGCATGAAAGAAGCGGCCTCATAGGAGTCCTCGGTGGACAAGACGATCAGAAGCGCTTGGGATGGGCAATGACAAGCGTGTCGAAACCACGTCTCAGATCACCACCCGCTCCGCAAATTTAAGCGCTCGCCTTCGGCTTGCGCCCGCGCTTTACCGGAGCAGCCTTGTCGCGGGATTGACCGAGCCCCATGCTCTTCGCCAGGTCCGAGCGCCGCGCCGCATAGTTCGCCGCGACCATCGGATAGTCGGCGGGCAAGCCCCACTTGGCGCGATACTCCTCCGGCGTCATCCCCAGCGTCGCGAGATGCCGCTTGAGCGATTTGAACCGCTTGCCGTCATCCAGACAGATTAGATGGTCCGCCGTAACCGACTTGCGGATGGAAACGGCGGGCGTCGGTTGCTCGGCTGGCGAAGCCGGCGTCGCCGGCGCGCCCGTCGCGAGGCGGCGCAACGTCGCATCCACGGACAAGATCAGAGCGGGAAGCTCCGACACCGGAAGCGAATTGCGAGAGACGAAGGCCGCCACGATTTCGGCGGCGAGCTCGGTCGTATTCGGCTGATCTGTATTTGATGTCACGGAAAATCCTCGAAGCGATCGTACCCGCCCTCGATACGCGGACATTGGCTCCGCGTCGATAGGCGCCTTGTTCTACTTGCGCCGCGAATACCGCGGCTCCGAACTCTGGACGACGGGTCTATCTGATCGTCGACCTGCTTATCCGATGTCACGCTAGGCTATAGGCGGTCGTCAACGGAGTTGAGGCGTCTCCAGGGCTGCGGAGTCGCAGCGCAATCTCTTCCCAAAAATGGAGCGCCAGCCAAAGGCCCCCTTCAAAAATTGATTCTTGAGAGCCCGTCTGAAACTCGCCAACCAGGTCTCAAGTGCGTCACCCGGAGGAGTTAAGTCCTCGGGGTGCTTTGCATTGGCTAAAGAAGAGATCACTTACCGGCGATAACGCCCAGTAGCCTGCCCGCCAGCCCGGCAACCGCCATATGGGCCACGGTGTCCGTAAACGCCACATCCCCCATAAACCTTCTCGATCGGAGCCTGAACCGCAGCATTTATCGAGGCTGCCGGCATGGCGTTCGATGCTGTAGGCGCGAGAGCAAAACCAAGACTAAGTGTAGCCGCGGTCAACAAAATCCGAAACTGTGCCATAAGTTCTCCTATAGTTATCAGCGACACGCTATCTCTTAATTCGCAATTGCGCCACGCGTTTCGCGCTCTCAGCCGCCAAGATATTTTTTTCGTAAACGGTCTATCAGGCCGGTCTCCCAGGCGAGCATCACCTGTTTCGAGAGCTTCAGACGGATCGGGCTCCCAGACTTCAGAGCGAACCCATACTTTTCTTGTCTTACGACCTTGCCTACGGCGATCACGGGTAAATCGGGATGCTGATGTAGGTGATAAACGAGGGAAGGCTGGTCGCCGACGATCGCATCCACGCGATTTTCCGCGAGCGCCTTGACGAGAGCGCCGAGGGTGCTGAATCCCCGGCCGGACAGTCCCGCCTTCGCGACATACATGTTCGCTACGCTCCCGCTGAGCGTGCCAACTATCTTGCCTTTAAGATCCGTTAAATCCTCGATCCTGCCTTTGTCTGCGACCCATATGCGCCGTTCCAGAGAGTTGACAGTCATGACGCTAGTGATCGACGACGTTATGTAAGCCACAACGCCCGCGCCCATGACGAGCCAGATGCCGGCGATCATCGTCCCGTAACTTCCGAACACCAGCTTGTGATTTGTTTTCCCAGACGTGAGAACCGAGAGGACGTGATAAAAACTCTCGGAAAAGCCCTGTTTCCACTCCGTCGGAAACTCGGGGTCCAGGCGCCTGTCCAGCGCCGTAAGGAGAAAAGAAGCGACGATCACGCCGAGCCCCATCCAAAGATACACTCTAAGATGGCCATTCTCCTCAAGCTGCTCGAAGAAACTCCAGAAACCAGCCGGGGGCGCTTGATGAATCATCATCTGCAAGCCCGCATCGAACCAGGGCTGGGAAAAATCCATTCGCTCCATCCGCTCGGCGTTTATCGTCAACTCGGTGACCGCAACGTCGGATTTTCCCGTGGTTACTGAATCGAGAAGCTCTTGGAGAGTGGATGCTTCCCGATATTCGTAATCCAAGCCCATGCGTTTGGCGCTTTCCTCCCACAGGTCGATCGCAAATCCAGTAAATCCCTGGTCAGTCTTCATGACGAACGGTGGACTTTCCAACACCACAACCTGCATCTTTTTCGCCGGAGGGGGGCTGGTTTCCGGGCATGCGGGCGTGGACACAACGATGGCCAAGCAGGCTAAGGTCACGGACAGTAATAGTTTGATTTTTATCATCATTCGGCCGGGGCTGGCTCTCTGAAGCTTAAGTGTCGCAATCGCGCTTGGTGATTTATAACTTGTCGAAGCGGTCTCGCCAAAGACCAACGCCCGAGGCGCAGATGTCGGGTCTGCGCCCGCTCTGCGTCGGCCGCGGGCGGGATGACGGCGGGCGGACGTCCGGCAGGCATGTCGGCGCCCCCGGCGGCGCCTTCGATCAGCCGTTAAGCTGCAAGCGTCGCGCCGCCGTCAACGACAAGATCCTGAAGCGTGATGTGGCTGGCGAGATCCGACGCAAGAAACACGACGGCGCTTGCGATCTCCTCCGGAGCGGCGATCTTTCCCAGCGGAATTCCCAATTTGAAGGACCCTGGGTCTCCGGCGATCACTTGCTTCTCTGCGTCTGCCGAACGCCACATCGAGCGCTGCATGGCGGTGTCAGTGGAGCCAGGGGAGACGAGGTTGCAGCGAACGCCGTAAGGCGCGAGCTCCAAGCCGACGCAGTGCGTCAGACTGGTCAGCGCCGCCTTCGAGGCGCAATAGGCGCTCATCAGCATGCGCGGCGTATGCGCGGCGTTGGAGCCGACGCTGACGATCGCCCCAGAGCGCTGCCGTTTGAACTGCGGGATGGTGTGCTGAAACAGGTGGAAGGGGCCGGAAGCGTTGACGTTCATACACGCGGCCCAATCATCAAGGCTCAGCTCTTCCGTCAAACCAAGACGCAGCACGCCTGCGGCGCTGACCAGCACATCCAATCTCGGACGCTCTTTCAGCAAGGCTCGGCAGGTCTCTTGCACCTGATCGCGATCGCTGACGTCGAGGCGCACGGGCGCGAAAGGATAGTTCGAGCCCGCGAACGTCATGTCCAGCCCGACAACGTCGCCGCCGAGCGCCGCGAATTGGGCGGCCGTCGCATAGCCAATTCCCTGGCCGGCGCCCGTGACCCAGATCCGCTTTCCTGAAAAATTCATTCGCAACCGCCGAGACGTCACGCGGAGACGACCGCGGCGAGCCGCCGATCGATGATGTCCCACCAGCCATTCAAGGTCGGCTTTTTCGCCAACTCATCAAAACCCACATCGATGCCGAGCTTGCGCCATTCGGTGACCAGCATCATGACTCGCACCGAGTCGAGGCCGTAATCGATGAGGTTTTCGTCGGGGTCGAAGTCTGATTCCTCGACATCGAGCGCCGACAAAAGCTGCTTCTTGAGGTCTTCTCTGGTCAGCGGCGCAGAATGCGTGTTTCGCGCGGCGAGCAATTCGTCGACGCCGACCACCATGCCGCAGCGTCCGGCGACATAGTTTAGAGTCATGAGATGATCTTCGAGCGAAAAATCGCCGATAGCGTCGGCGATCATGAAAGGCTTGATGTCATGCATGAAGGCGTCGAGCGCCGTCGTCAGACAACCGATGTGGCCGTAGACGCCGCAGATCGCCAGTTGATCTCTGCCCATGTCCTTCATCATCTCGGCCAGGGACGAACGCTTGAAGGCGCTGTAACGCCATTTGGTCAGCACCTTGTCGTCCGCTTCCGGCGACAAGGCTTCAACGATCTTATGTTGGTCTGGATGAGCGTTCAGACCCGGTCCCCACATATCGCTCAACAACCCGCGATCTTCGTCGCTCTGTTCAATCGGTTGCGCCGTATAGATCACCGGGGCGCCGTGGGCCCTGAAAAAGGCGCGCATCCTACGAATGTTCGAAACAAGCTGATCGACAAGTGGACTTTCCTCGCCATAGAAGCCGACGAAATAGTCTTGCATGTCGTGGATCAGCAGCGCCGCGCGCTCGGGCGCAAAACTCCAGTTGACTTTGTTTATTCGGAAGGAGTCCGGGCCCGGCATGGCGTAGGACGCAAGGGACTGTATGGCCATGGTCAATTCCTGTTTGCGTTTAGACGTTGAGCTTCGTCTGGATGTCGTCGCGCAGTGTTTGCTTATCGACCTTCCCGAAGGCGGTAAGCGGCATTTGATCGACGAATTCAAAACGGTCAGGGAGTTTGAATTCAGCGACACCCTGGCTGCGGAGGTGCTTGCGCAAGGCGATCGGTCTTAGCGCCGCGTCGCTCGTGACAATGTAAGCGCAACTTTTCTCCCCCATCAGGGCGTCAGGCATGGAAATGAGCGCCGCGTGGACGACCGCCCCGTGCTGCAGCAGCACATTCTCGATCTCTTCCGCCGCAATCTTCTCGCCGCCGCGGTTGATTTGATCCTTCTTGCGGCCCACGACTCTGACACATCCCTCCGCCGTCATCTCGACCAGATCGCCCGTGTGATAGAAACCGTCGTCATCGAAGGCGCGAGCGTTATGTTCTGGGGAGCGATAATAGCCCCGGACCGTGTACGGACCGCGTGTCAGCAGCTCGCCGACCTCGCCTGCGGCGACCTCTTCGCCATCTGCATCGACGACTTTCAGTTCGTCATCGGGACTCATCGGCCGGCCTTGAGTCGTGAAAATGCGCTCGGGCGCATCATCAAGACCTGTGTAGTTGA
Organism: Methylocystis rosea; assembly: GCF_003855495.1. Lineage (NCBI taxonomy): Bacteria > Pseudomonadati > Pseudomonadota > Alphaproteobacteria > Hyphomicrobiales > Methylocystaceae > Methylocystis > Methylocystis rosea. Next base: position 3,545,596 of record NZ_CP034086.1, on the reverse strand, counting down.
CGAGCCCCTCGGCCATGCCGAAAACCTGCTGCAGCCGACAGCCGAAGGTCGCGACAATTCGGCGGGCGACCGTCTCGCTGAGCCGCGCGCCGCCGACTTGCATCACTGTGAGATTCGGCGCTTCGCGAGAGTCGTTGGCGGCGGCGTCGAGCCATAGCGAAGCAACCGTCGGCACAATCGCTGTGATATTGACCTTGTGACGGCGAATGAGATCGAAGCAGAGATCCGCGCTCGGATTTCGCGCCATCACCACTGTTCCGCCGACGTGAAAGACGCCGAGCGCGCCGGGCGAACTGAGCGGATAATTATGCGGCGCGGGTAGCGCGCACAGGTAGCGGCTCTCAGCCGTCAGACCGCAGATTTCCGCGCTTCTCCGGACGCTGTAGAAGTAATCGTCATGGGTGCGCGGAATGAGCTTGGGAACGCCGGTGCTGCCGCCCGACAATTGGAAAAACGCCACCTGATCGGCCGCGGACGGACGCGGTCCATCCGCCGCGCCGTCTGAGTCACATTCCCACAGCGCCTCGAGATTTTCAGCATATTCAGTTCGTCCGTGGATGGCCACGACGCTCAATGTCGGCGCGCAGCTTCGGAAGCCTGTGACATAGACGCCATCCGCGAAGAGACGATGTTCGGCGGACGCGATGAGAAGCTTGGGCTGAAGCTGCTGCGCATAGGCGGTCATCTCCAGCCTGTCGTGGCTGAACAGCGCGTTGACCGGCGCCACTCCCATTTTGAGCAGCGCAAAAAAGACGATGTAAAACTCGGCGACGTTGGGAAGTTGCACGAGCGCCGTATCGCCCTGCACTATTCCGCGCCGCATGAGGCTAGACGCAAGGCGCGAGGACCTAGCGTCCAACTCAGCGTAAGTGAGATGTCGCTCGCCGCAAATGAGCGCGGCTGCGTCAGGATGACGATGGCAGGCGCGCTGCAAAATCTCGGTCAGCGGCTCGCCGCGCCAATAGCCCTTGTCGCGATATCTACGGGCGAAGGCGTCGGGCCAGGGCGTGAACTCTATCGGCATGCGGGGCGCTCCCCCGTTTCTATTCCGAAGGCGCGCAGCATCGTGCCTAACTTGGCTTCAGTTTCCGCCCATTCGGATTCCGGATCAGAAGCTTCGACGATGCCGGCGCCGGCAAAGAGTCGAATGGCTTTGTCGTGAACCGTTCCGCACCTTATCGCCACCGCCCACTCGCCATTACCCTCTGAGTCGCACCATCCGACGGCGCCGCTGAAAACGCCGCGGTCGAATGGCTCCAGAGCGCCAATCAACGACCGCGACTCAGCGGTTGGATAGCCGCAGACCGCTGGCGTCGGATGCAGCCGACAGGCAAGTTGAAGCGCCGACGTGTGGTGGTTCGCCAGCTCGCCGGTGATCAATGTCGAGAGATGCCACATCGTCGACGTGTTCATGAGCGCTGGCTCAGTGGGCGTCGTTAGAGCTTTGCATACGGGCTCCAGTGCTTCCTGTATTTCATCCACAACAAGCCTGTGCTCGAAATTGTCTTTGTTCGACTGCAACAGCTTGCGGCTCGCCAGCCGATCCTCTTCCGGGTCCGATCTGCGTTTGGCCGAACCGGCCAAGGGATTAGAGCGAATGGCGGCGCCGTCCTTTTGGATGAGGAGTTCGGGACTTGCGCCAAGCAATATCGCTCCATCGCCCAAAGGCGCCTTGAAATGATAGCCGCTGGGATTTTGCTTCATCAAGGCGTTCAAGATCGCTGTGACGTCGACCGGTTGTGCGAGTTCGATTTCGAGGATGCGGGATAGAACCGCTTTCGACATTTTACCCGCGCGAAAGCTTGTGATCGCGCGCGTGACGGCGTCTTTGAATGCGTCCTTGTCGGGGAGGCTACGCATGCCGAGGACCGTGGGCGCCCGCTCCGAGCGTCGCTCCTCGACCATCAGCGACTCTCTTACGAATTCAGTATAACTCATTGGCACGAACAGTGAGCAGGGCTGCCGTATGTCGAAAGGAATGGCGCCCGCAACGATGGGATTCACCTGTCCGGCCTGCCGCGCCCGATTGATTGCGCCCTGCACGGCCATCTGCAGGAAACTATCCGAATGCGCCGCTCCGCACGCCGAAAGACAAATTCGCTCGGCAACGCCGAATGCTTTGAGGCTTCGGTGCGGCGAAGTGAACACAAAGCTGGGATTGGCTTCAATGGTCGAAACTGAAGGAGCAAGATTAATCGCATTCATGTCGCACCTCTACCGCTATCGATATCGTTCTTCATCAAAAGGCGTCGCCTACATGCACGGCGTGCACATCAAGCTTTCTCGGTCTTCGAGAGTTGAGGCTGCGGCCGTTCGCTCGTTTCGGCGCTCGTCGAAGACAAATCCTCGCTCCTCTTTGACGAGGCGAAGCGAAGGGAACGAAATCCGATCGCCATCGCCCCGCTCGAAAAAAGCGCGATAAGGCTGAAAATGAGGATGGCGGACGTCAGCGGCAAAACGCGAGTCAGGCCTCCAAGCGCGAGCGCGCCAAACGCGTCGCCAGTGACCGCCTGGGCGGCCCATAGACCATTGACCCGACCCAACAAATGTTCTGGCGTGTGGCGTTGGACAAGAGTGAACTGCAGAAGCGATGCGATCGAGCTCAAATAGCCAAAGCCCGTGAGCGCCACAAAACCGACGACAGGATCGCTGATAAATCCGAGCGACCCCAGCGCGACGAAAGCTGCCGCGCCGCTCGCGAGCAGTAGCGCTCCGGAACGAGCAAAGCCGCCGAGCCAACCGCCCGTTAAGGCCGCTGCCGTCGCGCCAAGCGGCGCAGCGGCATACATCATCCCCACCGCCGACGGCCCGACGCGGTATACGTCCTCGGCAAGCGCCGGCAAGAGAATGCGAACGCCGCCGCCGAGACTGACAAGCGCGCCCACCGCGACGACGGCGCCGACAAGCCTGTTAACGAAAAGATAGCCGACGCCCGCCCCGAGCGCGCGCAGCGGGTGCTGCGGTTCGCGTCTGGCGGGAGGCATCGGCGGAAGCCGCATGAGCTGAGCGACGGTCAGCAGCGCGCCGATCGCGGCTGCAAGGTAATTCCAGCCCACGCCGAAAGACGCGATCACCATCCCGCCGATTGCCGGAGAGAGGATTCCGCCCATGCGAACCGTCAGCATGTTGAACTGGCCGGCAGCGCCAAGATTGTCGCGGCCGACGAGAAAAGGCGTGGCGGCGAGCAGCGCAGTAACGCCGAGCGCGCTGAAAAATCCGTCCCACAACGCCAACGCATAGATCGCCAGCACTGACGGCGACGAGCTGAAGCCATTGACGGCGAGCGCGGCGAAGCCAATGCCGCACACCGACCGCGCAAAGAGGATGAGCTTGCGTCTATCCCACCGGTCGGCGAGCACCCCACCCGCCAACAGCCCGGCGAAGGCGCCGCCGCCGCCGAGCGCCATGGATATTCCGACCTGCATAGGCGAGCCGGTCAATTCCTGGATTTGAACTGGGACCGCCACTGTCAGCATGCCCAGCGAAAACACCGACAGGGTCCGCGCAATGACGACGGTGCGAAATGCGGCGTTGTCGCGCAGCAGGCTAAGGTCCAACAGCAGAGTAGATTTGTTCTTGACGATGTTCTTGGCGACGCCGCCCGCCGGATCAGGAGATGAACCCGACGACACGGCATGACCTTCGTTGCGCTTCTCTTGCGACGCTTCTGGGGAGTGCTGAGTGTCCATCCCCTAGCTCCTCGCCTCTCTGTCGCGCAGCAAGCGATTGAGGATTGGCCCCAAAGCCTGCAGGGAGCGCGGAGAGACAATGTCCGTGTGGGCGCAGTCCAGGTCGACGACGTTGAGCTGGCCCACATAGGGACGCCAGGTCTCCTGGACGTCCATTCCCGGCGGCAAGGTCCGCCTCGCTACGAATAGCGTCGCCGCTCCGGGATAGCGCGCCGTCCTCGCGGTGGAGAGTAGACGCACTGAATCTTCGTAGTTCCGCATGATATTGCCGAACATCTCGGCCTTTTCCTTCGCCAAGGCCGAATCGAGAGCGTCTTTGGAGGCGTTCATGAACAGCGCGCGCTCCTTCTCGATCTCGTTCTCTTCGTCTTCCGTCGGCGGTCTGGTCCAGTCCTGGATTTCTGGCGGATAGGTGTCGAGCAGTCCGAGAAAGTCGACCACGTCGCCTTCTTCGACAAGTCGCACAGCGATCGCCTGCGCCACTACGCCGCCAAGCGAATAGCCGAGCAGCCGGTAAGGCCCATGAGGCTGAATTTTGCGGATCGTTTCGAGATGTCTCTTGCAGACCTCATCCATCGTATCGCAGACGGCGATGACTCCGTTCGGCCGCGGCGACTGAAGTCCGATCACGGGGCAGTCGCTTTGGAGGTAGCGGGTAAGGACGCTGAACTGCCACGAAAAGCCAGAAGCGGGATGAATGCAGATCAGCGGCGCATCGGCGCCCGAGCGCAGATGCAGAACTTCGCCGAAGCCCGCCTTGCGCTCTTCGCCCGCTTGTTCGTCGAAAAGCGCGCGCGCAAGCCGCTCAACGCTCGAATTGACGATGACTTCACCGACGGAGACAGGCGTCTTGAATTCCGTCTCCAACGCGGCGGCAAGCTGCATAGCGAGCAGGGAATGTCCGCCGAGCGCAAAGAAGTCATCGTCGGCGTTGATCTCATCGATCTCAAGAACGCGCGCGAATATTTCTGCAAGAATCGTCTCAATTCCCGGAAGCGGCTTGCGGCCTTGGCGATGAAGCGCGCCTCCCGGCGCCGGCAACGCCTTTCTGTCCAGTTTGCCGCTGGCGTTCAGCGGAAATTCCTTCAGGCAGACTACGGCCGTCGGAGTCATGTGGCCGGGGAGACGACGCAAGAGCGCGCCGCGCAACGCCTCGCCATCAAGCTCCGTATCGCTTGATGGAACGACATAGCCGATCAAGTGACGCTCATCGGCGCCGCCGCCGACGCGTTCGCCCGTCGCTCTTGCTATGACCGCGGCCTGCGCGACGCCGGGCTGCTCCAGCAGCACGCTTTCGATTTCGCCGAGTTCGATCCGCTGGCCACGAATCTTGATCTGGTCGTCGCCTCGACCAAGATATTCGACGGTTCCGTTCGCGAGCCAGCGGACGATATCGCCTGTGCGATACATTCTCTCGCCGTCCGCAAAAGGATCGGCGACGAAACGACTGGCCGTAAGCGACGGGCGGCCGAGGTAACCATCGGCAAGCTGGACGCCAGAAAGATAAAGTTCGCCAGCGACTCCGACGGGCGTCGGCCGCAGCCAGCCATCGAGAACCCGCAAGCCTGTGTTCCACACGGGCCGGCCGATGGGAACGCTGGCCGCCGCAGCAGCGTCGTCCGCGCCAACTCCGCAGGCCTGTTGATAGGTGACGTCGACAGCCGCCTCTGTCGGACCGTAGAGATTATGCAGCGGCGCGCTGAACAACGTCTCATAGGACCGGGCCAATTCTTTCGACAGCGCTTCGCCGCTGCAGAAGACGAGACGCAAACTGCTGGAGTCCGCCGCATGGCCGGACTCGGATCCGGCCCTCGCGACGAAGGTCGCGAGCATTGACGGAACGAAATGGATCACGCTGACCCGGTGATCCTGAATGAGCCGAAGCAGCTCGCGTGGATCGCGATGCGCTTCGGGCGGCGCGACGACGAGACGTGCGCCCGTCATCAGCGGCCAAAAGAACTCCCATACCGACACATCGAAGCTGCTTGGCGTCTTCTGCAAGACGACGTCGTCCGCGCTCAATCGGTACTCATGCTGCATCCAGCGCAAACGATTGACGATCGCCTTGTGAGAGACCGTCACGCCCTTAGGACGACCGGTCGAGCCGGAGGTATAGATGACATAGGCCGCATCTTCGGGACTTGGAGAACGAGTCTCGGTCCGCACCGCGTTTTCGTTGGGGCCGTCCAACAGCTCATCATAGACAAGCGATGCGCCCAATCGCTCGAAGCGATCCTGCAGCTCAGACGTGGTGACGATGAGGCGAGGTCGGGCGTCTTGCACCATGTACGCAAGACGTTCTTCCGGATAGCCGGTGTCGAGCGGCAGATAGGCGGCGCCCGCTTCTTGCGCGGCCATCAGCGCGATGACGAGTCGAACAGATCGCGGCAGCGCAATCGCGACGATGTCGCCGGCCGTGACGCCGGCAGCCGCGAAGTTGCGTGCGAGCGCCGTCACTTGCCGCCGAACCTCGCGGTAGGACAGCGCATACTCGCCGTCGACCAGCGCTATGGCGTCCGGCGTGCACTGCGCCTGGTCCGCCAGCAGTTCGCACAGGGTGCTCGGATGATTCGCCACCTTCGTCGCGTTGACGCGCGCGAGCAGATCACGCTCCTCGGTCAGCAAAACGTCCATCGCAGAGAGCGGCGCATCGGGTCGGTCGACGATTTGTTCGAGCAGTTTCGTCACACGGCGGGCAATGCGCTCCGGCTCCTTGACGCCTTCGCGATATTCGAGCCGCAGCTCCAGTTGCCGGCCCGGCAGAACCATCAGCGTCAAGGGATAATGCGTATAGCCGCGATTGCGGGCGCCGACGCATCGCAGACCGCCGAAGTCCGCCGCGAACAACTTCGCGTCTTCCGGATAATTCTCCACCACGAGCAATGTGTCGAACAGGTTTGAAACGCCGCAAAGCCGTTGGATTTCGCCAAGCCCAACGCCGTCATGCTCCAGCAGCCGAATTTGTCGCTGCTGGACATTGGCAAGCTGCTCCAGCAGCGGCTGATCCGGGCGCAGCCGCAAACGGACCGGCAGCGTGTTGGTGAAAAGTCCGATATGCGCTTCGACGCCTTCGATCGCCTCGGAACGACCCGACATCGGCGACCCGAAGACGACATCGTTGCGACCAGTCATTGTTGCAAGGAATGCGCCCCACACGCCTTGCATCAGCGTGTTGAGCGTTAGGCCACGGCTGCGGCGCAGCGCCTCAAGTTCTTCCAGGAACCCGGGCCGAAGATTAAGCGGTAGCTCATGAATGGCGCCGAAGCCCTTGTCTTCAAACAGCAATGTCGGCGCAACGCCCTGCAGCGCCTCTCGCCAGGCGAGACGCGCCGGGGCCGGGTCGCGGCTTGTGAGGCGACGCACGACCGTTGGATAATCGGGCGTGAGAGCCGGCAGCGCATAACCCGCATAGGCGCCCAGCAACTCTCGCAGCATGATCGTTGAAGACCAGCCGTCGCCGATCAAATGATGCGAGCAGATGAGCAGAACATGCCTGTCGCCGGCAAGGCGCACCAGCGTCGCCTGCGCCATCATCCGCTCCTGCGCCTCGGCGCCAAGAAAATCCTGATCGAGTTCCGCCCGCTCGAGACGGTCGAGTTCGCCGACTTGCTGCTGTTCATCGCATGCGTCGAGATTGCAACGCTTCCATGGCCAGTGGCGTAGACTGGACCCCTCATCGAGCAGCGGAAGGATTTGCAGCGCTGCGCCCTGTTGAACGTCGAAGATGGCGGCCAGCTGGGGGTGACGGCGGAGCAGCGTCTCCAGCGCATCCTTCAGTCTTTCGACATCAAGCGGACCTTCGAAATCAAAGCGGGAGATAGCGTTGTAGCGGCTGGCTTGCTCGCCGAGCCGGGCATGGAACAGCAGTCCTTCTTGTAACGGCAATGCAGGCAATACGGCGGCGATCGGACCGAAACGCTCGCGCAAGGCATCCAGCTCCGCCTCGCTGATTTCGTTGGTCTCAAGAGTTTCGGCGGGCGCTGCGTCAGACTTCGACACGAGTACCTTCGCCATACGCGCGACGCTGCGGCACTCGAAGATGTCTCGCGGCCGCAACAAGGCGCCGCGCCGACGCAGCACCGCACAAAGGCTTATCGCGGAAATACTGTCGCCGCCGAGAAAGAAGAAATCGTCATCGGCGCCGACGTGGTCCACGCGCAGGATGCCGGCGATAAGATCGGCGAGCATCGCTTCGGGTCCAGGAAGCAGCTGTCGGCTTTTCGACCGAGCCGCCTCGGACGGATCGGGCAAAGCCTTCCGATCGAGCTTGCCGTTGGCGCTCAGCGGCAATTCCTCCAAAGCCACGATCGCAACAGGCGTCATATAGGCAGGAAGGCGCTTGCCCAGCGCCGCGCGCAGCGCGTCGCCGTCGAGTTCGTCGCCGCGCGTCGCGGGCGTGACATAGCCGATGAGTTGTCGAGCGTCAGAAGCAAGCGCCGACGCATGCCCGCAGCCGAAAATGCGCGCGATAACCGCCGCCTGCCCAACGCCAGGCTGATCCCGCAAAGCGCTTTCGATTTCGCCAAGCTCGATTCGCTGGCCGCGAATCTTAAGCTGATCGTCGCTACGACCGAGATAATCGACGGTTCCGTCAGGCAGCCAGCGCGCGATGTCGCCGGTTCGATACATGCGCGCGCCATCGGCTTTGGGGTCGGCGACGAAGCGGCTGGCGGTCAGCGAAGCGCGGCGCCAATAGCCCTGCGCAAGCTGCGATCCCGTCAGATAGAGATCGCCGGCGACGCCGATCGGCGCGGGGCGCAAGCGCGAGTCCAATATGCGCAAGCCTGTGTTCCACAAGGGCCGCCCGATCGGGACACCCGGTCCCCGCGCCGACGCGAGCGCCTGTCCGAATGCAGGCTGATACGTCACCTCGACCGTCGCCTCGGTCGGTCCGTAGACATTATGCAGCGGGGCGTGAAACAGGTTCTCGAAAGCCTCAGCGAGTTCCTTGGACAAGGCCTCGCCAATACAGAACACTGCACGCAGGCTCACAGCGTCACGCGCGGGGTTCGCCGTCGCCCGAACGCCGGCGACAAAGGCGGCAAGCAGCGAGGGTACGAAATTCATCGTCGTGACTCGATAGTCGCGGATGACCTGAAGCAGGGCTTCGGGATCACGGTCCACGTCTTCCGGCGCCATCACAAGACGCGCGCCGCATGTCAGGGGCCAGAAAAACTCGCCGACCGAGACATCGAAGCTGCAGGGCGTCTTCTGCAGAACCACGTCGTCGGCGTTTAGCGCATATTCGTCTTGAAGCCAGCAAAGGAGATTGACGACCGCGCCGTGAGAGACAACGACGCCCTTCGGCTTTCCGGTGCTGCCCGACGTGTAGATGATATAGGCCGGGTGGTCCGGCGTGAGCGTCGTCTTTGGCGCTGAAGGATGTTCTTCGACGCCGGGCGTAAGCTCATCGAAGATCAGAACCGGTCCCATGTTTTCGAACCGGCTTCGCAGAGTCTCGCTGGTGATGATCACGCGCGGCGCTGCGTCCTCGGCCATATAAGCCAGTCGCTCGTCGGGATAATTGATGTCGAGAGGTAAGTAGGCGGCGCCCGTTTCAAGCACCGCCAGAATCGCAAGACTTAAGTGAACAGTCCGGGGAAGCGCGATCGCGACATGATCCTCGGCGACGACCCCCGCGTCTGCAAGCATTTGCGCAAATCGAGAGACCTGGCGCCGAACCTCTCGATAGGTGAGCGTATGGTCGCCATCAACCAACGCTATAGCGTCTGGCGTCTTTGCCGCCTGGGCGGCCAGCATGTCGCATAATGTCAGCCGTGGAACATCCTTCGCCGTGTCGTTCGCCGCCGCGATCAGCGCGCGCTCGCCTTCGGTCAAGAGCGCCGCCGCGCCGATCGGGAGTTTGGGATCCGCCGCGAGGCGCTCCACGAGACAGGCGAGCCTCTTCGCGTGGAGTTCCAGATCCTGCTCGTCGTAGCGATCGCAATTCGCGACGAGATCAATCGTCAGTCTGCCGTCGTCGACATAAAGATCGACTTCCATGTCTTCGACTGGCCCCGACGCCAGCTGATGCGTCACGCCCGCGACGCCATCGAAATCGAGCCGATAATCGAACATCTTGAGATTGAGCATCGGCCCGTAGAGAGAGCGATCCGAGCCGACCAGCCCGAGATCGCGCCGCAGCTGTTCGGCTTCGTACCGTTGGCGTCGGCGCACCGCCTTCAATTCGGAGGCAAGCGCTGTCGCCGCCTCCGACAGCAACATTGATGGCGCCATGCTCAGCTGTACAGGAAGGACGTTCACGACAGGACCTGCGGCGAAGAGCGCGATGGATCCCATGCGTCGCATGAACGGCATGCCGACTGTCAATCGCGTCGCGCCGCTCATCCGATGCAGATACGCAAAAACGGCCGCCATCGCCATTTCGACGCCGGAGACGCGCATCGTGACGCCCTGCGTCTCGAACGCTGCCATAACATCTGGCGGAAGAGATATTCTTCGCCGCCGCGGCAAGGACACATCCGCATCCTGCGAGATTTTCGTTCTGGGCTGTGACAATGCGATCGGGGTCGGCAGATTTTTGGCGTGGTCCAACCAAAACCACCGGTCTGCTTCCTGCGCCTTCGAGCCCTCATAGGACTGGTATTCTTCGACGACTTCGGCGAAGGAGGTGAAAGGCGAGTCCCCTAAAGGCTTGCCGCGCCTTAGCGCCGTGTAAATATCGGCTATGCGCCGCGCGATGGCGGTAAAGCTGAAACCGTCGACCATCAGATGATGGTATCGCTGATACCAGAACCAGCGCTCGCCATTCGATGTTTCACCGAGACGAATCAGGACGTGCCGATAAAGCAACGCGTCGCCATCCAGTGGCAGATCCGCCGCTAGATCAGCGCGCATGACGGCAAGCGCTGCAGCCTTCGGATCTGGTTCTTCGCTGACGTCAACGACATCCGGATCGGGCGACTCTCCAGCATTTATGCGTTGAGGAATGATTTGCGAGAGCTGGCCCTCGGTCTCGATAAATCGGGCGTGAACTGTATCGGCCTCGGAAAGTCCGATGCGAATGGCGCGGCGCAGAGATTCAAGATCAACGTCGCCACACAGCTCCACATATTGTGCAACGATGAAGGCGTTTCGCGTCGGTGAAACCTGATCGCCCATCCAGATGCCCGGTTGGGCGGCAATGAGCGGGAGTTCAAGCGCGATCGGCACGGACGGTCGCAAAGTCGGAGCAAGAAGCACTTGTCTTTCCCTTCGAAAGAAAGGCTGTTTACAAAATCATTCGATTAGCGCGGACGAGAAGCCTCACGAAGAGACTTCGGGCGCATGTCCGTCCAGTGCTCATCGACAAATTTTACGCAGTCGCTCCGATCGCTCGGACCGAAGAGCCGTCGCCAACCTGCAGGCTCCGGGGCAAATGTCGGCCAGAGACTGTGTTGTCCCTGGGAGTTGACCAGAACGAGAAACGTAAGGCTTTCGTCGTCGAATGGATTTGGCTGCGCGTCGTTCACACATTCACTCCCTCGCGTTTGTAATCGCCAATCTTGAGGCGTCCGAGCGAGACGCCTTAACGCCGGCGGGCGCCGCACGATGGTCGGCGAGCAGAAGGGACAGTCCGTCGATCAATCCGCCACGCCAGCAGAGCGGATCGTGCCCGCCCGAATAGACGCGATAGTGGGCGTCGTGCCCCGCGTCGATGAGAGTCCGGTGAACGCGGTCGCTGGCGACGCGAATGACTTTCTCAAAGCTTCCAGCCTCAAGAAAGACGCGAAGACGGGAAACGCCGCTCTTGCTGCTCTCGATCAAATCCGCGACGACGTCTCGCGCATGGCCGCGCGTGTCAGGAACGTGCGGGCGCACCTCCTCCCCCACATAACCTCCCGGCCACCAAAACGAGCCTGACTGGCTGAGCACGCAACCGAAACATTCTGGCGAGCGAAGTCCGGCGAAAAGCGCCGCGAGTCCGCCAAAGCTCTGTCCCGCTATGACGGTCTTGCTCGGATCGTGGCCGTACGGCGCGAGGCCTGCCACGATTGGCAAAAGCTCCTGCTGAACCGCCTCCAGAAAGGCTTCGTCACACGCGAGTTCGCGACTTCGCATGTCTGCGTTGAGCGAGTCGATGAGCACATAGACGCTGGGCGGGAGCAAGTCGGCTTGCGTGGCATGATCTAGGGCCGAGAAGACCGGCATGGCTTCGGCCCAATATTGGCCGTCCAGGAGCACGACGAGAGGAAGCTTTCCTCCTTTAGGCGTCGCGCCCGTGCGATAAATCCAAACACGGCGGCTGTTACGCAGCCGAGCGCTGTTCCATTCCATCAGATGCAGGCGGCTTTGATCGGCTGCTGCGCGGTTTTTGCGGTCGACGTCTCGCCACGCCGTTTGGAATGGCGCCTGCGGAAGATGCGCCGCGGATAACGGCTGTCCGCGCAGACCGACATGGCCAAGGTTGGGGTTCAACGGATCGGTCTGCGCGAACTTCAGCGCGGAGCGCCACCACTCCTTCGGAGTCGTTTCGCGGCCAACGCCCTGTGCGCCAAGGAGATGGTCGTCGTCGAGAGGAATGAAGCAATAGCTTCCGCGCCATTCAGCCTCTACCTCGAAGGACCAATGCCAGACGTCCGTTCCGGCGATCCGCTCCAAAGAGGCGGACTCATTGCTATGATGATCGGTGACTGAGCAGATATCGATGTAGACGCATCGAATCCTTGAGGCCGTCGCATCGCCTTCGGGGTCTCGCCACAAGAACGATACGCGCGCCAGGTCCCCGCCTATCGCCTGAACAATCGGGCAGCCTTCGATGGCGACCCGACGCCACCAACGATCGGAGCCCACGTCTCGGCCGAAGCGCGCTTCCAACAATTGCTCGCAGGGCGTCGTCATCGCGTCGCCTCCTGCAATTGCCGATGTGACGCGGCCCAGACGCTGTCGGCGGGGCCATATTCCACGCGATGAGCTGCAGAGCGCGCCATCCAGACGAAAACTAAGGCGGCGGAAAGCGCGACGAGGTCGACGCCGAGCGCGGCCAGGCTCGCCGAACCTTGCATGCCGAGCGCAGGCGACGCCCAACTGAGCAGTGAGGTGAAAGGAATTGCAGCGGCGGCTATCGCGGCAAGCCAGAGAAGCTCAACACTGGCCGCGGCCGCTCCCCTGACGAACGACCAAAGGACGCTCGCAAGGAACACGGTGTAATAAACGCCATTGTGCCACACATCGATGTTCGCAACGCGGCCGTTCAACCATTTCGCTGCCACGATCGTGATGGAGATCGCGCAGATCGCGCCGAGACAAACGCCGACCGTAGCGGCGGACATCAGCCGCGTCGATAACTTCTGATTTACGGGCCCACCGTTTCGCCGTTCAGTTCGCCGGCGAGACTCAATCCAAAGCAAATTGCCGGAATAGAAAAGGAAGGCGCCCGCGATGCCGAGAAGGAAGTAGCAGACACGCACGATATCGCCGCCGAAGGTAGCGAAATGCAAGGCGAAGAACGTCGCCACGACGCCCGTCCAAGTTCCCTCTCTGCCCGGCAGATAGTCCGTGTTGGCGATCTCGCCGGTGACCGGACTGATGACCGCAAACCCCTTTCCTCTCGTCATATAGCGGGCGTCATGACCCCAAACCTGAACCGAGGCGCCGCGAAGTCCAGCGTTGCGGTAACGCATCTCGGCGGGGACGAAACTCGGCGACGCCGCCTTCACCCGCTCAAGGAGCGTGTTGACGGGCAGCATCGGCGCAGGTCGCTCGTCCTTCTTGATAGAGTTGAAGGGGTTGCTCGCGGCCATGACCGACTTCAGACGGCCGTCATAGACGACGTAGTCGAGCGCGTCGTACAGCTGGTCGTGCAGGCAGAAAACAACCGCGCTCAGCGCGATGACGATGTGGAACGGCAGGCTGATGACGCCCACGACGTTATGCGCGTCGAGCCACATGCGCTTGAGATTGGGGCTTATCCGCAGGGCGAAGAGATCCTTGACGAGCGAAGGCAGAACGATGATCAAGCCCGACACCAGCGCGACCGCATAGACGGCGCTCACGACGCCCATGATGGTCTCGCCGATGTCATTGGCGCCTGGAATGCCAGCGGTTCGATGAATGTTGTCGACGAAGTCGGCAAGACTCGAGCGATATGACTGCGCAAGGCGCAAGTCGCCTTCGGGAGAGAGCTCCGCCGACCACGGCGTCCTGTCGTCCTTGCCTTTTCGCCATGTGAGGCGTGTCCAAAGATCTTCGGTATCGGTGAGATAAAGTGTGAATTCCTTCGCTGCGTCAGGGCGAACGGCAAGCGTGTGCGCGATCAATTCATCCGCTTGGGCAAGGGCGGTGAGGCGGACCGGAGCGGGGGATGCAACCCAGCGCGCGAGCGGCTCGGCGAACACCGTGATGGAGCCGGCGTAGAAGGCGATGAACAGAAACATCCCGGCGGTGATGCCTGTCCAGGTATGGACAATCTTATAGAGTCGAACAACGTCGCTGCGCATCGTGCGTTGTCCCGATTAGCGTAGGAGAAGGCGGCAGGCGAATAGGCCGGCGTATGCCAGTAGATTTACGCCGCCCAGCCAGAGCCAGGCGCGTATACCGCTCGAAAAGAAGAAACACAGGCTCAGCGTCGTCAGCCAGATCGGCGCGATAAGCCACATCACGAGCTGAAATTTATTCGGGGTTGCGAGTCCGCCGGGACTGAGCCACGCAAAGACGCCCGCAAGCGCGATCGCGAGGCTGAAGCCCAGAATGGCGCCGGCCGAGGTTTTGCTGACCCAATCGCGTCTGATCCGACTCATGGCGCCTTCCTGATGAAGGTTCGCAGCGCTCCCACGCATGGGAAAACGATGAACAGAAGCATGATCAAAACGAGCGTCGCGAAAATCGCGGTCGAAAGCTGAACCGTCTGACCCCACAGAAAAACGCCGAGAGGCAGCAGCGCCGCGCCAGCGAGGCCGCTCCACAGAGCAGGCAGAGGCCGCGACAGCCAGCGCTGGTTCTGTGCGCCGAGATAGAGGCCGGCGGCGCCCGTCGCGATGGCCGCGCAGGCGGCGAATTGAATAGCGGCGGGCGAGAGGTTCATCGTCCGCTCCCATCCTTAAAAGTTGAACGTCGTCGACAGGAGGACGGTGCGCGGCGCGTCGAGCGTGGCGAAGCCGTCGTTGGCGGAGCCGGACCAATAGCTGTGGTCGAACAGATTGTTCACATTCGCCCGCAGCGTCATGTCCACGCCGTATATGTTCGTCGCATAGCGAAGCCCCGCGTCGAACCGCGCCCATTCAGGAATTCGGTAATAGTTCAACGAGTCGACATAGAGGGCGCTCGTATAGATGACGCGTCCTTCCGCCGTCAGCCCCGCAAGATAGGGAATGTCCCATTCGCCATAAAAGTTCGCCTGCCATCTTGGTATGCCGAAGGCGTTCTTCCCGGTGGTCTTTCCGTCAGCGCTCTGCGTGATGACGCCGATCATATAGGTGACGCCGCCCAGCACGCGGAAACCCGGAATCGGCTCGCCGAAGACGTTCCACTCTATGCCCTGGTTGCGCTGCTGGACGGGCTTGTAACTGATCAGGCCGCCGCTCGTCACCGTCGCAAGAGTCGGTTGCGTAATCTCGTAGAAGCTCAGCGTATTCGCGAGGATGCCCAAATCCAGCTTCGCGCCCGTCTCGATCTGCTTTGAGACGAAGGGTGGGTATGTCTCATTATAATTGGTTGCGAGCGGATTGGTGACTCGCAAGCCCTGACTGAGGCCCTCGATATAGTTGGCGTAAAGCGACAGCCGATTGTCGAATGGCTTGACGATCAGCGCATAGGCCGGCGAGAGGCGATGGCTGTCGTAGGAGTTGGTCTCAAAGCCTGTGTTGGCCTGGAAAGTCTTGGTCATCACGCGCTGGCTGCGCAGGCCGCCGATGAACTGGATACGTTCGTCGAAGGCCGAAATGGTGTCGGCGAAGGCGAGACTCGCGAGGTAGGTTTCTCCCGTCTTCCTCGGGTCGGTCGCGAAATAGGGCTGCCCCCAACGAAACGCTGTATTCGGAACGACCGGCGGCGGCGGCGCCTGAGGCGGCACGACGGGGAGATAAATGTTGGACCTGTAAGGTCCAATGGATCCGAACTCGGAACTTTGGCTGAATTTCAGCGCCGAGGCGCTCACCACGAATTTGTGGCGAAGCGGTCCCGTGTCCAACTCCCCGCGCAATCCGCCCTGCGTCGAAAGCGTATTGGTGTAGCCGCGCAGATTGACGATCCGCGTTCCGGTGAAGTTGCCGAGCAGGTTTACGCCTTGCGCCTGGGTTCCATTGGTAAAGCCGGAATTTCGGCTGTCCAAGAAGCCGATGCCAGCGAAAACGGTGACCTTTTCAGCGACATCCAGCTCGCCGCGCGCCATGACCGCCGCGTTTTCGAAGCGGGCGTTGGAACCGACAAAGAGATTCGTGCTTGAGTGAGGCGCCGCGGCCACGCCAATGCCGCTGAAGCTCGCGAAGAACGCGCTGCCGTTCTTGAAGATTTCCTGGCTGTGATAGGCGTCGATCGACAGCCTGATGCGCTCTTCGCGGAAATCGAGCGCCAGCGCATTCAGGCCGCGCACTTTCCACTGCTCGTCGAGCGTAGTCCCGCCGCTGCGGTAAACGCCATTGTAGCGAATGCCGAACTGATTATGGTCGCCGCCGCGCCGGCCGACGTCGATATGCGTGCCGAACTGAGAACTGGATGTGTAATCTGTGCTGACGCTGGTGATCGGCGCATCGCCCGCATGTTTGGTGACAAGATTGATCGAGCCGCCGACCGCGCCGAAAGGCGCCATCCCGTTGAGCAGCGCGCCCGGCCCCTTGAGAACTTCGACGCGCTCCAGGAATTCGGTCGGCACATGGCCGTCGGGCGCGAGACCATACATGCCATTGAGCGCGAGTTCGCTGCCAAGCACGGGGAAGCCGCGAATCCTGAAATTCTCGCGAATGTGCCCGGCCGACGTCGCCATGCGGACCGACGGATCGTTCTCCAAGACCTGCTGCAGGGTGCGCGCCTGCTGATTTTGGATAAGCGCCGACGTGTAGCTGGTCACATTGAATGGCGTATCCATGAAATCGCGATTGCCGAGCATGCCGAGCCGTGCGCCGCGAGCGACCTCGCCTCCGGCGTAGGCCGGCGGAAGATTGCCGATTTCGCCCGTCGGCGGAGACGGCGCAACGCCGTTTGCGCCGGAGAGCAGCGGAGGACCGACCTGCGGGGCGGCGGACGTGGCGCCGCGCGACGTCGAAGCCACATGCGGTCTCGGGCCGCTCGGATGAACGCTGCTCGCCCGCGCGGTCGACGCGACCGGACGTTGCGTTTGTTGCCGCGGTTTGGCTTGCGGCTTTTCGCGCGGAGCGTCCACGGTCACCGGAGGCAATGTTTGCGAGGCGTTCTGCGCCGAAGCCGATGCGATTTCGAGCGCGATCACAACCGGCGCGCCGAAATTACATACAAGCCGGGATTTCTTCCCGATCTTCCAAGACTCGAGGCAGGAAAATATGGAATGCTTCTTATTCATTCTTCCGCCTCTACTATTGTGCAGTGCGACGCTTCGCGTTGTATGCAGCACTTAGCGCGGATATTTTTTTTTCGTCAATTATGTAGTCGTTATTTCGGAAGTCTTTTAAGCACATGTGACATATGTACCATATATATCGTGTATTTATTCTCATTCCAAAGTAGATAGTACTTTGTGCTTATTGTGAACAAATTGACACGCACACAGTCACCGTGCTGCGCCGAAGCCAACAGAATTCGATCACCCGGCAAACGGTCCGAGGGGATCGCAAGGGCGCTGGTCTCAGTTGCGTCCGACCTTGCAGACACATCGAGCTTCAGATCGCGTGGTTGGGCGCAACGCTTGCAGCGAATCGTGATTCACCGGCAAGCGCTTACGCCGCCGAGGGCTCTGCTATTGTTCTTGCGCCCGGCTGTGTTCGAGTGCGACTGAAGCGCGTGCGATCTTCTCGGTGGCGCCCCGGTCCACAATGCGTTGCGGTCTTAGCGGAGCCGCTACCGCGCGAAAGAGCGTTAAGGCCTGCCATATGGCGGAGAGTTGCTGATCACGCATGCGGCGAACGTCAGATCAGGGACCATCGAGTCCAAGCCGTCGCCGCTTCGACCAGGTTCTTTGCCTTTCGCCTTGAGGACGATTAGCTAAGAACGCTGGCGGACCCGCCGAGACCAATGACAGGAGCCGAGTCATGTTTGTCGCAATGAACCGCTTCAAAATCGTCAAGGGAAAGGAACAGGCCTTCGAAGACGTCTGGCGGTCGCGTCAGTCGCGGCTTCAGGAAAGGCCCGGCTTCATCGTCTTCCATTTGCTCAAGGGGCCCGAGCGGGAGGACCACGTTCTCTATGCGTCGCATGCGCTGTGGGAGACTCGGCAGCACTTCATCGATTGGACGCATTCCGAACATTTCCGTGAGGCCCACAAAAACGCTGGTCAGAACCGCGATCTCTATCTGGGCGGTCCCGAATTCGAAGGCTTCGACGCGGTTCTCACCGAATCCAATCCAAACTATGCGCCGACTGCCGCAGAATAGGATTGAGGCTACAAGACACGGGGCGTCAGCCTCCCGAAGATCGTGACGCAGCTGGATAGGCGCGATCCGCGAGCGGCAAACTGACGATGAATTCACTGCCGCGGCCGACGCCCGCGCTGCGCGCTTCCACCCGGCCGCCGTGGATCTCCACGAGGCTGCGCACAAGCGCGAGGCCGATGCCGAGCCCACCTTCGGAAAGCCGAATTTGGCCGTCCGTCTGCGCGAAGAGATCGAAGACGCGCGGCATCATGTCGGCGCTGATGCCGACGCCATTGTCGCGAACTCGCAGAACGACTTCATCGCCCTCGCGCGCGGCGTCGATTTCGATGCGCCCGCCCGGCGGCGTGTATTTCGCCGCGTTGTTGATGATATTGGCCGCAATCTGCGCCAGACGGACGGAGTCGCCGAAAACCCGCAGCGGCTCATCCGCGACATTCACGGTTACGCGGTGGCGCTTGTTTTCGATGAGCGGCTGACAGGACTCCAATGCGTGTCGCAAGAAATCCGACACGGCGACGCTTTCCTTTCGCAAGTCGACTTTGCCACGGCTGATCCGTGACACTTCAAGAAGGTCGTCGACGAGGCGAACAAGATGATCGACCTGTCGCTGAACCATAGCGAGCAGCGGAGCATCAGGAAATTGGGGACCATATTTCCTCTTCAAGATATGCACGGCGTTGCGGATCGGGGTGAGCGGGTTGCGTAATTCATGCGCCAGAGTGGCGAGGAACTCGTCCTTACGGCGGTCGGCGTCTTGCAGCGCGCTTTCAGCCTCATGGCGCGCGGTTACGTCGGCATGAGTGCCGATCGCCCTTAGCGGCCGGCCAGCTGCGTCCCGCTCCACGACCCGCCCGCGGTCCAGAATCCAGCGCCAGGAACCGTCTTTGTGGAGCAAGCGGTGCTCGCATTCATAGATTTCGGCGCGGCCCTCCAGATGATCGGACAATCGAGCGGCAACGGTTTCACGCTCGTCTGGATGAATCAGCCTTTCCCAGGCTCGGACGTCGGGTTCCATCTCGCTGAGTTCATAACCAAGCATGGACGCCCAACTGCCGCCGAACTGGACCCGGCCGCTGGGCACGTGCCAGTCCCAGAATCCCAACTGGCCGGCTTCCAGCGCCAGCTCGAGTTGCTGCTGGCTTTCCCTTAGCGCCAGTTCGGCCTGCTTGAGATCGTTGATGTCCGTATTGCTGCCAAACCATTCGACCATCTTGCCGGTCGCGTCGCGAATGGGTGCGGCCTGAACGCGCATCCAGCGCCACTCGCCATCCTGTCGGCGGATGCGGTGCTCGCTCCAAAACGGCTCGCCGCGGCCGACCGCTTCTCGCCACCGCGCCGCCGCGGCCTCGAGGTCATCCGGGTGAACGACCTTGGTCCAGCCGTCCCCCAGCATTTCCTCGGCGGTCTGACCGGTGAAGGCCATCCATTCCTGTTGCGGCTTTTCATGCAGTCCGGATGGCGGACAGCTCCATGTGATCGCGCTCGCCGCTTCGACGAGAGAGCGATAGCGCAGCTCACTTTCGCGCAGCGCCTTCTCGACCCGCTTGCGCTCGGAAATGTCGATGTTCACGCCTGTGAGGCGAACTGGCTTCCCGGCCGCGTCCTTGAAGCCTTGAAACCGCCCGGCAATCCAGTGCACGCTGCCGTCGGGCCAGACGACTCGCCACTCATGCTCGACGGGTTCGCCCGTCGCCAGCGTCTCGTTGACCTTGGCGACCGCGCCCGCGCGGTCCTCTTGGTGCAGCAACTGCTCCCAGGCCGACCGCCTCCGGCCGAACTCGCCCGGCGCCAACCCATACATGGCCTCTAATTCCGGCGTCCAGATGTTCACGTCCGTCAGGATGCGCCAGTCGAAGGCGCCGATCTTCGCAGCCTCGGTCGCGAGCCGCAGCCGAGCTTCGCTCTCGCGGAGCGCCTCCTCCGCCTGCTTTCGCTCCGTGATGTCCTGCGTAATGCCGAAGCCGCCGAGAAGCGCGCCCGCCGCGTCAAATTCCAGATAGGCCTTCTCACGCACCCATTTGCCCTCCTCCCCGGACACGATCCGATGCTCGATGTCGTAAGGTTCGCCGCGCAGGCCAGCCTGCCACTTTGCATCGACATCGGCCCGGTCGTCGGGATGCACGATGGAAAGAAAACTATCGTAGGTGAGCGGCGTCCCCCTCGGCACGCCGAAGATCCGATGGTTCTCGTCCGACCAGGTCAAAACGTTCCGGCGTACGTCGAGACGCCACCAGCCAATCTTTCCGACCTCTTGCGCGCGGTCGAGATCGTTGCGGCTTTGCCGCAGCGCCTCCTCGACCCGCTTTCGCTCTGTGACGTCTTCGACGAGAGTGATGATCCACCGTGGCGCGCCATCGGCGGAGCGAATGAGCGAGACGCTCTTGCGGACCCAAATGGTTTCAGCGCTCTTGCGAATGTAGCGGTTTTCGACCACGAAGCCAGGTATCTCGCCGGCGAGCATCCGTTCGGCCAAGGCCCGAGTGGCTGGCCAATCTTCAGGATGGATCAGTTCCGAACCCTTGAGGGAAAGAAGTTCCTGCCGCGTATAGCCGGTGATCCCGCAATAAGCGCGGTTGGCGTTAAGGTGCGTATCGTCCGGACCGTTCATCGCAAAGCCGATCGAGGCGTTTGCGAAGGATACGCGGAAGCGTTCCTCACTGTCGCGCAACGCCGCTTCCGCCTGCTTGCGTTCGGTGATGTCGCGCACGAAGGCGCGCATGCCGACAATATGAGCTCTTTCGTCGACAACGGTCCACGTTCGCAGACTTATCGGAAATACGGTTCCATCCTTGCGGATATATTCCTTCTCATATTCGGCAGATTCGCCGCGCGGAAGAATGTGCTCCCGCACGATCGCCGCTTCCATGTCATGCCAGACTTCTGGGGTCAGCTCTTGATACGTCAGACGCTTCAGCTCTTCGAGAGTGTAGCCGAGCATCTTCTGGTAAGCGGGATTGGCTTCGAGAATACGGCCGCTCATATCGACGGTGACGATACCATCGCGACTCGTCTCAAAGAGCGAACGATAGCGCTCTTCGCTTGGCCGCAACGCGTCCAAGCGCTCTTTGCGCTCGGTTATATCTATCCGATCATGGAAATCGATAATGGAGCCGCTGTAGCCAACGAATCCGCCTTGCTCATCATAGTGCGGCGCGCCGACCGCCAACGCCCAGCGAAACTGGCCGTCCTTGCGTCTAAGCCTTGCGATGATCTGAAACGGGCGCTCTGATCGTCCCGCCAAACCGAGTTCGACCTTCACCAGCTCCAGATCGTCCGCGTGGAAGGCTTTCAGCCATCCTTCTCCCATCGCAGCTTCGGCTGTTTGACCGGTAATTATTGTCCATTGCCGGCCGATAAAATTGCATTGTCCGTCGACATCCGTCGACCAGTTTACAACCCAGAAAGTGTCCATGTTTGAAAAGGTCATTTGCTATCCGATGGACATGAATGTCTCAGGCGCCAAGCAGCGATCCAGCCCTATTGCACAGCTTGGCCGGCGCAATCCGGACGTCTGGATGACGCTAGTTCCGGGCGGCTTAAGCGTTAGCGCAACTGCTATCGCGCAAGACGTATCCGCGGACGCTTGCGCAGCCGCGCCAGGGAGCTCAGTCCTCACGATGTTCCCCGACAGGAATGTCAGGACGGGCTCGCCGCCGCGACATTCTCTAACGCCGGCGGTTAGGAAAAATCTAGCTGAGGCGCGGCATTAGCGGCTTTGCTCCGGCTGCGGCTCACGCCGCCATCGCCGCCGGCGCGTGCCGCCGCGCGGGAGCGCCAAACTGGGCGGCCAAAGCGGTTTGATGAGGGGGAGTCCCGAAAAAAGGCTTTGCTAAGAGGCGGCGTTCCAAGATGCGTGCGCCGATATGACGCTAAATCTGCTGTGATTCGTCCCCACACGCGGCGAGGATTTCTTCCAAAATTTCGATATCGGCCGGCTTGACCAGATGGCGGTCGAACCCCGCCTCGCGGGTGCGCTTCTTGTCAAGTTCCTGCCCCCAGCCGGAGAGCGCAATAAGCTGCGCCTGCTG
Organism: Methylocystis rosea; assembly: GCF_003855495.1. NCBI lineage: Bacteria > Pseudomonadati > Pseudomonadota > Alphaproteobacteria > Hyphomicrobiales > Methylocystaceae > Methylocystis > Methylocystis rosea. The sequence goes on along the minus strand of NZ_CP034086.1, from coordinate 3,523,381 downwards.
ACCGGCCGGCGCGTTGCGAATGAGACGCGCGGCTTCATAGCCGTTCATCTCGGGCATGCCGAGGTCCAGGAACACGATCCTCGGCTGGAAAGCGGACACGAGCGAGATGCCCACCGCTCCACTATAGGCCGTTCTCACGTCGCATCCCATCACGTCCAGCAGCATCGCCATGCTGTCGGCGACGTCCCTATCGTCGTCGATGACGAGAACACGCCGCGCCGAGGGCGTCGTTACGGAGCACTCCTTCGGTTGGACAGCATCTGCCGGGGAGAGTGGCGCTCGCATGACCAATTCGCTCCTCTTGCGCTCGGCGGTTTTCACTTGGATGCTTAGCGCGCGCATTATGGCAAGGCATCCTCAGCGCACCCAAATTACCTGCGACGCATGATCGACGACGCGGAGTTGGCGAATGACGCTTCGCGACGTCACGCGCCGAAGCTCATATTCCGACCGTTGAGAAACATTCGGACCAACTCCGCGAGGTTCTTGACGCGCATTTTCGCCATGACATTGGCGCGATGCGCTTCCACCGTGCGCACACTGATGCCGAGATCATGGGCAATGACCTTATTCGAGCGGCCTTCCGCGAGCCTTTCGAGAATTTCGCGCTCCCGCTTGGTCAACGACTCAAATCTTTCGGAGATCAGCCGCTCTTCCGCATAACGCGACTGCACGGCTTCGTGCGTCGATAGCGCGCGCTTGACGGCTGCGAAGAGCGCATCGTCATCGAACGGCTTCTCGAGAAAATCCACAGCGCCGCGTTTCATGGCCTCGACGGCCAGGGGCACGTCGCCATGGCCGGTGATGATAATGATCGGCAGACGAAGATTTCGGTTCTTCATCTCGAAGATCAGATCGAGTCCGCTCACCTCCGGCATGCGAACATCAGCGATGACGCACCCGGCGCTTTCCGGCCCGATGGACGAAAGCATAGCTGGCGCCGACGGAAAACTCGTGACGGCGAACCCTTCAGATTCGAGTAGAAGCTGAAGGGCGTCGCGCACCGCCGCATCGTCGTCCACGACAAAAACCGTTCCCGAGTTCATCCGCTGAAGTCTCGTCCTCGTAACGGAAGATCACAGGAGAATATAGCGCCGCCTTCGGGGTTGACCTTAGCCCACAGCCGGCCGTCGTGCGCTTCGACGATTGCGCGGGAAATGGACAGCCCAATGCCCATTCCCTCTTTCCGCAATGCAAAGAGATCAAGCGGATCGGCGTTTTCCCTTCCACCCGGTCCGCAGCCGGTGTCTTGAACTTCAACGCGTATGGCCTTTGCAGCTTGCGTCTCTGTGGAAACCAGCAGCTCGCGTCGCGGCAAATCCTGCATCGCTTCAATGGCGTTTCGTATAAGATTCGACAGAACATGTCTGATCTGCCCACGGTCGGCGACGATGCAATCATCGTCTGTGGTCAGCCGCTTGCTGATCGAGACGCCGGCCTCGGCGGCCTCCGCGTCGAAGAGGGAAAGCGTCTCCTCAATCAACGAATTAACGCTCACGAGCGTCTTGTCTGGCTCGCCCTGCGCAACAAGCTCGCTCAGACTGCGGACGACCTGACCGGCGCGCATGATCTGCATGACAGCCTTGTCGAGCGCTCCAACGATCGGCGCGACCGCTTCCTTCGGAAGCCCGCCTGTGAGGCGCTGCGCCGCCCTGAGATAGGCGCTCGCCGCTGTCAGCGGCTGGTTGATGTTGTGGGCGAAGGTCGCAGCCAGTCCGCTAATGGCTCTCAGGCGTTCGAGCTCTTTACGACTAACGCCAAATACATTGGGACCAGCATCATCCACCGGAGCGACCCTATTGGCCTGATTCAACCCAAACTTCCGTCGCGCTCGCCGCCATACGCCGCATGTTCGGCAAACCCGAACTCCGGCTTAGATCGCCGTAAGCGTATCAGCGCCCCGCCCCGGTCGCTATTCTTTTTGCGGCGCGTCCGCCTCTCCGGTTAGATCGCGGTTTTCTGAACCGAGCACCAAGGCGCGCCAAGATCTATGGGCGGCGGCAGAGTTCACGCCAAGGATAGTTTATCTCTCTTAGCGTGGAGTGCAGACTGAGTTTGCCTCTCGCCGTTCGCCGCAAAAGGCGAATCGAGCGTCCGCCGCGTCGATCGATTATCGGACAAGCCTTTGAACATGCGGTTACGCCGCACCACGGCGTCGAACTGCGGACGGTCCCGCATGAACATGCGAAGGACGACGAACACGTCTGTCGCAAGCGACTGTGCGCCGATATCCACAAGTCGCTGTATATCCAGCACGATCATCTCGAATACGAACCGCTCGCCCTTTTGCAGGTTCAGCAGGTAGCTCGCAAGCAGCTGTTTCTGCTTGGGTGAAACCGTCGCAACCCCTTCACGCGGTCCGAGACTCGACTGCTCCACACGCCGCGACACCGACAACATTGGATGCTCCCGTCGTGTTTTCGTGCTCTGCTCAAGGCGCTGTTGCCGCTCTCGCGGCGGCCTTTACTTGGAGAGATCGACGCCTACGGCATAAGAGCACGCTCGCGCGTAAGGCAAAATTGGTAGACTTACGTAAGAGGAATATTGAGTCAGCCGGTTTGTTGTATTCAGGGTATAGCCGCACTGGCGCATCGGACAAAAGCAAGAGAACAGTGCGCACGTGGGACGGGAAAGATTCCGTTACGCAGTATCAGGGCGGCCAGAGCGAACTCTTACTGAAGTCTTACCGTCAAAGGAAGTTCTTAACTGATGGGCCCGAGACCGCAGGCCTCACGAAACGGGTGGACCACTGATCGACTCTGATCGTTCGAAAAATCTAATTTCTACGTAAGATTACCAGCTTGGCAGCGGCTTAGTCTCAGCGAATATGAACATCGCTCAGCCGCCTTTCGAAAAGGTAAGCCGGCGCCTTTGCCTGGTTTGCTGTTGAGCGGCTTCTGCAGCTTCGGTTGGTGCGGAAGCGTCTTCGACGCAGAATTGGAGCGCGACTGATGGATACGGTAACGGCGGCCACCAAGTCCCGGAGGGGTTTCGCGTCGATGACGCCGGAGCGGCAACGTGAAATTGCGCGCAAGGGTGGCAGGAGCGTACCGAGCGACCAGCGCAGTTTCGCCAAAAGTCCCGAGCTTGCGTCGTCGGCGGGACGCAAAGGCGGGCTTGCGGTCAACGCGGCAAAGCGCAGTTTTTCTGTCGATCGCCAGCTTGCGTCGCAAGCTGGCAAAAAAGGGGGCCATGCGTCGCGCAACACACGCCCAGAGGATGACGTCATTTCAGGAGGCGCATAAAAAATCGTAGCGCCGGCGCCACTGCTCGCGCATGACGCGCGCTTCGCGCCGCAGCGAGGACTGGCGATCGCGACGCTGATTGTCGCCGGGGAATCGGTTTTTCTGCTGCCTTTCGTATTGCCTCGCGTATTTCGGCCTACGCTCCTCGATGTGTTCGGCGTCACCAATCTCGAACTCGGCGCCGCCTATTCGGTTTATGGCGTGGTTGCAATGGCCGCGTATGTGTTCGGCGGCCCGCTCGCCGACAGATATCCCGCACGCACAATGTTGACTGTCGCATTGACGTCCACCGCCGTCGGCGGCCTCGTGATGATGGCGGTTCCATCCCCGTCGACGCTGGCGATCTTATACGGGTATTGGGGAATCACCACGATCGCGCTGTTCTGGGCGCCGTTGATCCGCGCCACGCGTGAGTGGGGCCTCAACTTTTCGCAAAGTCGCGCGTTCGGATTGCTCGAAGGCGGCAGAGGCGCGCTGGCGGCCGTCATGGCGTCGATCATGGTGGTCCTGTTCGCCGCGTTGCTGCCAGAAGATAGCGAAATATCCAGTCTCGCGCAGCGCACGGAATCATTGCGGTGGATCATCCTGCTGATGTCCGCGATGACCTGCGCAGCCGCCTTGCTCATCTGGCTGGCGCTGCCCGAGCGTAAAACGCCGGCGCAAGCGACGGGGTCGTTAAGCGACATCGCCCGCGTGTTCGCGATGCCGTCAGTCTGGCTGCAGGCTGCGGTGATCCTGTGCGCTTATGTGGGATTTAAGGCGATCGACGACTTTTCGCTGTACGCCAATCAGGTCATTGGCCTGAATCAGGTAGAGGCGGCGCGGGCCGGCGTCGCATCGCTCTGGATACGACCATTTGCCGCCATTGGCGCCGGCTACCTAGCTGAGCGGCTTGGCGCGCCCTTCATGATCATCGGCTGTTTCGTGCTTCTCGCAGCCGGGAGCTCCGTGCTGGCCTCCGGCGCGATTGGCGCGGGCATGGTATGGACGTTTGTTTTGACGATCGTCTTCACCAGCATCGGCGTCTTCGCGCTGCGCGGCCTGTATTTCGCGATCATGCAAGATGGCAACATTCCTATGGAGCACACAGGAAGCGCGGTTGGCTTGCTATCGGTGATCGGCTACGCGCCGGATATTTTTATGGGGCCGCTCATGGGCTATTTGCTCGACCGGTGGCCGGGGCCCGCCGGGCACAATTACGTGTTCTCGGTCGTCTGCCTATTCGCGATGCTCGGACTGATCGCCAGCTGCATTTTCGCGCGACGCGCCCAACTTCAGACCGGCCTGTGAGCCGCTCAACCGACCGAAGCGCGCATGTCTGCGGCGTAGGGGCTGTTCGGCGAAACGTTCATCGTCTGGACGAGCATCGCCAACATGTTCGTCGCCGGAACGCAGCTATGTGGTTGCGGCGCCGTCAGCCATTTTTACTCGGCCGCCCGTTTCATCTCCGGATAGGTGCAGTGCGCCTCGGCGGCGGCTTGGCGCGCGCGCAGCGGTATGACTTTTGCCTCGACGAAAGGCAATCTCAGTGACGACCAGACGTCCACCAGCGCCTCAACGAGTTCGGCGACATGCGCCTCATTGTGGCGCGGCGTCGGCGTGATTCGCAGGCGCTCCGTGCCCAGCGCGACGGTGGGATAATTGATCGGCTGAATGTAGATCGAGTGGCGGCGCAGCAGCAGATCGCTCGCCTCCTTGCAGCGCGCCGCATCGCCCACCATCACCGGCACGATGTGCGATTTGTTGTCCATCACCGGCAGGCCGGCCGCGCGCAGGGCGTGTTTCGTCAACATCGCCATGTGCTGATGACGCGCGCGTTCGTCTCCCGAATGTTTGAGATGGCGAACGGCGGCGCGAGCGCAGGCCGCAACCATCGGCGGCAGCGTGGTGGTGAAGATGAATTGCGGCGCGTAACTGCGGACCGCATCGACGATCGCCGGACTCGCGGCGATGTAGCCGCCGAGCGCGCCAAAGCCCTTGGCGAGCGTGCCCTCGATGATGTCGATGCGGTCTTCGACGCCTTCCCGTTGGCAGATGCCGCCGCCGCGCGCGCCATACATGCCGACCGCATGCACTTCATCGACATAGGTCAGCGCATTGTACTTTTCAGCAAGCGCGACGATCTCCGCGACCGGCGCAATGTCGCCGTCCATCGAATAGAGGCTTTCGAAGACGATCAGCTTGGCCCGCTCGTTGCCCGCCGCCTTGAGCAATTCCTCGAGATGGTCGACGTCATTATGACGCCAGATCTGTTTTTCGCACCCCGACCGGCGAACGCCCTCGATCATCGAATTGTGGTTCAGGGCGTCGGAAAGAATAAGACAATTCGGCAGCAGCGACGCGACCGTCGAAATGCCGGCGAGATTGGAGATCCAGCCCGATGTGAAGACGAGCGCCGCAGGTTTGCCATGCAGATCGGAGAGTTCCGCCTCGAGCTCGACGATCGGATTGTGGGTGCCGGAGATGTTGCGCGTGCCCCCCGCCCCGGCGCCGTGGCGGTCCAGAGCGTCTCGCGCCGCGTCGACCACGGCGCGGTGGCCGCCCATCCCGAGGTAATCATTGGAACACCAGATCGTGACTTCGCGCGGCGCATGCTCTTCGCCCTCGGGACGCCACAGCGCAGTGGGAAAGCGAACGGCGTCGCGTTCGAGATTGGCGAAAACCCGGTAACGCTTCTCCATCTTCAACCGCGCGATCGCCGATTGGAAGTGCTGGTCGTACGTCAAAGCCATCGGATTCATGTGACTCTCCATCGGCGCAACTTCCCTAGACGCGCCATTCTACGGGCGCTAAACCTCACTGACGCGCGAGCGGCGCAGAGGCGCCTCGATCGTGACGATACGAAGCTGGTCGTATTCATTCGCTTCGTCCGGACAACCTTCTTTTACGCCCCAGGACCAGAGCGCATTGGCGCGCAGCGGCGCGACGAGAAACCAATGCTCTGCGACGGCGAGCGCCATGAGCGTCGCGAGAATTGTAAAGCCGACAAGCTCGAAATCCGTCGTCGCGACGAGCGCCTTTTGCGCGATCAGCACGGTGACGATGGTCGACGCGCTAACCGAGAGCGGGAAAAACAGGTTCATCGGCCTGCGCGTCATGAAGGTCGCGAGATAGCGCAAATGCTCCGGCAGCAACTCTTCGCTGAGGTTCGGCGCGCCGAAATAGAGATTGAGCTTGGCGCTCGTATGCATCCACCAAAGGATGAGGAAGGTCCACGCGCCAATCTGATTGGGCTGATTGCGAGTCAGCGCGACGAGCGCGACTGCGCATAGGATGATCACGATTTCGTGGTAAAGGCTCGTGCGCACCGCCTCGACGAAGCGGGGCCAGCCGCGCAAATGCGGCGGACAGGCGGTTTTGCAGGGGCCGGTGATGAACCCCATGTAGTAGCTCACGAGCTGCCAGGCCCACGCGGTCAGTCCGCAAAGGAACGCGTAGTAGGCGGAAGAGGCCGTCGTTTCGCCGCGCGTCGCGACGATGCCCCATAGCGCCAGCGCGAACAGCGCGGTCGCGCCCGCCATGCTCCACACGAATGTGCGGCGAGAAAGGCCGTCGAGATAGAGCAGCACGCCGGTGCTCCCCCACCAGAGCAGGAGCGTCGCGACGATCGGCGGTGCATAGTCGGACATACGGCGCTCCTCACCACACCGGCGCAAGACGAATTTGCGCCGGCAGCGCGTTGGATTTCGCTGGGACAAAATAGAGCCGCGCGAAGGTCGCGGCCGCCGCTGCGGTCAGCGCCGCCTGCTTGGCTCGGCCAACGACGCCCTTCTGCTTCTTGGCTGCGGCGATCGCGCGTTCGATCGCCACAAGACGGTCGAGGCCGGGTTTGAACAGCGGATGATCGAGATCGAGCGTGATCGGAAAGACCTGACGAGAAATCTCGGTCGTCAATCGCAACACCTTGAAATCGTAATCGTCGGGATGCATGCCTATCGCCGCGTGGAACGCGGGGCGGCAATGATCTCGCACATACATGGTCGCGAAAACGGCAAGCAGGAAGAATTTGATCCAGTAAACATTGAGGCCCGACACGAGCTTCGGATTGGCGCGCATCAGCAATGCGAAGGCCTCGCCGTGACGGAACTCGTCATTGCACCACTTCTCGAACCACTTGAAGATCGGATGGAAGCGGCGCTCGGGATGGCGCTCGAGCTGGCGGAAGATGGTGATATAGCGGGCGTAGCCGATCTTCTCGGACAGGTAGGTCGCGTAAAAGATAAATTTCGGCTTGAAAAACGTGTATTTCTTCGTCTTCGTCAAGAAACTCAGATCGATGCCGATGCCGAAATCCTTCAGCGTATCGTTGATAAATCCAGCGTGGCGCGCCTCGTCGCGGCTCATGAAGCCGAAGAGATCCTTCATATCCTGGTTGTGGGCGCGCTTTTTCATCTCGGCATAGAGCACGCAGCCGGAAAACTCCGCGGTGATCGAGCTGATGAGAAAGTCGCGGAACTCCTTATCGAGTTCTTCGGAATAGACGAAGTCGGCGTCGAACTCCTCGGTGCGCTGGAAATGCTTATTGTTGGGGTCGGCGCGCATCTCTTCCATCAGCGCATCCCACTCCTTGCGCACGGGAGCGACGTCCGTCTTGTCAAGCTCCGCGAAATCCGTGGTGTAGAAGCGCGGGCTCAGAAGGGTATTTTCCTGGGCGACGCGGGTCGCTTCGATCGAGACGTTGTGGCGCAAAGGGGCGTTCATAGCGCTCTCCTGTTCGTGAAGCTGACGTCGTAAAGTTCGGTGAGCTCGAAATTGCCAAGAAAGCGCGCCCACAGCCGTTCGATGAGGCCGGCGCGAATGATCGTCGCGCGGCGCTCGACCGTGACCCGATAGCCGAAAGGCGCTTCAACTGGCGCATTTTGCACGAACACGCGATCGCCGGGCCTTATGTCGAAATCGCCTTCGATCTCGACGTGAGCGAAGAGGCTTTCGGCCGTATGGCCGATCTCGACCCTGCAGGGCGCGTCGAACGTCTGGCGGGTGATGGGGAGCAACCAGTTCATGGCTCGCGCCTCCTTTGCGTAAAGAGCTGCGTGAAGGCGCGCGCATTGTCGGGTCCGAAAGCGTCCAGATTGACGCGTCGCCCGGTCGCCGAGTCTTCGAGCGAAACCGTGCCGTCGCTCCAACGCGTCAAAGCAAAGGGCGTCGATGCGTCGAGGCCCGATCGGCGCCGCTCACGCGCGAGCCCGCGCAATGTCGATCGAATGAAGCCGTAGGCGCCCGGCTGCACGACATAAAACAGCGCGCCGTCGCGAGCGTCGCGCACGGCGACTGAGCCATCATTGCGATCCTCGAAGAGCAATGCGAGACTCTCGACCGCATTCCTCAACGGCATATGCACCGCGCCGACGCCAGTGAATCTGGTCAAACCCGTCGCAAGCAGAGCAAACAGGATGAGAACGCCGGCGCCGCGTAGGATCGGGCGCGGCACGCCGTCATGTGCGCTCGAAGGCTTTTGACTCTTGCCGATAGACGCCTGGCTCATGATCAAAACCCTTCCCATCCGTCACGCTGCGACTGCATCGCCCGCCGGCATGCTTGCCTTTTGCGACGAAGCGGATGCGACCGCGTCCTCTTCGCCAATCACGAACATCTCGCCACGTTCGGCTGCGGCCGCGACAAGCGCGCGCCCCAAGATGTCGCCGACATTTCTTGCATCGGCGAGGCCGCGCAGCGCGGGCTCTGGATGCGCGAAGCGGAACGGCCGCGCGAAGGGCCAAAGATGCAGGTAGCCGATTCGCTTGTCGGGTGAGAGCGTCAGCATGACATCGCCCGAACCGTCGCTTTCGATGCGCAAGCCCGCGGCTCTAATCTGCGAGAACGGCAGATTGTAAAAGACCTGTAAGGCGACCCCGATCTTCATCACGACGCGGCGCGAGGTGATAATGAAGAGCGTCGTCCGGGCCGAGGCCCAGGCGAGCAAGGCGAGCAGCGCCAGCGCGCCGAGACCAATCGCCAGGGTGCGCGCGCCCGCCAGCGCGGCGGACCCCGCCCCAGATTCAACCGCAGCATCGAAGACGTTCCACGCGGTCAGCGCCGCGAAGTAGCCGGCGACAACGTCGCCTCGGTAGGCGCGGCGGAAGAGACTCGTCCACTGAGGACGTCCGTGCCACAGGATGCGCTCTCCTTGTGGAACGTCTTCCGGCAAGAACTTCTCGAGATTGATGGCCTTCACAGCAGCGGCTCCACTCTTGCGGGCGTCGCGTAGAGCGTGCCCGCGCCATAATAGGCGGCGATCTTTTCTTCCTCGAGCAGCGTCACCTGATCGGGATTGCGTGTCCTTGGAACATTGGCGAACTGATCGGCAAGGATCGCTTCGACATGGATCTGTCGCCTCGCGCCGTCGACCTTGGCGAAGGGCACGGGCAGAAGCACGTCGCCTCGACCCTCGCTCAGCGTGACTTCATAGAAGCGTAGAAAGTCTTCCGCGCGATCAACCCAAGCGTCTTTGATGACGCCGGCGACGCGTCGATCCGCGGCGACGACCTCCATGCCAATGGGATTGGGATCTTCGCTCGACACCGCAAAATTTGTGGCGACGCGCAATGGCGCGATGAGATCGCGGCCGTCGTGCATTTTCTCCGGCACATCGACGCGCAGCGCATAGGCGCCGGGTCCCACTTCCGCGAGCATAGGATCGCCGTTTGGCGTCAGCGGCGCGCCGGGCCAGACGGCCACTTTCGTGGCGTTCGGCGTTCGCGGATCTGGTTTAAAACCCGGCGCTTGAATTTTAGCGCCGTCCCCCCGCAGGAAGGTCTTGGGCGTTGGGATCAGCAGGAAGCCGCGATCCCTCTGCGGTCCGACTTCGGACTCCAGAGGATAGCCCTCGCGGCGATCCTCGCGGCGCAGATAGAAAACGAGGCCGGCGAAAAAGATGAAAAAGGCATAAAGGACGACCTGGGCGACATCGATGTTGCTGGTGATGGCTCCGCGTATCATTGCATCACTCCGGAGTTGAAACTTGACGTGGGAACGAGATCGAAGTCCGTCGGCGCTTCGCCGTCCTGTTTCGTAAAGCGGACCAAAGGTCCGATCGCGACGACCGTCGCGAGCAGCAGGAGGATTTCGATGGCGTAGACGATGGCGTAGCCGCTTGCGGGGCTCACAAGCGCCTCTCCCAGCGCGCCGCTGGCGGCAAGCATGGAGCCCGCGTCGTTGACGGCGCCGCTCGCCGCAATGGCGAGACCGGCCGCGGTCGCCTGCGCGGCGCCCCATGCGCCGAGCGCAAGCCCACGATCTTCCGGCCGCGCCGTCTGCATGGAGGCGGTGAGCGTGCCATGCGCAAAAAGGCCGCCGCCAAGCCCAATCAGCGTGACGCCGATGCTGAACAGCGTCGAAGAGTCGGCCGGCGCCGCGAAGATCACCGCGAAGAAGGCGACGACGCCGACGACCGCGCCGACGCCGGCGACGCGATGGGGATCGGCGCCGCGCGTCAGCCATCGCGCCGCGATGGCGAGTCCCACGCCGCTGCCGAGCGCCAGCATCGCGGTGAGCGCCGTTGTTGCGCTGACAGGCAAGTGCAGCACGCGCCCGCCATAGGGTTCGAGCAAGATGTCCTGCATGCTGAAGCCGGCGGTGCCGAGCGCCGTGGCGAACAAGCGCCGGCGCGCCCGGCCGGTGCTCGCGAAACGCTTCCAGGCTTCCGAGAAGTCGACGTTTTGCACGGGCGGGAGAGCGCCGCGCGCTTCCTGTTTCCAAAGCGCCACGCAATTCAGGACCATCGTCACGACGGCGGCGCCCTGCACGACTTGGATGAGGCGGATGGCGCTGAAATTGGCGAGCAGCGCGCCGAAAGCGAGCGCGCTTACCCCCATGCCGACGAGCAGCATGGCGCACAGCAGCGCGACGACGCGCGGCCGCGTATGTGCCGGCGCGAGATCTGTGGCGAGCGCGAGGCCAACCGTCTGCACGGTGTGCAGACCCGCGCCGACGAGTAGAAACGCCAAGGCCGCGGCCGCTTGTCCGATGATGATCGGTCCCGTCGTATCGCCGGAGAGGATGAGCAGCGAGAACGGCATGATCGCCAAGCCGCCAAACTGCAGCATGGTGCCGAACCAGATGTAAGGCACGCGCCGCCAACCGAGCACCGAGCGATGCGTATCGGAGCGAAAGCCGATGAGCGCGCGCAATGGCGCAAAGAGCAGCGGCAGCGACAGCATCAGCGCGACAAGCCAGGAGGGCACGCCAAGTTCGACGATCATCACGCGGTTCAACGTGCCGATGAGCAACACCGCCGCCATGCCCACGGTCACCTGGAACAGCGAGAGCCGCAGCAGACGCGGCATCGGCAGTTCGACTGAGCCTGCGTCCGCAAAGGGCAGAATCTGCGGACCGATGCGCATCAGACCTTTGACCAGAACGGCGCTGGCGCGGTTCATGAGCGTCGCGCCTCCACAGCCTGCGAGATGTAGAAGCCGCTCACGATCTTCCCGCTTTGCGCGACGCGCCAATCGCCGAGCGCGTTCTGCGCCGCCATGTGGCGTTCGAGCGAAGAGAGCGCGATCGGCGCAATGGCCGGGGACCGATTGCCGCGCGGGAACAGCTGTCCGAGGGCGTGCATCGCCGCAAGAGCCGCCGTGCGCGGCGCGATGGTGAAGATCAGCTTGCCGTCGACGCGCGGCGCCAGACTGGCGAGCGTTCGCGCGATATCGGCGCCCTCGTAATGGATCAGACTGTCCATGGCGACGACATGATCGAAACGCCCAAAGGCCGGATTCAGCATGTCGCCGACGGCGAAGGTCACGCGGCCCGCGCCAAGATCGCGCGGCGCGCGCTCTTGCGCCAGACTGATCAGCGTCGGCGAAAGATCGACCGCGATGACCTCGGCGCCGCGACGCGCCGCCTCAATCGCCAGCGCGCCCGTGCCGCAACCGGCGTCGAGCAAACGCTGGCCACGCAGGTCCTGTGGCAGCCAGGACAACAGCCTGTTGCGCATGGCCTCACGGCCGGCGCGCACCGTGGCGCGAATGCGATTGACCGGCGCGTCGGAAGTCAGGCGCTTCCACGCTTCGACGGCGGTCCGATCGAAATAGGCTTCGAGTTCGCCGCGTCTGGCGACATAGCTTGGCGTCGTCATCAGTCGAACCCCAAAAATTCGAAGAGATCGCGATCCTTCATGGGCGCAGCGTCGAGCGGCGCGTAGCCGTTCCACAGCTCATCGGCGAGGCGTAGATATTCGTTCTGCACCGCCTCAAGCTCGGGCGATGGCTCCATCTCAAAGAGCGTCGATTTCTTGAGGCGGCTGCGGCGAATGACGTCGAGATCGGGGAAATGCGCGACGCGCCTGAGGCCCACCGCCGCATTGTAGCGGTCGATCTCATTGGTCGCGACGCTGCGATTGGCGATGACGCCGCCAAGCCGCACCTCGTAATTCTTCGACTTCGCGCGAATCGCGGCGACGATGCGGTTCATGGCGAAGATCGAATCGAAGTCATTGGCCGTGACGATCAGCGCCCGGCCGGCATGTTGCAGCGGCGAGGCGAAGCCGCCGCAGACGACGTCGCCAAGCACATCGAAGATGACGACGTCGGTATCTTCGAGAAGATGGTGCTCCTTGAGGAGCTTCACGGTCTGGCCGACGACATAGCCGCCGCAGCCCGTGCCGGCCGGCGGCCCGCCGGCCTCGACGCACATCACGCCATTGTAACCCTCGACGACAAAATCCTCGACGCGCAATTCCTCGGAATGGAACTTCACGGATTCGAGCGCGTCGATCACTGTCGGCGCGAGGCGCTTGGTCAGAGTGAAGGTCGAATCATGCTTGGGATCGCAGCCGATCTGCAGCACGCGCTTGCCCAGTTTCGAAAAGGCGACGGAAAGATTCGACGACGTCGTGCTTTTGCCGATCCCGCCCTTGCCATAGATGGCGAAGACCTTCGCGGCGCCGATGCTGATCGCCGGATCCAGCTCGACCTGAAAGGAGTCGGTTTCGACCGGCTTGCGGATCGGAATGTTCATGCCGCGATCTCCTCGACGACGCCTTCGAGCCGGTCTTCGAGCTCTTCGCTCGCCTGCTGCAGCGCCGCCAGCGTTTCTTCGTTCGGCGTCCAGTATCGGCGCTGATGCGCCTCAATGAGACGATTGGCGATTCGCGCCGAGGCGATGGGATTGAGCTGCGCCAGGCGTCGGCGCATCTCGGCGTCGAGCACATAGGTTTCGGTCAGGCGCTGATAGACCCATGGCTCGACTTGCCCCGTGGTCGCCGACCAGCCGAGCGTGTTCGTCACATGCGACTCGATGTGGCGCACGCCTTCGTAGCCGTGCTTGAGCATGCTCTCGTACCATTTGGGGTTGAGCGTGCGCGTGCGTGTTTCCAGCGAGACTTGCTCATTGAGCGTGCGCACCACGCCCTCGCCCCTGGTTTGATCGCTGATATAAACAGGCGCGGCGACGCCCTTGGCGCGCTTCACCGAACGGCTGACGCCGCCGAGCGTATCGAAGTAATGATCGATCGTGGTGACGCCGAGCTCGACCGAGTCGAGGTTTTGATAGGCGAAATCGACGCCGGAAAGCACACTCTGCAGCACTTCGTTGCGTCGCGTTGGCTGTCCGGAAACGCCATAGGCGAAGCCCTTGCGCCGCATATAGGCTTCGGCGAGCTGGTCCTCATCTTCCCAACAGCCGCCGTCGATCATCGTGTTGACGTTTGCGCCATAGGCGCCGTCGGCGTTGCCGAAGACGCGGAGCGCCGCGGTTTCCATATCGCCGCCAAACTGACCTATGAAAGCCAGCGCGTGTTTGCGAACGAAATTCTGTTCCACAGGCTCGTCGGCGGACGCCGCCAGCAAACACGCCTGCGCCAGCAGTTTAATCTGCAGCGGCAGGAGATCGCGGAAGATCCCCGAGAGCGAAATCATCACGTCGATGCGCGGTCGGCCGAGTTTTTCCAGCGATAGAAGCGTCGCGCCGGCAAGGCGGCCGTAACCATCGAACCGCGGCTCCGCGCCGATCAGCGCCAGCGCCTGAGCGATCGGCCCGCCTTCCGTCTTGAGATTGTCGGTCCCCCAGAGAACAAGCGCGATCGTTTCCGGCAAGGCGCCGCCGTCGCTCATATGGCGTTCGATGAGCCGCGCCGCCTGTCGCGCGCCATCCCGCACGGCGAAGACGCTCGGGATGTGGAACGGATCGAAGCCGTGCAGATTGCGGCCCGTCGGCAGCACGTCGGCCGTGCGCAAGACGTCGCCGCCCGGCACGGGTCGCACAAAGCGACCGTCGAGCGCATGAATCAGCGCCTTAAGTTCGTGATCCTGCGCGAGCGCAGCGTCGGCGCGCGCAAGCATGTGCAGCGTCTCGGCCGCCGCCTCATTGTCGGCGAGGCTTTCGGGCGAAGCGCCTTGCGTCAGCGCCTCGACTGTCTCACGCTTGATCTGCGCGCCCGACGCCTCGGACATCGCCTGCAGCATGTCGATGCGCGCGTCCAGCGCCATGGGTTCGCCCACCACATGCAGGCCGTGCGGGATGAGCGTGTATTCGAGTTCGAGAACGGCTCTCGCGAGTTTCGCAATCTGCTGTTCCGCCGCGCCGCGCCATGCCGGCTCCGCCGCACAAAGGTCGAGCGCCGCCGCCTGGGTTTGAATGAGCTCGGCGAGTTCATTGCGCTCGCCGGTCTCGGCGGGGCTGACGCCGCGCCAGCGAGCGATCGAAGACTTCAATTCGCTCAGTCCGCGATAAAGCCCGGCGTTGGCGACCGGCGGCGTCAAATAGCTGACGAGCGTCGCGCCGGAACGGCGCTTGGCCAGCACGCCTTCGGACGGATTGTTGGAGGCGTAGAGATAGAAGTTCGGCAGATCGCCGATGAGCCGGTCGGGCCAACAGTCGGCGGAGAGGCCTGTCTGCTTGCCGGGCATAAATTCGAGCGCGCCATGCGTGCCGAAATGCAGCACGGCGTCGGCGCCAAAATCCTCGCGCACCCAGCGATAGAAGGCCGAGAAGGCGTGCGTCGGCGCAAAGCCTTTCTCGAACAGCAGCCGCATCGGATCGCCCTCATAGCCGAAGGCGGGCTGGACGCCGACGAAGACATTGCCGAAGCGCGCGCCGTAGATATGGATTGAGCCGCCGTCGCTCTGATGCCGCCCAGGCGCCGGACCCCATTGCGTTTCGATGTCGCCGAGCCACGTTTCGCGGCGCACATGATCGTCGGCGGCGACCCTCTCGTGGACGTTGGCCTGGGCGCCAAAACGCGCGGCGTTGCCTTCGATGACGGCTCTGCGCAGCGCCTCGACCGTCGCCGGCGGCTCAATCGAATAGCCGCTGCGCTTCATTTCCTGCAGCAGGAGATGAAGCGACTCAAAGACGGAGAGAAAGGCGGCGCTTCCCACCGCGCCGGCGTTCGGCGGAAAATTGAAGAGCACGATCGCGACTTTTCGCGCCGCTCTCTCGGAGCGTCGCAGAAGGGCGAGCTTTTCGACCCGTGCGGCGAGCATCTCCGCTCGCTCGACGCAGACCTGCATGTCCCGCGCGCCGTCGCTTGCAGGGAAGAAGCAGTTGCGAACGCAGGCGGCGCATGATCCGGCCTCCTGCAGACGTCCGCCAAAGATCATCGGACCTGTCGAGCCGTCGAGCTCCGGAATGGAAACCATGATGGTGGATTCGACTGGGAGCAGCCCGCGCTCCGAGCCGCGCCACTCGGCCAGTGTCTGAAACTCAACCGGATGCGCCGCAATGTAGGGAACGTCGAGTTTGGCGAGAATTTCCTCGGCCGCTTTCGCGTCATTGTAGGCGGGGCCGCCGACGAGCGAAAAGCCGACGAGCGAGACGAGCGCGTCGACGATCGGCTTGCCGTCGCGCAAGAAGAATTTTTCGATCGCCGGACGCGCGTCGAGTCCGGTGGCGTACGCCGGAATGACTTTGAGTCCGCGCGCCTCCATCGCCGCGATGACGCCGTCATAGTGACGGGCGTTGTCCGCGAGCACATAGGAGCGCAACACGAGTAGACCGATTGTCGCCTTGGCGCCGCCGGCGGGCTCGGGCAATTGATCGAGCCTTTCGCTCACCCTGCCCGACAAGTGCGGATGATAAAGGCCGACCTCCGGATATTCGATCGGCGCATGGGGATTCAGCGCGCCGCGCAACATGCGCCGTGGACCGTCCGCGTAACGATCGATGAGCAAGCGGACCATATTGGCGATGTTCTCGTCCGAACCCGCGAGCCAATATTGCAGCGTCAGGAAGTAAGCGCGCACATCCTGCGCCGTTCCTGGTATGAAGCGCAGGATCTTGGGCAGACGCCGAAGCATTTTCATCTGCTTGGCGCCGGCGGCCTCGGACTTGCCCTTCTTTCCGCGCAAGCGTTTCAGAAGCGACATGAAACCCGAGGTCGGCGCGCTCATGTCGAAGCGTCCCATGCGGGTCAGCTTCGCGACCTCGCCCGCCGACATGATGCTGATCATGGCGTCGCAATGATCACGGCGCGCCGCAAGGGCTGCAAGCAGAGGCGTGAAATGCTCTTCCAGGAAGAGCATGGCGTTGACGATAATGTCCGCCTCAGCGATCTCCGTGAGACAGGCGTCGAGCGCCTTGGGGCTGGCGGCGAATTCGGACGCTGCGTGGACGCTGAGCGTAAGACCGGGGATCTCGCGTGAAAGCGCACGGCGGGCGCGATCCGTCGCGGCGGCCACATGCGTGTCCATCGTCACAATGACGACTTTCACGGGCGTCGTCTCAGCGTGCGAAATGCGCTTTTGCGTCATAGAGCGTCTCGACGGTGATGGTCGCAAGGCCGCGCTCGGCGGCGAATTTTTCGGTGTTCCGGCGCGCTTTGCCGCGCACGAAGAAGGGGATCTTCTTGAGCTCCTTCTCGGCGTCGTCGGCCCAGGCGAGGACGATGTCGCTCACGACCGCCGGTGAAGTTGGCCGCCGAGGCTCCTGTTCCTCTCCGAGATGCGAGGGCGCGGCGCCGTCATGGAATTCGGCGTCGTCGCGAAACATCGTCAGAAGATGCTCTTCAAGCCCCATCATCAGCGGATGAACCCAGGAATCGAAGATCACATTCGCGCCTTCAAACCCCATGTGCGGCGAATAGCGGGCGGGGAAATCCTGCACATGCACGGGCGCCGAGATCACCGCGCAGGGAAGGCCGAGCCGCTTGGCGATATGACGCTCCATCTGCGTCCCAAGCACGAGTTCGGGCTGCAGTTCGGCGACTTTCGCTTCGACGTCGAGATAGTCGTCGGTGACGAGCGCGTCGACCCCGTAGCGCGCGGCCGCCTCACGAACGTCGCGCGCAAATTCGCGCGCATAGGTTCCCAGGCCGACGACCTCGAAGCCGAGTTCATCCTGCGCAATGCGCGCGGCGGCAATGGCGTGCGTCGCGTCGCCGAAGATGAAGACGCGCTTGCCGGTGAGGTAGGTCGAGTCGACCGAGCGCGAATACCAAGGCAGGCGCGAATCATTCGTCTCCAACGCCGTCGCTGGATCAATTTCGGCCAACCGACCGACTTCCGCGATGAAGTCTCGCGTTGCGCCGACGCCGATCGGAACGCTGCGGGTGAAGGGCTGGCCATGCGCGCGCTCCAGCCATTGCGCGGCGGCGAGGCCGATCTCCGGATAAAGCAGCACATTGAAGTCGGCGTCGCCGAGGCGTGTCAGATCCTTCGGACTCGCGCCAAGCGGCGCGACGACATTGACGTCGACGCCGAGCGTTGCGAGCAGTTTTTCGATTTCGCGCACGTCATCGCGGCAACGAAAGCCCAGCGCCGTGGGCCCAAGAATATTGCAGCTCTTGCGATCGCGTAATGGCCTATCGCGACGCGCGCCGGCAAGGCCGCGCACGAGACGATAGAAGGTTTCTGAGGCGCCCCAATTCTCCTTTTTCTGATAGGCGGGCAGTTCGAGCGCAATGACGGGACACGGCAGATCGAGCGCCCTGGCGAGACCGCCGGGATCGTCCTGCAGCAGCTCCGCCGTGCAGGACGCCCCGACGATCATCGCCTGGGGGGAGAAACGCTCATAGGCTTCGCGCGCCGCGCTCTTGAACAGTTCCGCCGTGTCGGCGCCGAGGTCGCGCGCCTGAAAGGTCGTATAGGTCACCGGAGGGCGCGTATCGCGGCGTTCGATCATCGTGAAGAGGAGATCCGCATAGGTGTCGCCCTGCGGCGCATGCAGCACGTAATGCAAGCCGCGCATGGCCGCCGTGACCCGCATAGCGCCGACATGCGGCGGTCCTTCATAGGTCCAGAGCGTCAACTGCATGGCCTAGACCTCGAGCCGGGCGCGGCGGTTGAGCGGCCGCGCGAAGAGTTCGGCGAGATCGCCGGCCTGGTCGTAACCCTGGATGGGCGAGAACAGGAGTTCGATCGACCATTTCGTCGCGAAGCCTTCCGCCTCCAGAGGATTGGCGAGACCAAGCCCGCAGACGACAAGATCGGGAGATGCGGCGCGACAGCGATCGAGCTGCTTTTCAACGTGCTGGCCTTCGACGATCGGCGCGTCCTTCGGCAGCAGATCGAGTTCGGGGGCCATGTGACGGCGATGCAGATAGGGCGTGCCGATCTCGACGATCCGCATCGCCATTTCGCGCGCGAGAAAGCGCGCAAGCGCGGGCTCGAGCTGCGAGTCCGGAAAGAGGAAGACGCGCTTGCCCGCGAGCGCGTCGCGATAATGGGCGAGCGCCTGCTCCGCGCGCGCGCGCGCCGGCGACGTCACTGCGTCGAAACGCGCCTCGGAAACGCCGAAGGCTTTCGCTGCGGCGCGCAGCCAGAGCGTCGTGCCTTCAGCGCCGAGCGGAAACGGCGCCTCGATCAAGCGGGCGCCGCGCTCCTGCAGCGCATGCGCCGTATCGGCGAGGAAGGGCTGCGCGAGAAGAAACGACGTGTTGGGGCCGACCGGCGGCAGGTCGGCGGCGCGGCGCATGGGGAGGAAGCGTACAGGCGCGACGCCCAGCACGTCGAAGAGACGGGCGAACTGGTCCTCGACGATATCGGCGAGGGCGCCGACGACCAGCAGCGAATGTGAAGCATTCTCCGGCTCGGGCGGAAGCGTTGGGACGAGAGCGGCGAGGCAGGCGTCTTCGCCCTGGGTGAACGTCGTCTCGATGCCGCTGCCCGAATAGCTCAGAATCCGCACGCGCGGCGCGTGCTGTCTCGATTGGCGCGCGGCCGCCCGCGAAAGATCGATCTTGATCACTTCCGACGGGCAGGAGCCGACCAGGAACAGAAGCTTGATCTCTGGACGTCGCGCCAGCAGCCGATCGACGACGGCGTCGAGTTCTTCGTCGATGTCGGCGACGCCGGCGAGATCGCGGTCCTCGAGAATGGCGGTGGCGAAGCGCGGCTCGGCGAAGATCATCACGCCCGCCGCCGACTGGATGAGATGCGCGCAGGTGCGCGAGCCGACGACGAGAAAGAACGCGTCCTGAATCTTGCGATGCAGCCAGACGATGCCGGTCAATCCGCAGAACACTTCGCGCTGGCCGCGCTCCTGAATGACGGGCGCGGCGTCGCACGCGCCATTGGCGAGTCCCGAAAGTGGCGCGAGCGCATTCATAGCGCGCATTCCATTTCGGTTTTGTCGCGTGCAGGCTCCTGCAGGCGCGCGGCGCGCAGCTTGAGCAGGAACTGCGTGGCGTTGACGACATAAGCGGCGTAGGCGGCGAGCGCGAGGAACATCAGGCCGCGCGCTTCGAGCCAGCCGAAGGCCAGCGCGGCGAGATAGGCCGTGTGCAGCGCCAGCACCAGCATGCTGAACACATCTTCCCAGAAGAACGCCGGGGCGAAGAGATAGCGGCCGAAGACCTCTTTCTCCCAGATGGAGCCGGTGATCATGATGGCGTAGAGCGCCAGCGTCTTGACGACGACCGACGCCGTCGCGGCGGCTTCGCCTTCTCCGGTCGCGAGATAGCGCAGCACGAGAATCAGGCTGACCAGAAAGACAAAGAACTGCGCGGGCGCGAGCACGCCCTGGACGAGGGTCCAAACCGACGCGTCGCGGCGGCGGCGCTCCTCGGCCGTATACAGCGGTCTGGCAATTTGAGGCCGGTGATCGCTCATGCCCGCTTCCTCGCGCCGCATTGTTTTGCGAGTGATTTGCTCCGTTTGCGCGCGGCGCGTTCACCCTTGGAGGAAGCTTAAGGCCGTTTGCCGGAAAGTGTCAACTAAAATTGACGTTATGTTTACATGACAACACCGCCGTCTTGGTTTATGGTCTTTGGAAAGTAGGCGCCGGCGGGCGTCCCAGTTGGACTCGGAAAATTTTTATCGACGCGCGACAATTGCGACGCGTCCCGGCCATTACAGCGAGACTCGGCCGGAAGGTCTTGAGCAATGCGCGCAATATCGCATGCGAGCGCCGGTCGCGGCGCGGGGGTGGCCGAGTGAGGCAGTCTTCTTGCTAAGCTTTGGGCGAGTTTGTAAGCATCAACGCACAGACCGCCTGTCGGTAAATTTGGTCGAAACCGAAAGAAACTCTTTGTGAGCGACGCGCCCTCCTCCGCGACCACGACGGGATTTCTAAGCGCCGACGCACGGCTCGGCGCGCTCGATGCGCAAGGAATCGCCGGCCTTCTCGCCGCCGCCGCCGATTTGACGCTCATCGTTGACGCGAAAGGCGTCATCATCGACGCGGCGGCCAGCGCGGAATGCAATGCGCCCGTGCGCGAATGGGTCGGTCGGCCTTGGATCGACACGGTGACAATCGAGAGCCGGCCGAAAATCGAAGCGCTGCTGCGCGACGCGCAAAAGGGGACGACGCCGCGCGGGCGGCAGGTCAACCATCCGGCGCCTCCCGGCCCGGACTTCCCGGTTCGCTACAGCGCCGTGCGGGCCGCAGCCGACGGCGCCATCGTCGCGTTCGGCCGCGATCTTCGGCCGCTCGCCGCGCTGCAGCAGCGCGTCGCCGAGGCGCAGCAGGAGATGGAGCGCGAATATCACCGCATCCGCAACGCCGAGAAGCGCTATCGGCTGCTGTTCCAGCTCTCCTCAGAGGCGATCTTAATCCTCGACGGCGCCGGCAGTCGGATCGCCGAGGCCAATCCCGCGGCGGTCGCGCTGGTCGGCAAAGCCGCCAAAAAAATCGTCGGCGCCCCTTTCGGCGATCTCTTCGACGAGGCCAGCCGCCGCGCCGCGCAGTCCTTCGTCACCGCGCTGCTCGTCGCGCCGCGCGTCGACAATGTCCACGCCCAACTCGCCGAAACCAGGGAGTCGCTGCTGCTTTCTGGCGCGCTGTTTCGGCAGGACGGCGCCGCCAACATCATTGTCATACTGTCGCGGATGGGCGGCGCAACGGCGCTCTCGGGCGAAAAGACCGGAATGCTCAACGCGCTCGAGCGGATGCCGGACGCCTTCGCGTTGACCGATAGCAACCGGCGTATTCTCGCCGCCAATGCGGCTTTCGTGGATCTGGCGCAAGCGGGCTCGGAGGAACAGTTGCGCGGCGAATCGATCGAGCGCTGGATCGGGCGGCCCGGGGTCGACGCCGAGGTGCTCTTCGCCAATCTCCAGACGCATGGCGTCGTGCGCCATTTCTCGACGCTCGCGCGCGGCCAATACGGCTCCTCCGAAGATGTCGAGATCTCCGCCGTCGACGTCGCCGAGGGCGCACGCCACTATCTTGGCTTTTGCATCCGCAGCGCCGGCTGGCGCGCCGGCCGCGACCGGCTCGGCGGCCATGAGCTGCCGCGAACGGCCGAGCAGTTCGCCGATCTTGTGGGCCGCGTGCCGCTGAAGAATCTCGTGCGCGAGACCACCGATCTCATCGAACGCTTGTGCATCGAAGCCGCGCTGGAGCTGACGCATGACAATCGCGCCTCGGCGGCCGAAATGCTCGGCCTCAGCCGCCAGGGCCTCTACACCAAGCTGCGCCGCTACGGGCTAGGCGACCTGGACGACGATGAAGCGGCGGGCGACGGCGAGTGACCGTCCCCAGTAGCGTTTGTGTAAATCTAGGTTGACATAAATTAGCGTCAAGCATAGCGTCGCATGATGCAGACGCCGAAACCTGCCGCCGTTCTCGAGCTTCTCAAACCCATCACATGGTTCGCGCCGATGTGGGCCTTTGCTTGCGGCATCGTTTCGTCTGGCGTCTCACCGCTCTCCCGCTGGTCCTTTGCGCTCGCCGGCGTGGTTCTCGCCGGACCGCTGGTTTGCGCGACGAGCCAGGCCGTGAATGACTGGTATGATCGTCACGTCGACGCCATCAACGAGCCGAACCGGCCAATTCCTTCCGGCCGCATTCCCGGCCGCTGGGGCTTCTACATCGCCTGCCTCTGGACCGTGTTGTCGCTCGCCGTGGCGGCGGCGCTCGGCCTCTGGGTGTTCGCCGCCGCGGTGCTCGGCCTCGTTCTCGCCTGGATCTACAGCGCGCCGCCGCTGCGGCTGAAGCAGAATGGCTGGTGGGGCAATTCCGCCGTCGCGCTCTGTTACGAAGGCCTGCCCTGGTTCACCGGCGCCGCCGTCATGGCGGCCTCGCTTCCCGATTGGCGCATCATCGCGCTCGCCCTGCTCTATAGCTTCGGCGCGCACGGCATCATGACCCTGAACGACTTCAAGTCGGTCGACGGCGACCGTCGCATGGGCGTTCTGTCGCTGCCGGTGCAGCTTGGCGTCAATGAGGCGGCCCGCTTCGCCTGTTACGTCATGGCGGCGCCGCAGTTCGTCGTCGTCGGGCTGCTTGCCTATTGGGAGCGCCCTGTTTATGCGGCGATCGTCGCAGCGCTGCTCGCCGGACAATTCGCGCTGATGCGCAGACTTCTCGCACATCCGCGCGAACAGGCGCCCTTCTATAACGCCACGGGCACGACTCTTTACGTGCTTGGCATGCTGGTCAGCGCCTTCGCCATGCGTGGATAGGGGACATCGATGAACGCGCCGCCGCTCGCTTGGTCCGGCATTATCCGGCTCGGACTTGTCCAAACCGCGCTCGGCGCCGTCGTCGTTCTGATGACCTCCACCATCAATCGCGTTATGGCGGTGGAACTCGCGTTGCCGGCTTTTGTGCCTGGAGTGCTCGTCGCCTCGCATTACGCGATACAGGTTCTGCGCCCCGCCTGGGGATATGGCGCCGACGTCGGCGGGCGTCGCACGCCCTGGATCGTCGGCGGCCTCGCGGCGTTGGCGCTCGGCGGAATCGGCGCAGCGCTCGCCACTGCGCTTGCCGCGACAAACCTCGCCGCGGGCTTGGCGCTCGCCGCTTTCGCCTTTCTTCTGGTCGGCATGGGCGCCGGCGCCGCCGGCACGTCGGTGCTCGCCATGCTTGCGACGCGCGTCGCGCCTGAGCGCCGCGCCGCCGCCGCGACGACTGTTTGGGTGATGATGATCCTCGGCTTCGCGGTGAGCGCGCCGCTCGCGGGTCATTTCCTTGATCCCTTTTCGATGCAACGCCTCGTCGTCGTCACGGCCTGCGTCTGCTCCGTGGCCTGGTTGACGGCGACGATCGCCGTCATTGGCTTGGAGACGGACGCCCCATCGCCGGTTTCTGCGGCGCAGCGGCCCCCCTTCCGTGCGGCCTTCATGCAGGTTTGGAGCGAGTCGGCGGCGCGCCGGTTCACCATCTTCATCTTCGTATCGATGCTGGCCTACAGCATGCAGGAACTGCTCGTTGAGCCCTTCGCCGGCGTCGTCTTTGGCATGACTCCCGGCGCGACCACGAAGCTCGCTGGCCTCCAGCACGGCGGCGTTCTGCTCGGAATGATCGGCGTCGCGTTCGCCGCGACCGGGATTGGCGGACCGCGTCTGGGCTCGCTGCGGATGTGGACCGTCGCCGGCTGCGCCGCGTCAGCCGCTTCGCTCATCTGCGTCGCGGCAAGCGGCTACGCCGGACTCTCGCTGGCGCTGCGCGCATCTGTTTTCGCGCTCGGGATTTCGAACGGCGCCTTCGCGGTCGCCGCGATCGGGTCGATGATGGGGCTCGCAGGCGAAGGCGCTCACGCGCGCGCCGGCACGCGCATGGGGCTGTGGGGCGCCGCGCAGGCCGTCGCCTTCGGTCTCGGCGGCTTCGGCGCGACGGTTCTGGTCGATCTCGCGAAACTCGCCGTCGCGACGCCGCTCGCTGCCTATTCGCTCGTTTTTGTTGGCGAGGCCCTGCTCTTCGTCGTCTCGGCCGCGCTCGCGAGCCGAGTCGCCTCGCCGCAGCCCGCGCGCGCGAGCGCGCCATTGCCGCCGCATGTCGCGGCGGCGCAGTCCTAAAGGAGCCGCTGATGAGTGAAGACGCGCTCTTTGACGTTGCTGTCGTCGGGGGAGGACCCGCAGGCGCGACGGCCGCGCATGATCTCGCGCGGCGCGGCCGCAAAGTCGCGCTCATTGACAAGGCAGGCCGCATCAAGCCGTGCGGCGGCGCCATTCCGCCCCGGCTCATCCGCGATTTCGCGATTCCTGATCATCTGCTGAAGGCGCGCGTCTGTTCCGCCCGGATGATCTCTCCGAAAGGCGTCGCCGTCGACATGCCGATCAAGGGCGGCTTCGTCGGCATGGTCGACCGCTGCGAATTCGACGAATGGCTGCGCTGCCGCGCGGCCGCTTGTGGCGCGATGCGCGTGACGGGCGCCTATGAGAGGATCACCCGCGACGAAAACGGCATTACGCGCGTGCATTACCGCGCCAAGGGCGAAACCAAGCCGCGGACTCTTCGCGCGCGCTGCGTCATCGGCGCCGATGGCGCGCTTTCCCAGGTCGGCCGCCAAGAAGTGCCCGGCGCCGACAAGACGCGCTTCGTGTTCGCCTATCATGAAGTCATCGAAACGCCGCCCGCCGAAGCCAGCGACCCTGATCGCTGCGAGATTCATTATCGCGGCGCGCTCTCGCCGGATTTCTACGCCTGGATCTTCCCGCATGGCGACACGATGAGCGTCGGCACGGGAAGCGCCAACAAAGGCTTTTCGCTGAAAAACTCGGTGCGCGATCTGCGTGACGGCACAGGCCTCTCCGATGCATCGACCGTGCGCCGCGAAGGCGCGCCGATTCCCTTGAAGCCGCTCAAGCGCTGGGACAATGGCCGCGACGTCATTCTCGCCGGCGACGCTGCAGGCGTCGTCGCGCCCGCGTCGGGCGAAGGCATTTATTACGCCATGCTCGGCGGCCGACTTTCGGCGGACGCTGTCGAAGAATGCCTGCGCACCGGAGACGCGCGCGCGCTCTCGATGGCGCGCAGGCGCTTCATGAAGCTGCATGGGCGGGTCTTCTTCATTCTCGGGATGATGCAATATTTCTGGTATCGCAATGATCGGCTGCGCGAAGCCTTCGTCAATATCTGCAAGGATCCCGACGTCCAGCGCCTCACCTGGGAGGCCTATATGAACAAGGAGCTCGTGCGCGCGGATCCGATGGCGCATGTGCGCATCTTCTTCAAGGACCTCGCCCATCTCTTGAGACTCGCGTCGCCATGATGGACTCGCTCGCGGCCGATCGCTGGACTCTCGTCGCAGTCGCGACCGCGAGCGTCGCGCTCGTGGCGCTGCTCGGCGGTCTCGCCACTGAAATCAGCGACTGGTACGAGGGCTTGAATTTTCCGTCATGGCGTCCGCCGAACTGGCTGTTCGGCCCGGCCTGGACGCTGATTTTCCTGCTGACCGCGACGAGCGGCGTTCTTGCCTGGGAACAGGCGCCGGACGATGGGGCGCGCGTGAGGCTTTTGGCGCTCTTTGCGATCAACGCCGTGCTGAACATCGCCTGGAGCCCGCTGTTCTTCAAGCTGCGGCGGCCCGACTGGGCGCTCGTCGAACTCGTCTTCCTGTGGCTGTCGGTCCTGTCGCTCGTCATCGCCGTCGGCGCGATCTCGACCTTCGCAGCGGCATTGCTGCTGCCCTATCTCGCCTGGGTCAGTTTCGCGGGCTGTCTCAACTGGCGCATGGTCGAACTGAACAAGCCCTTCGCAACCTATTGGCCCAAGGCCAAACGCCCGGCGGAACGCGCATGAGCGCCTTCGTGGTAGACCCGAATCTCATCGACTGGATCTTGATCCTCGTGGCGCTCGAAGCCATCGGCGTTCTTGGTCTGCGAACCCTCACCCGGCGCGGGCCGCCGCCAGCCGGCTTTCTCTGCAATCTCCTGGCTGGGGCGGCTCTGCTCGTCGCGCTGCGCTGCGCCCTCGCGGGCGCGCCGACGCTGGCGATCGCCGCAAGTCTCGCCATGGCCTTCCTCGCGCATCTCGCCGATCTCGCGCTTCGGTGGGAGCCGCGCAAGACTCAGTCGACGATCGGGAACGTGACGGCCAGCGCCCAGGCGAGTCCGAAGGCGGCGCCGAGCGCGCCGACGCGGGGATCGCGCGTGCGCGCATAGACCCATCTCCCCACCAGCCCATAGACCGTCAACAGAATGACGATGACGATTGCGATAATCACGAGAAAGAACAGCCGCCTCGGATTAAGCGCCACCGCGATCGCAAGTGAGGCGATGAAGCAGAACTTGCTGAAGACATAGCCGCCGCGCGCGGCGCCCGGGCCGCGCGTCATCCATTCGTCGGCGAGAAAATAAAGCGCGCATCCGATAAACATTATTGGGACAAGCGGCGCGCGAACGCCCGTCGGCTGGTAAGAGATGACATAGGCGTCAAGCGGCAGGCCGAGAACGAGCGTGTACATAGCGGCAAGCGCCGCCGCCGCCACAAGCAGAGGCTTCCAGCGCGGCGGCCGAAAGACCGGCAAGCCGCCCTGTGCGAGCCATAGGCCGGCGAATATCAGGACGCCGTAGACCGCGAGATGAGCGACGAGATAATCGCCGAGCAGGATCGGCAGGAAATCCGTCGGCGCCTTCCATAGGATAAGCGGCGTCAGCAACGCTGGCGCTATGGCGATCGGCGCCAAGCGCCGCCATGGCAGCCCGGCGCCAAGCGGAACGGGCGAGACTTGCGGCAGGAACTGCGCGAGCGGGCGCATCAAGGCGATGAGGCCCGCAAACAGCAGCGCAAGCCAAGGGCCGCGCGCGTCGATATAGCCGGCCTCGCGTCTCCCGAAGACGGCGTTCATCCAATTGAGCGTCTCGGTCATCGCGTCGCGACTGTAGAGAACGCCGATATGTTCGACGCCCCGCGCGATCGCCAACCGGCGCCCGGTTCCACGCGCGATGTCGCCATAGGTGACGCCCGCCTGCGCCGTCCCGTCGGCTGCTTGCGAAACGACGCGCACGCCGGCCTCGATCAGCCGTTGCGACTCCCATGCGCCGTCGATGATGATGAGATTTTTCGGCTGGTCGCGCGTGACGCCCTCGCCGAAGAAGGAAAACGCCGCGACCGCGACGATCTGCGGGTCGCGGATCGCGTGACGCACGACGAGATCCGTGGCCATCGAATGGCCGACAAGCGCGACCCGCCCATCGGCCCCTGGCTGACGCTGCGCGAAGCGCACGACCTCGTCGATGTCGTTGAGGAGCGCCGCCGTGCTCGTTTCGAGTTTGGCGAGACCGCCCGGCATCGGCCTCGGATTGCGGCCATGCCCGGAGAAGTCGAAGGTGACCGCCACATAGCCGTTTCGCGTGAGCGTCGTTGCGATCGGCGCCATCAATTGCTGCGAGCCGGAAAAGCCGTGGGCGATCACGATCGCCGGCGCCGGCGGAATGTCGGACTTGCGCATCAACGTGACGGGAATGTCGCCGATGTGAAGACGTTCGATCACAAGACCGGCTTCGGACTCCCATAAACCGTGAAGCGAGAGCGTAACGGCGCTGAATGCGACCAGCGCAAAAAAAATTGAGCGCATCTTTTTCATCGTGCTGCCCTGCTCGATGTCGCAGCGAACGGATTCTAAAGCCCATTGCCGGGCTCTCGCATGTGTCCGTGCTGCATGACACACCTCAGCTTACCGCAAAGCTACCGTCAATTAAGCTTTACTATCGCGTTTTTGTGCGTTTGAATGCTTTTCATGCGGGCGATGGCCTGCTGTGAGCTCGAATGGCGCACTCAGGAACGTTAAAAAACTCTTCATTGTCATAATAATAGAGGCGGGGCCGCTCGCCCGAAAAACCGGATGGCTGTCAAGATGTAGCGCTTGAAATGTCCGTTCGGAAGGTCGGAACGCAACAACGATGATTTCGGGGCCTGGGCGCCGGCGGGCCATCGCCGTGGCGACCGGCTCGGGAGGCCAGACGATGACCGATCTAGGCGAATTCGATCCCGCTTCCGCCCGCCGCGCGATTCCTGGCGCGGCTCACTGCCCGAATGAATTTCAAGAATGGCCCGAGCCTGACGTCATCGTTCGATCCGACCTCCAGGCACGGCAGGCGCGACTCGCCTGCGTGATCCTCGACGACATCGTTCCGCGTCTCCAGCTCATGCACCACGCGCTGTTGGCGCATGAGCCGGAGAAGGCGTTTCAAACCGAGGAGATCGAAACCTTCGGCGCGCTGTTGACGCGCGACGAAGGCGATGAATCATCGGCGTTCTTCGACAAGATGCGGGCCAAAGGCCATTCGCTTGAAACGCTTTTCGTCGGCCTCCTCGCCGAAGCGGCGCGTCACCTCGGCGTTCTCTGGGAAGAAGATCGCTGCGATTTCATCGACGTCACGCTCGGCGTCGCACGAATGCAGAAGCTGATGTGCCGCTTCGGCGGCGTCGAGGAATCGGCGGCGTGCGATCCGCGCCAGCGCGCGCTGCTCGCGACGCTTCCCGGTGAAAAGCACGTCTTCGGCGTCGACATGGTTGCGGTGTTCATGCGCAACGCCTCCTGGGACGTACGCGTCGAGAGGGACCTCGACGCCGACGGCGTCGCCGACGTTTCGGCGAGCGGTTGGTTTGGCGTCTTCGGCATAACGCTGAGCGCCGAGTCGGAGTTGGAGACGCTGGCGCGCACCATTCGGGCGGTGCGCGAATCCTCCGCGAACGCCGACGTCGGCGTAATGGTCGGGGGGCCCATCTTCAAACGCAATCCCAATCTCGTTGCGCAAGTCGGCGCGGACGCCACCGCCTCTGATGCGGCGACAGCGACGATTCTGGCGAAAAAGCTAGTCCTGCGTCAGCCGTGCGCGTCGACGCGCCAGGCTACGACGGAACGTCGCCTTTAGTTTTCGCTGCCGGAGCTGACCGCCAGCGATCGAGGCAAGACGAGGCGGCGCGCCAATCGAACATCCACTCTTCGAAGATCCGAAACGTCTCGATGGCGGCGCCAATGGCGCTGGCTCGTTGCGCGCCAGGCGCCAATGTCTCGACGCGCGCCAGCAAGCTTGGCCAGACTTCGGGCCGTGATGGGCCGCCGAGAAAAAACCGGCGCGCCTCGCCGACGACCGGCGCCAACGCTTCCGCGATCAGCACGCCGCCAAGCGCAGAGCCCTCGACGACATAGAGCGCGCCGAGCGCGCAAGCCTCGCTCGAAGGCTCACGCAGCGCCGCGCACCGCGGCAGGCGGAAAACATCGAAGCGCATGATTCCGAGCGCGGCAAGATCCAGCGCAATAAGCTCAGCACGCGAACTCGCGATAAAGCCGAGCTTCTGCATGGCGCTTGCGTGAGCGTCCTCGAAGGCGAGGTGAAAACCATAGAGCCGCATCAGCAATTGACGGTAGTCATCGACGCCGATCGCGCCGCGCGCGGCCGCCGATAGTCCAGGATGCCGATGCAAACGCTGATGCGTCTGGCGAGTCGCGGCGCGCAACTCTTCGCGAACGGACGCACAACTCGTCATTTTTTTCCGCCGTAGCTTTTCGAAGCCGAGCGTTCGTCCGCCGTCGAGGCGCCGCCGACCGAAATCTGTTCGAGCACTTCCGCGGCGCGTGCGACCGAAGCCCGGACGCTCTCCAGCGTGTCCGGAATGCCGGCGGTGTCAAGACCGTCGGCGATTTCCAGCGCGGCGAGCTGCGCATTGTCGATGATGCTCGACATCACGTTCTCAACGGCGAGCGCGGCGCTCGAGTCGATGCGCCGCATCAGCCGCCGTTGGCTCAAGAGGAGATTATCGCGAAAATTCCGGCGCGCCGCCTCCGCCGCTCTGCGCTCGGCAAGGTCGGTGAAGAGAATGACATAGCCCAATATGCGGTCGCGCGACGCCAGCACGGGATCGGCGCGCACGGCGATGGGCCGTGTGTCGCCGATTCGATCAACGAGCATCGCTTCGCCGCGCCAGGGTGTGCGACTGTCGCGCAGCGCACGCAACCTTTTCTCCACCTCGTCGGGATCAGCGAAATGGGCGCTTAATTCATCGAGATGACGAAGCGGTCGCTGCAGGCCAAGCAAGAGATTGAGCGCGGAATTCGCTTCGAGCACGGCGCCGTCGGCGGCCGCGACGACAATCTGCTGATTGGAGGAATGAACCTGGCGCAAAACGTGTTCGAGCTGATCTTGCGCGACGAGAATCCGCAGAGAACGAAACTGCGCGACGACGTCGGTGACGCTCTCGCCGATCAATCGCGCGGCCGCGCGATCCGCGGCGGTCCAAGGATCGGAGGTGCCCTCGACGACCTGATGCCATTGGGCGAAGGAACGACGCGGCGAGAGCTCGTTTGGATCGTCCCCGTCGGACGGCGCTTTGAATGGATTGCCGCCCCACGTCACCGTTCGTACACGCTCCTTACGAAACCAGATCAGCAGCTCGTCAGGTTCGTTGGAAACGCGCGTCGCGATCACTCCGCTGGCGACGCCCGTTAAAGACGCGAAGGCGGGCTCTTGCGACGAGAGTGCGGACGTTGCGAAGACGCCGTCGTTGAGGCGCTTTTGCAGCCACTGGCCGAGAGCGCGGATTTCTTCGGACCCAGGAACGTCGCCGACGGTTTGCGTCTTGCCTTCAAACAGCAGCGCGGCGCCGCTGGCGTTGAGCGGCAGCAACAGAGAGCGTGCTCTGTCGAACAGCGCGCCGCGCCAGTCTCCCTCGCGCGTCACGCTTTCGATCATGCGCTGCTCCAGACGCCGCACCGAGAGTTCGGCCTGTCCTTGCGCAAAACTCTCCAGCGCCGCGATGCGCGTCCCCATGACCTCAGCCAGCAACTCGCAGACCGCGCGCATCTCGAAATGAATAAGGCGCGGCGCGTAATGATGACAGGAGATCAGGCCCCAAAGTTCTCCGCCGACCATGAGCGATACGACGAGCGTCGCCGCCACATCCATGTTTTTCAAATATTGCAGATGGATGGGCGACACGCTGCGCAGGAAGCACATCGACATGTCGAGCTCTTCGCCTGTGAGCGGCGAAAATTGCGGTTCGAGAACCGACGGCGTATAGCCGACGTCTGCGAGCAGTCGCACGCGGTTGCGCTCATAGAGACGACGCGCGATCTGCGGAATGTCCGAGGCGGGATAGCGGTTGCCCAGAAAAGCTTCGAGCTCCGGGCGCTTCGTCTCCGAGAAGACCTCGCCATGACCTTCGTCGTCGAAACGATAGATCATGACGCGATCATAGCCGGTCAAGTCGCGAAAAATCCCAGCGCAGGCGTCGCACAGGGCGCGCAGGGTCGAAGATGAGAGGATCGTGTCGACGCCCCGCTGAATCGCCAGCGTATAGTCGACGGGCGGGCCGGCATTTTCCAGTTCGACGATGAGGCCGCCATGCGGCGCACGATGCAAGAGCGCGTTGAGAGGCTCTGCTCGGGCGCCAGCGGCGCACCGTATGGCCACGGGGATGGCGTCTACCGGACGGTCAAGGTAAAGGCGGCTGCGGCTCCAGAGGTCGCCGCCAAGCTTGCGCAGATGCGCGCCGCGCAAGGATTGGGGATAGCCAAGAAAGGAAGCTGCGTTGCCGCTCTCCTGCACGATGACGCCGTCCGACTCGCGAACCGCCAGAAGCGCGCCGTGCGGCTGAATCGACCCGGCGAAATGAATCTGCTCGCGTTCGCAGTTCGAAAGATTCGCCTGACCGAAGGCTGGCGAGGCGGCGGGATCGAGGGTCACGGTTTAGCTTCCCCTGCCTGCGAATGGAATGGCTTTTGTAACTTATTCTCGCTGGTATTTTTTTAGTTTCGCATGCAGGCTCTGCCGACTCAAACCCAAATGGCGGGCGGCGACCGTGCGATTGCCGCGAAACCGTTCAAGCGCACGCGCAATGGCTTTGCGCTCGATCGTTTCCGTGGTCATCTTTACGATCTGCTCGAGCGTTCGATTGTCAAAATCGTCGACCGCAACCGATGCGTCGGCGACTGCTCGTGGCGGAGCCTCCGCGGTCGCACGCCGATGACCCAAGTCGCGGATGAGCAGCCCGAAGTAGTTCGGCTGGGAGGCGTCGTCGCCGATAGCGGAAATCTCGACGCTGATCGATTGGCCAAGCTCTCCGTCAATCGTGGTCTGAAAGCGCCGCACATCGCCGTGTTTTTGAACGAGCGCAATCACCAGATTGGCGTCGGCGCCGGGGCTTGAGAGCCATCGTGTCAATTTGCAGCCGATCGCCGCCGCCTCCGAGCCGATCTGCACGAGATCGAGGAAAGCGTCATTTGCGGCCTGTACGGCGCCGTCGCGGTCGACGACGACAAAGCCGTCAGGCATCCGATCGACAAAACTTCTCATCGAGAAGCCATCGGCCCTGTCAGCTGCGCCCGGATCACGCATCGGCGCCAGCTGGCAAAGATAAAGCGCGCCCGACTCCGCATTCATCAAGGACGCGCGCAGGCTCCATAGTTGGCCGAATGGCGTCGCGCGCAGCACGACGCCAGGCGCGCGGCCTTCTTCGCGGGTCTTCGCCAACATTTCGTCGAGGACGCGCCGGTCGCGATCGTCGAGTCGCGCTAGGAACGGCGCGCCGGGGGCGAGGTCAAGATTCTTGGTTGCGCAAAGATTGGCTTCGACGACGCGCAGATCGGAGACGCTGACCAGAGCCACAGCCTCGCTCGTCGCATCAAACAGCATGCGATAGCGCGTCTCGATTTCGCGCATTTTCCAATAGTCGCGCTCGCGCGCTTCCTGGGCGAGCTGAAGACGCGATTGCAATTCGCTGATCGCTTCGAGACTGCGTCCGATCGCGACAAAACCCGCCTTCTTGCCAAGACTGAAGGTCGTATATTCCATCGCCAGTTCGCGGCCGCTCGGAAACCGCTGACGCACCTGAAAACAAGAGGAGTCGCCGTGCAAGCGCACATCCTCGATCTTCTGCAGCGCGCCGTCGTCGATCGCCGGCTCCATCATCTCGCCCCAGCGCCGGCCGAGCCACTGTTCGAGCGGCTCTTTCGCCAGTGATTTCGCTCGCACGACATTCTGGATGACGCCGTCTTTGTCGAGCGTCAGCGTTAGTTCGGGGCGCGTGTTGGACCTATCGGGCATTGCCGATCCCCAACGGGCGGACGGCAGGGAACGCTAGGACGTCCCATAGCCCCTCAAGGCGTCCGGCGTTGACGCCAGCAGACATGAACAGACCCCCGGTTTCATTCAGCCTACATCAGAGAATGGACCCTGTTGGTGGAGATTGCTACGCCACAGCCGTCAATTTCTGCGGATTAATTGACTAAATCTGTCACGCGAGCTTGCGCGGAGCGGCTAAAGGTGTCAATTTAAAATGACACATGGCGTGTAAGTTTACTTCACACCAAGCCGAGAGGACCGTGCATGTCGCCGCTTCCGGTCAAGCTTTCACGAACAACGACGCGCGCGATCGACGCGCGCCGCATGCAAGCTGAAGGCGCGCTCGCGGCGCAGAATTTCTCGCCGCCCGACTCGCTCGCGCCATTTCCCTTCACCGCGATCGTCGGCCAGGACGACATGAAGCTCGCCTTCGTGATCGCCGCGATCGATCCGTCCGTCGGCGGCGTGCTCGTCTTTGGCGATCGCGGGACGGGAAAGTCGACGGCGGTGCGCGCGCTGGCGCGCCTGCTGCCGCCCATGCGTTCGGTCGTCGGCTGCGCCTATAATTGCGATCCCGCAGCGACCGCTGCGCTTTGCGACGGCTGTAAAAAACGCGCCGCGCAGGGCGGGCTCAAAACGACGCTGCGCGCCGCTCCGGTCATCGATCTGCCTCTCGGCGCCACGGAGGATCGCGTCGTCGGCGCGCTCGATCTCGAACGGGCGCTGACGCAGGGCGAGAAGTCTTTCGAGCCCGGCCTGCTCGCCAAGGCCAACCGTGGCTTTCTCTATATCGACGAAGCCAATCTTCTCGAGGATCATCTCGTCGATCTCTTGCTCGACGTCGCCGCGTCCGGCGAAAATGTCGTCGAACGCGAGGGATTGAGCGTGCGCCACCCGGCGCGCTTCGTGCTGATCGGCAGCGGCAACCCCGAAGAGGGCGAGCTGCGTCCGCAGCTCCTCGACCGCTTCGGCCTCGCCGTCGACGTGAAGACGCCGACTGACATCCCGACTCGGATAGAGGTCGTGCGCCGCCGCGACGCATTCGAGCGCGATCCGGCGCGCTTCGCCAAGGCCTGGTCGGTCGAAGAGCACAAGCTGCGACGCAGGATTGCGACGGGACGCGAACGCCTCGGCGCCGTCCAGGCGCCGGACGAAGCGCTGGAGAAGGCGGCCATGCTATGCGTCGCGCTTGGAGCCGATGGTCTGCGCGGAGAACTGACGCTGTTGCGCGCCGCCCGCGCGCTCGCGAGTTTTGAGGGCGTGGAGCGCGTCGGCGACGCGCAGCTGCGGCGCGTCGCGCCATTCGCGCTCGGCCACCGGCTGCGGCGCAATCCGCTCGACGATATCGGCTCCGCGACGCGCGTCGCGCGCGGCATCGAGGAGATTTTCGGCGCATGAGCGGCGACGGCGAGGCCGCCGCCTGGGCGCGCGCGAGCCACGCTGCCGCGCTGTTTGCGGTTGACCCTTTGGGTTCGGGCGTCTCGCTGAGAGCCCCGCCGGGGCCCGCGCGCGACGCCTGGGTCGCCCTGCTGCGCGACTATCTCCCGAGCGACGCGCCGATGCGCCGCGCCCCGCTCGCCATCTCCGACGACCGCCTGCTGGGCGGACTGGATCTCGCCGCCACGTTGCGCGCGGGGCGGCCCGTCGCCGAAACCGGCCTGCTCGCGCAAGCGGACGGCGGAGTCGTCGTGCTCGCCATGGCGGAGCGCCTTGGCGGCGCGACGGCGGCGCGTATCGCGGCGGCGCTCGACTGTGGCGAGATCGAACTCGCGCGCGACGGACTTTCGGCCCGCCAGCAATCGCGCATCGGGGTCGTCGCCCTCGATGAAGGGCATGATGATGACGAGCGGCCGCCGGCGGCGCTGCTCGACCGCCTGGCTTTCCATCTCGACCTCGCCGAGGTGAGCCATCGCGCCGTCAAAGAGCGTCCCGCAAGCGCCGCGCAGGTGGCGGCGGCGCGCGCGCGACTCCCGTTGGTCGTCGCGCCTGAAAAGGCGATCGACGCGCTCGTCGTCGCCGCCGCGCGGCTCGGCATCGACTCCTTGCGTGCGCCGCTGCTGGCGCTGCGCGTCGCCCGCGCGTCTTGCGCTCTCCGCTGCGCCGATGTGGTCGACGACGAAGACCTCGCGGTCGCCGCCTGCCTGGCGCTGGCGCCGCGCGCGACATGCGCGCCGCCGATCGAAGAGAGCGAAGTCCCTCCCGAGGAGGCGGGTGACGAGCCCGGCTCAGCGAAAAATGACGCCGACCCCAAGAATGACAATGCGCAGCCGCGCGAGGCGCCGGCGCCCGACGATCTCATCGTCGCCGCCGCGCGCGCCGCCATTCCGGCTGATGTCTTGGCGCGGCTCGCAACCGACGCAAGAACGCGCGCGCCTTCCGCGCGCGGCGGAAAGTCTGGCGCCGCTGTCGTCTCCGCCCGGCGCGGCCGGCCGCTGGGCGCAAGGCGCGGCGCGCTGCGCGAGGGACGCCTCTGCCTCATCGCAACATTGCGCGCCGCTGCGCCCTGGCAGCTCCTGCGACGCGCGCATGCGGCTGACGAGGCGGGGCTCGCCGTGCGCGTGCGCGCCGACGATTTTCGCGTCACGCGTTTCCGCGAGCGTCGCGAAACCACCGCCATCTTCGTCGTGGACGCCTCGGGCTCCTCGGCCATGCAGCGCCTCGGCGAGGTGAAGGGCGCGATCGAACTGCTGCTCGCCGATTGCTATGTGCGGCGCGATAGCGTCGCCCTCGTCGCCTTCCGCGGCAAGAGCGCGGAAATCCTGCTGCCGCCGACACGTTCGCTGGCGCGCGCCAAGCGGCTGCTCGCGGCGCTGCCGGGCGGCGGCGGCACGCCGCTGGCGCACGGGCTCGACGCCGCCGGCGCACTGGCGGAAAGCGTTAGGCGCAAGGGCCAGACGCCGCTTCTGATTTTGCTGACCGACGGGCGCGGCAATATCGACCGCAAGGGCGCGCCCGATCGCGCCAAAGCGCTCGACGACGCGCTCGATGCGGCGCGGCGTTTACGCGCGCCGGGTCTCGCGGCGCTCGCGATCGACTCCTCGCCTGCAGCCGCGGCGCGCGCAGACGCCCCGACGCGCAAAATCGCCGAGGCGATGAACGGCCGCTATCTCAAAATGCCATTCGCCGACGCGGCGGCTCTATCTCAGGCGGTGCGCGCCGCCGTGCCGGCGCCGTGATCTTCCCGCATCTCTTCGCGCCCGTCGCTCGGCTCACTCTCGAGCGGGACGGCGCAGACTGGCCGAACCTGCATGCCAGCCGCATGATCGAAGCTGGCGGCGTCTGCTGGCATGTTCAGCTCATGGGCGAGGGTCCGCCGCTGCTTCTCTTGCATGGGGCGGGCGCATCGGCGCACTCCTATCGCGACCTCGCGCCGCTGCTTGCGTCACGTTTTCGCGTCATCGCCCCCGATCTTCCCGGCCACGGCTTCTCGACATCGCCCGGCGCGCACACGCAATCGCTGCCCGGCATGGCGAAAGCGCTCGCGGCCCTGCTGCGCGCGCTCGGCGCCCTGCCGAAGATCGTCGTCGGCCACTCCGCCGGCGCCGCCGTGTCGGCGCGCCTCGAACTCGACAAGGCGATTGCGCCGCAACTCATCGTCGCGCTCAACGGCGCGTTCGCGCCCTTCGGCGGCGTCGCCAGCCACGTGCTGCCCTCGCTCGCCAAGGCGCTGTTCCTCAACCCTTTCGCGCCGCGCTATTTCGCCTGGTCGGCGGACCGCGCCGCTGTGGCGCGACTTCTCGCCGGCAGCGGCTCGACGCTCGACGCGCGCGGCGTGGATCTTTACGCCAGACTGATGCGCAATCCGGCGCATGTCGAAGGCGCGCTCGCCATGATGGCGCATTGGGATTTGCATGCGCTCAATCGCGACCTGCCGCGCCTCGCCACGCCGCTTGCGCTGATCGTCGCCGCCAATGACCGCACCGTGCGGCCGCAGAGCGCGCGCAACATCGCCGCACGCCTGCCGACGTCACGCGTCCAGGAGATTAGGGACCTCGGCCATTTGGCGCATGAGGAAGCCCCCGAGCTGCACGCAAGATTGATTTTTGACCTCTGGGACGCCGCGCAGCGCCGTCACTGCGAAGAACCGGCCACCGTCACGCCGTGAGGCGATCCGTCGCGCGTTCATGGCGCCCTGGAATGTCAATCTCCGTTGCAAAACGTCAAGTATGATTTACGATCAGCGCAATTGACAAGCGTCGGAAAGGGAAAGCATGCGCATCCTTTTCATTCATCCGAATTATCATTCCGGCGGCGCGGAGATCGCCGGCAATTGGCCGCCGGCCTGGGTGGCCTATCTTTCCGGCGCGCTCAAGAAGGCCGGCTACGCCGACATCAAATTCATCGACGCGATGACCTTCGACATCGGTGACGAGGATTTGCGCAGAGGGATCGCCGACTACGCGCCCGATGTCGTCGGCGTCACCTCGATCACGCCCTCCATCTATAAAGCGGAGCGCGTGCTGCAGATCGCCAAAGAGGCCGCGCCCGGAGCCATCGCCGTGCTCGGCGGCGTCCATGCGACCTTCATGTACGGTCAGGTGCTCGCCGAGGCGCCGTGGATCGACGCGATCGTGCGCGGCGAAGGCGAGGAAATCATTGTCGATCTTGTGCGGACGATCGACGAAGGCGGCTGGCCCGCGCGACGCGACGCCATCAAGGGCATCGCATATGCACAGGACGGCAAGGCGGTCGCGACAGCCGCGGCGCCGACGGTGAAGGATATCGATTCCATCGTCGCCGACTGGAGCCTGCTGAATTGGGACAAATACAGCTACATCCCGCTCGGCGTGAAGGTCGCCATTCCCAATATGGCGCGCGGCTGTCCCTTTACCTGCAGCTTCTGCAGCCAGTGGAAGTTCTGGCGGGATTACCGCATTCGCGATCCGAAGAAAGTCGTCGACGAGATCGAGACGCTGATGCGCGACCACGGCGTCGGCTTCTTCATCCTCGCCGACGAGGAGCCGACGATCAACAAGAAGAAATTCGTCGCCTTCTGTCAGGAGCTGATCGACCGCAAGCTCGATATTCTCTGGGGCATCAATACCCGCGTCACCGACATTTTGCGCGATGAAGCGCTGCTGCCGTTCTACCGCAAAGCGGGATTGATCCATGTTTCGCTCGGCACCGAGGCGGCGGCGCAACTAAAGCTCGATCTCTTCAACAAGGAGACGACCGTCGCGCAGAATAAAAAGGCGATCGAGCTGCTGCGCAGCGCCGGCATCGTCGTCGAGGCGCAATTCATCGTCGGCCTCGAAAACGAGACAGCGGAAACGTTAGAAGAAACCTATCAGATGGCGCGGGACTGGAAGCCGGACCTCGCCAACTGGTCGATGTATACGCCCTGGCCGTTCTCCGATCTCTTCAAGGAGCTTGGGGACAAGGTCGAAATCTTCGATTATGAAAAATACAATTTCGTCACGCCGATCATCAAACCGCAGGCGATGGACCGCGGCGAACTGCTCGATCGGGTGATGAACAATTATCGTCGCTTCTACATGAAGAAGGCGCTGTTCTCCTATCCATGGGCGGGCAGCGGACAGCGACGACGCTATCTCCTCGGCTGCCTCAAGGCCTTCCTCAAGGCTGGCTTTGAACGCAAATTCTATGATCTCGGCAAAGTCGACTATTGGGGACCGCAGTCGCGCTCCAAAGTGAAGTTCAACTTCGACGCGACGCGCCGGCGCGCCGCCGACGAGGATGTCGAGTGGCAGGTCACGCATAAGCGCCCCGCCAGCACGATGCATGAGGCGGCGCAGGCCATGGCCTGCGGCGGCGGCAAGGAACAGCTCGTCGAGCAGGCGGACGACGCGCCGTTCGAGCCGGCCATCATGCGCGAATCCGCGACGCCGCATGAGCATCGCGCGCGCTGAAGGCGAGACGGCGCGCCTCGGTCTGATCGGACCGAACGCCATCACGCAAATGGCGGCGGCGCTGTCCGACGCATGCGGCGCGCCGCTGCGCCGCGACATTTTCGAAGACGCGGGGCTTGCGCGCTATCTCTGCGCGCCGCCGACGCAAATGATTTCCGAAGACGACGTCGCGCGGCTGCATCGGGCGGCGATTGGCCGTCTCGGCGAAACGAAAGCCGCCGAGATCTCGCGCGAGGCGGGACGGCGCACCGGAGACTATCTTCTCGCCAACCGCATTCCCGCAGTCGCCCAACGCGCGCTGAAATTCATGCCGCGTCCGCTTGCGGCGCGGATTCTCGTCGCGGCGATCGCGCGCCATGCCTGGACGTTTTCAGGCAGCGGCGAATTCTCCTATGAATTCGCGCCGCATCTGCGTTTGCGCATCGCCCGTTCGCCGATCTGCAAGGGGCTTTGCACAGAGGCGCCGGCCTGCGCCTATTTCGCCGCGACCTTCGAGCGGGTGTTTGGCGAAATGCTCGGGCCTTCACTGAGCGTCACGGAAACAGAATGCGCGGCGACGGGCGCCGCAGCCTGCGTCTTCGAGGCGCGCTGGTAAGCCCCGCGCCGTTGCGCGCGCAGCAATCCATGAGCTCGCGCTCCGCCCTCGATGGCTTTGTCGCTTGCGCTCCTGGCAATCACGGCGCGCGATTAGCTCCCCGCCGGCACGAGCCAGTCTTCGGCTGGCGCATAGCCTTCGCCCACCGCCTTGCGATAATGCATCGTGAAGCCGCTGATCGCTTTCCGCAATGCATCGCCTGGCGTATCCGCCTCCGACGCGCAGCTCCAAAAGGGACTCGGCTGGCGGGGCGTCTTGATCGCGTGGCTCAGGCGATAGGCCGTGCGCGAACCCCAGGTTCGGCGCAATCGAATGGTGACGACGGTCTCGAGCGTCCCGATCCGGATCATATAGGCGCCTTCGTCGTCTCGCCTTTGAACGACGCTGACGCAATCATCTTGCAGCGCGCTTTCCACTGTGCACACGGCGTCATCCTCCCTGCTTTGCGCCGAGCGAAACGAAAGCAAAGCTCCAAACTGCCGGTATTGAGACGTGCGCGACCATCCTTGTCAAAAATGGCTAAAAAGCGCCCGGCCGATGTGGCCGTCGGCCGGGCGAAAGCCGACGGTCAGCGCGCGGCCTTGCCGCCGAGCTCGGGGAAGTCCTGCAACATGCTCTGACCGTAAAGCGGCTTGCTCACGCCCTGATGACAGGTCCCGCAATTGGCCTTCGGGCTGTCGCCGAGCGGGCCTAACCGATTGGCGGGATACAGAGGTTTCAGCGTTTCAAGATAGACGGCGTTCAGTTCCCGCATCATCTGCAAGCCGTTCCAAGCGGCCGTGCGCTGCGGCGCGCTCTGGGACCAGTCCAGGAATGCGCGGCTATTGTGACAGAAGGTGCAATTAACGCCGAGCGCTTGTGACATGTGCATCATCAGCGCGTAGCTCTGCTCCGTTTGTTGGATGGAGGCGCCCCGTGTGGTCGGCAGGGCGGTTTTGCCCACAACGCGAATATTATCGTCGCCGAGCAGATGCGGCGTGAACGGATCGACGGGAAGCGCCGTCGTTCCATTCGACGTCGATGGATGGCCGAAGCCATAGTTATGCGCCGCCATGCCGCCGGCGTGCCGCGCGCCCGGATTTTCGTACCAGACGTTTTTGGGCACAGGCTGGCCGCGATGACAGGTGTAGCAGGTCACGCCGACATCGCCGACATGCGACGTCCATTCCTTGTTGAGGTCACGCGTCATTTCAATCATGCGCCGGGCGACGATCTTGGTGTAAATCCCGTCGTCGGCGAGATCGTCGGTGTGGCAATAGCTGCAGCCCTGGTCGGGCGACACCCATTGCGTGATGGCGACCATCAGGCGGTTGAACTCATCCGTGCTGAGGTCGGTCAGCACTTTCACGTTCTTGTAAGCGCTGGTCGCGCGCTCGCCCGAGGGCGTCGCCTTATCGATCGGCGCCGGCAAGGCGTTGGCCGCTTCCAGAATGCGCTTGTTCTGGGCGCTGATGAGCTGCTCCTGGCCCGTGCCGCGGTAGCCGGTTTGTGTGCTGATGATCGGCGGGCGAACCCATCCGGGAGTGAACAGCATGGCGACCGTGAGCAGCGTCGCCACGACGATGCCGAGGAGAGAGAAAGCCAGTCTCATGGCGCGCCTCCCGTGGTGAGCGCAGGATCGACGACCGGCGCGAAGACATGCGGATATTCCGGCGCAATGCCATGCAGCACGCCCCAGAGATACCAATTGTCGACGACGGTGCCGGTAAGGAGAATGCCAATGCCGCCGCTCAACGGGCACAGCACGGCGAACCACCAGGCCCAGCGGTGGATGGACTCCATCGTTGCGTTGAAGCCCATTGTCCAGCGCCAGAACAGCGCCGCGCGCTCCGAAGCGGTGCCGCGATCGATGATCTGCTCGATCTCGCGCTCGCCGCCGAAACGCCCGACCGCCAGAATCGTCGCGCCATGCATGGCGAACAGCAGCGCCGATCCATAGAGGAAGACGATCGAGAGCATGTGAAACGGATTGTAGAAGAGATTGCCGTAGCGGATGGAAAAGGCGGCGGTCCAATCCAGATGCGGAAAAATGCCGAACGGCACCGCCTCACTCCAGCTGCCCATCAGCAGCGGACGAATGAAGCCCAGCACCAGATAGAGCCAGATCGCCGAGAGAAAGGCCCATGCTGTATGCGTGCCGAGACCCAAGGCCCGCGCCCGGCGATACATGCGCCACCACCACAGCAACACGGATGACGTTAGGAAAAAGCCGGCGAACAGCCACCACCCGCCCTCGCTGAGCGGCGGAAAGATCTTGATTCCGTATTGCGGCTTTGGCGGTTCAAGCGCCAGCCACGGCAGTTGCCGCACGAACTGCACCGGATCCCAATTCACCGACGCCCACATGTTGAGGCCGATGATTTCGAAGGCGATGAACCCGAAGACAAGCGACAGCGTGCCGAGATAGCCGAGATAGATCGGCCCGATCTGCGCATTGCCGATGCGTCCGAGAAGATGGGAAAACGTCGCCCAACTCGTTCGCTTCATTCCGGGAACGGGAACGCCGGGGTGCGGCGCATCGGCGCGGACCTGAACCTGCGTAAAGATGTTCTGATAATAGGCCACGGTTCGTCTCCCTACGCGTTAGCGCCAGACGGGAAGATTGAGCCACCAGTTCCACCACTCGGGCCAGCCGCGAGTCCAGAACGGGCCGCTGATGATCATGCACACCGCGCTCCAGAATGCGGAGGACACCGCCAGAAACAGGCCGAGCCGATGAATGCCGAGCGTGCCGATGGAGTAGCCGATCGAGTCGCGGAAGAATGTGTCTTCGTGTTCGGGCGTCTTCACGGCCTCGCCCTTGCCGGGATTGGTCGCGGATAGCACCAGCGCGCCGTGCAGCGACAAGGCGAAACATGTCGCGAAGAAGAACGACACCGCGATCATATGCGCGGGATTGTAGTGAAAATGCAGATATTGGTAGCCGGTGTTCGACACCCAATCGAGATGACTGATGATGCCGTAGGGGAAACCGAAACCCCAGGCGCCCAGCAGCAGCGGACGAATCACGACGAGCGCCACATAGGCGAAGATCGCGAAACCGAAGGCGATGGGCACGTGATAGTTCATGCCGAGCTTGCGACAGATTTCAACCTGGCGCAGCGCCCATGAAATGAACGCGCCGGTCGCGCAGAAGGTGATGATCTGCCAGAGCCCGCCTTCCTTCAGCGGCGCGAGCGCCAGACCATATTTAAGATCGGGCGGGGCGATGTTGATCTGCCAGATATTCCAGGTCGGGCCCATCGCCGCGCCCCAGATGATCAGCGCCGTGCCGAGCGCCGAGAGGATGATCGTCGTCACGCCGAAAAAGCCGACGTAAAACGGGCCGACCCAGAAATCGAAGAGGTCGCCGCCGATGAGCGTGCCGCCGCGCACGCGATATTTTCGCTCGAAACTCAGCAGGGCCATGGCCGCGCCTCCCTCGGATGCCAGTCAAATTGTTTGCGTCCGCGGGCGGAAGCGAAACGCGTCCGTCCGCAGCGCGTGATGTGCGTCGAACCGATCAGCCGAATGCGGCGAGCGGGCCGCCGGGAATCGTCTGTTCGATCTGTCCTGTGCGCGCGGGACGCGGCCCTTCCAGCCAGTTGAAGCGGTCGGTGCTGAGCAGAATGAAATGAATCAGCAGCGCCAGCGTGAACAGGAAGGTAAAGAGCGCGACCAGCGTGCGACGCGGATCGAAAAGCAGCCATACTTTGTGCATGCCGATCTCCTATCAGCCGAGGAGCGACAGCGCCGCATGAGCGGCGTTCGTCACGCCGTCGAGCAGAGCGTAGCCCTTCGGACCCGGCAACCAGGGCCGCCAGAACCACACCAGCACATGCGCGATGATCGCGATGAAGGTGAAGATCAGGAAGCTCCTGACGAAGAGGCTATGAAATTCCATAGCCTCCGGCTCTGTCAGACCTGACAGAGAACTCCTTTCTCTCTCGATGGCCATCTATTGACCTCCGTTAGAATTGCCGCGCACGCCTTACGCGGCGGTAGCATCGCAACCCGAGAGTCACGACAGGCGTTCCGCCCGGCTTTCCCGGGCGAAGCTCTGCAACATGGCGCGCGCGATCAAGGCGTAGGAGATCACGATCAGCATGTGCTCGCGCGCTTCGGCGACGACCGATGCGGTCGATGGGCGCCGCGCTTCTCCATGGCTGCGCGCGCGCTGCAAAAGGCGCTGCGCCGCCGTCGCGACGAGGAACGCCGGGAACAACACGCCGAGCAGCAGCTGGAATTTGAATTCGGTCGCGCGAAGATCGGGGGTCGAATAGATCGCGGAACTCATGGCTTCTCCTTCCATGCGAGAACGAGAGTTTTCACCGGCGTCGTGCGATGCGTCATACGCCCCGCCCTTCCATCACCAAGTCGCGCGCGCGTTCGACCCGCGCCGCCGTCACCATGTCGTCGCCGGCGCTGCGCGCCGCGCGCTCGGCGGCGTCGCGCAGGCGTTTGGCCGCAGAGATGCGCACCAGCAGCGGCGTCGCTTCGACGAGATCGTCAAGCATCGATTTCGCGGCGTCATCCCAGGCGATTTCGCGATGCAGCCGCGCGGGAGTCGGCTCGACCTTGTCGAGCTCGGTCCCGAGCGGCAGAATGTTGAAGAGCGCATCGAACAGCGCGTTGCAGACTTCCTGCACGAGATAGACGGCGCCCGAATAGCCCATGAAGGGCGTGCCGGCGTGGCGCCGGATGATCGCGCCGGGGAAGGACGCCGGAATATAGATTGAGCGTCCACCGGCTTCCGCCGCATACATGCGCTCGTTGTAGCTGCCGAAGAGAACGAGCGGCGGCGTCTCCTTCACCGCCTTGCGCACCGCCGCGTTGTCGGTCTTCTCGCCCGGGCGCCGGCTGACGGCGAAGGCGCAGGGCAGGCCCATTTCGTCTTCGAGAAAATGCCGCACGCCGCGCGCATAGGTGTCCG
Source organism: Methylocystis rosea (assembly GCF_003855495.1). Taxonomy (NCBI): domain Bacteria; kingdom Pseudomonadati; phylum Pseudomonadota; class Alphaproteobacteria; order Hyphomicrobiales; family Methylocystaceae; genus Methylocystis; species Methylocystis rosea. The sequence continues at coordinate 3,478,652 of NZ_CP034086.1, read as the reverse complement.
TCGCGACGATGCCGAAGTTGGCGCTTCCAAAGAAATCCTGCGTCACCGATCGCCACAGATCCCACAGCGGCTTGATCGTCGTGTGCTTCTCGCGTTCGATGAACGGCTCGGGATCGAGACCCAGTTCTTGCCCGAGCGTGCGCAGAAATTTCGTCGTGCTGTGCAGCCCGATCGGCGCCTGGAGATAGGGACGCTCCAGCGCCTCGCAAAGATGGCGGCCGAACTCGCGATACATGCAGATGTTGACGTCGGCGTCCGCGAGTTTCGGCGTGTCGGCGATATGGCTGCCGAGTGGAAAGATCATGTTGATCTCGGCGCCGATTCCTTCGACCAGCCGCTTCATTTCCGCAAGATCGGACGGCATGTTGAAGACGCCGTAGCAGGGGCCGATGATGTTGACGCGCGGCTTCTCGCCAGCCGCGCGCGCTTTGCGCTTCGGAGTCTTGCCTTTCTTCAGGCCATATTCGCTCCAGAGCCAGCTCATCGCGCGATTGGCGCACTGCCACTGATCCTCGTCGATCGTGCGCGGCAGAAAGCGCTGGATGCCGGTTCCCTCAGGCGTCACCCCGCCGCCGATCATTTCGGCGATGGAGCCGGTGACGACGACGCTCGGCAGATCGGGATCAAGCGTCGCATGGGCGCGCTTCATCGCGCCTTCGGTGCCGTGGCGCCCGAGTTCCTCTTCCGACAGTCCGGTGACGACGATCGGCAGCTCATGCGGCGGCAGCGCGTCGGTGTAATGCAGCACCGAGGTGACGGGTAGATTTTCGCAGCCGACCGGACCGTCGATGACGACCTGCAAGCCTTTGATCGCCGTGAAGACATAGACGGCGCCCCAATAGCCGCCGGCGCGATCGTGATCGAGGACTAGCATGCGCCCATCTCCTCGATGGGCTTCGCCGCGGTTTTCGCGCGCTGCTTCTTCGCGAACTCGGGACGGTCCCGCGGAACGTCCTGCCAAACGCCCGCCGCAAATCCTTTGCCCACGCCTTCGAAGAAATCATTCATTTCGTCGAAGCGTCCGCGATTGGCGATCGCTGTGTTGACGACTTTCGCAAGCGAGCCTGCGCCGGCGACGCCCATCAGCGGGCGCGCGGAGATGAGATTGGTGAAATAGAGCGCCGGCGTCGCATTCTGCTTCGCCTTCTGCACCACCGGCGTCGTGCCGATGGCGAAATCCGGCTTGAATTCGTCGAAGGCGGCGAAGTCCTGTTCGAGCGAGGCGCGAAACTGCACATGCACACCTTTCGCTTCGAGCCATTCACGATCGGCATCGGAGAAGCGTGTGCGCGGACAGGCGGTGCCGACATAGCGAAGGTCGGCGCCGGATTCGACGAGCAGGCGGCCGACGAGGAGTTCTGAGCCTTCATAGCCGGAAAGCGTTACGCGTCCGGCGATCGGGGCCGCTGACAGGGCGCTTTTTATTGCGGGCAGCAGCCGATTCTTCGCCGCGTCGATTGTGTCGCGCGCGACGTTGCACGCGGCGCCGATCGCCTCGAGCCAGGCCGCCGTTCCGTCGTGACCGACGGGCGCCGAGCCCACCACGGCGCGCCCGGCGGCTTCGAATTCGCGCACGCAGGAAGCATAGAACGGGTGAATCGCGGCGACCGCCGCGCAATCCAATGCGCCATAAAGTTCGCGCCACTCGCGGGTCGGCGTCACCGGCCCGGCGGCGAGGCCCAGGAGATCCAGCATCGCGCCGATCTGCATCGGATCGGCGGGGAACATCTCGCCGAGCAAGGAGATCGTCGGCTTTTCGGCGCGCGGCGCACGCGGCGCCTGAACCGGTCCCTGCTCCGCCTCGAGCCGCGCGAAGCGCAGCATGGCGCCGGCGAGCACATCCTTTGCCTCGGCATGCGTCGGCACGCCAAAACCGGGCACGTCAATGCCGATGACGCGCACGCCGTTGATCTCTTTCGGCAGCAGTCGTAGCGGCACGCCCGACGCGGTCGGCACACAGAGATTGATGACGACGATTGCGTCGTAATTCTCAGGATCGGCGAGGCCGTGAACCGCGTCGCGAATGTCCTCGAATAATTTGCCGGTGACGAGCGTCTCCGAATTGAACGGCACATAGCCGACGGTGCGCTTCGCGCCGTAGAAATGCGACGTGAAGGTGAGGCCGTAAACGCAGCAGGCGGAACCTGAAAGCACCATCGCCGTGCGGCGCATGCGCAGGCCGACGCGCAGCGATCCGAAGGCCGGACACATGCTCTGCGGCTGATCATGCGGGCCTTGCGGATAGTCCTTCGCATATTGGCCGAGCGTCTCGCTCATGCCGGCGGCTTGGGCGGCGGAGCGTAGCCTCTCCTTGCCCGCATGACAGCCCAGTCCATCCGTCTGCAGCGCCGCGGCGGCGACATCATTCGCCGTGTCGAGAGCGACCGTGTTGGAGCCGAGATCATCCATCTTTCGCTTCCCTCAGATCGCTTCGTAGACGACTTCGAGAGAGGGCTTTTGCGTCAGCGTTCCGCCGCACATGTCCTGCGGCGTCGCAGGCTCGAGCACGACGTCGCGTCCGACCGATTCGCCGGAGAAAAGGCCGAGCAGTTCGTCCTGCGTCAGCGGCGTCGGACGATGCGCCTTCGCGTCTGCGACATTTCCGGCGAGTTCGGCAAAGAGCGCGCCCCAGCGTCCATCAGGACGGCCGATGATGTCGTAATTCGCGCTCTTGCGGCGGATGTCGTCGTCGGCCGGGATCGACGCCAGAATCGGTATGCCGGCGGCTTTTGCAAAGGCCTGCGCTTCGCCGGTGCCGTCGTCCTTGTTAATGACGAGGCCGCCGACGCCGACATTGCCGCCGAGCTTATGGAAATATTCCACCGCCGAGCAGACATTGTTGGCGACGTAGAGCGACTGCAGATCATTCGAGCCGACGACGATGACCTTCTGGCACATGTCGCGCGCGATCGGCAGGCCGAAGCCGCCGCACACCACGTCGCCGAGGAAGTCCAGCAACACGTAGTCAAAGCCCCATTCGTGGAAGCCGAGCTTTTCCAAAAGCTCGAAACCATGAATGATGCCGCGTCCGCCACAACCGCGTCCGACCTCCGGCCCGCCTAGCTCCATGGCGAAGACGCCGTCGCGCTTGAAACAGACGTCGCCGATCGCGACTTGGTCGCCTGCGAGCTTTTTCTTCGTCGATGTTTCGATGATCGTCGGGCAGGCGCGTCCGCCAAACAGCAGCGAGGTCGTGTCGCTCTTTGGATCACAGCCAATGAGCAGCACTTTCTTTCCCTGCTGCGCCATCATGTAGGAGAGATTGGCGAGGGTGAAGCTCTTGCCGATGCCGCCCTTGCCGTAGATCGCGATGATCTGCGTGTCTTTGGTCGCGGTCGTCGGCGCCGGATCTGGTTCTATGGCGGCTTCCTCGCGCAGAAGATGCGCGGGCGGATTGGCGAGTTCGTCGGCGGTGAGAAAGCCTTGCGAGTCATTCATGCTACCGCTCTCCAATCGAGAACCATTTTCAGACAGCGCGGATCGTCGAAGGCGATCGGATAGGCGTCTCGCGCCTGCAGCGCGAAGCGCCGATGCGTGATCAGCCCTTCGAGCGAAAGACGTCCGTCTTCGACGAGACCAATCACGCTCTTGAGATCGTCGGCGCGCCACTGGGCCGCGACCCGCAGGCGCGCCTCGCGCATGAAGGCGGGCGGAAAGGCGAAAGCGAGGTGACGCTCATAAAAGCCGGCGAGAACGATCTCGCCGCCAGGCGCGAGACGCGCGATGAGAGCGTCGAGGATCGTCGGATCGCCGCTGACGTCGTAGATCACGCGATAGTCGCGGCGCGCATCGTCCTCCGGCGTCATCACGAGATAGGCGTCGGCGCCTTCAGCGCGTTGCGGATCGCGCTCCCACACGGTCGGCGCGCCGCCGGCGGCGACGGAAAGACGCGCGAGCAACCGTCCAAGGACGCCATGTCCGACGATGAGCTCGGCGCCTTGCGCCGCGACGTCGCCGCGCGCGTGCTGCGCGGTGGCTGCGAGCGCAAGCAGCACGCCTCTGTCGCCAAGCTCTCTGGGAATGGCGGCGACGCGAGCGCCTTTGACGACAAGATGCGAGGCGGCGCCGCCAAACAGTCCCCGAACGGCGCCGTAGCAGGTCGCTCCCGGCGCAAAGACGCGCTGACCAACGCTATAGCCGCTGGCGGGACCCGCTTCGACGATTTCGCCGACGGTCTCGTAGCCGGGGACGAGCGGATAGCCCATGCCCGGGAAGTCCGGCATGCGCCCGCTATAGAGGAGTCGCTCCGTGCCAGTGCTGATTCCGCTCCAGGCGGTTTCGACGACGACGTCGGCGGCGCCGGGCGCGTCGAGCGGCAGGCGGCTGAGCGCCAGCCTTCCTGGCTCTTCAAGGACGATGGCAAGCGCTTCCAACATCATCGGCCTTTCGCGGCGTGCGCGCTGAAGGTGAACCAACTTGGATCGATCGTCAGTTTATATTGACATTAAATTGCGTCAAGTAAATATTACACACGACGCGCAGTCAGCACGCTGGCGAAAAGCGGACGCGACGATCTAAGGGCGCGAATCCGTTCAAAGCCGGCGGCTTGGAGCAGCCGCGTCATTTCAGCGTGGCGGCGGGGGCGGCCGCTGCCCATCGCCAGCAAATAGAAGCCGAAATAGGCGTCGCCGATCGCTTTCGCGCCGGGCGTCTGCGCCATGGGTTCGGCGATGACCAGCGTGCCGCCAGGAGGCAGAGCGGCGTACGCGGCGCCTAGCGCGGCGAGGGCTTTCTCATCGTCGTGATCGTGCAGCACGCGAATGAGCGTGACGACGTCGGCGCCGGTCGGGGGCGGCGTTTCGAGAAAGCTCCCGGCATGGATTTCGACCCGCGACAGCCCCTGCGCCGCAAGGAGACGGCTGGCGCGGGCCGCGACCGGCGGCAGATCGAAGAGCTGCAGGCGCAGCGCCGGATGCCTTGCCGCGACGGCGGCGAGGAAAGCGCCCTCGCCGCCGCCGATGTCGAGCAGACATCGATGGCGGTCAAGCCGATAGGCGTCGAGCACGTCTTGCGCGATGAGCTTTTGCGAGCGCGCCATCAGCTCGCTATAGGCGCCGCACGCCGCCTCGTCCCCGGTGCCGCCTTTGGCGTAGGGCCAGAAAGCCGAGAGCCGCGTCGTCGTTTCGCCGCGCAGCAGCGCGACCGGGTCGCGCAGATCGTCGTAAAGCAGCGTGTGATGCTCGACAAAGGCGGCGACCGAAGGATTGCCGAGCATCGAGGCGCCAAGATCGTCGAGCGCGAAACGGTCATTCGGCAGCGCGCGCAAGAGACGCAGCGACGCCGCGGCGCGCAGCAGCCGATGTGCGGCCTCGGGCGAGAGAGCGAGCCGCGAAGCGATATCAATTACATCCTGCGGGCCGGCCGCGAGCGTCTCAAAGAGCCGCAGCCGCACGCAGGCGAGCAGGATCTGCGAATAGACGAAGCCGGCGCAAAGGTCGAAGAGCGCCTTGGCGCGGCGCTGGGCGATGAAACGCGTGAACGGCGAGACCGCCGCCCAGCGCTGAAATCGCGGGTCGGCGACGAGGCCGTTGCGCCAGTTGAGCCAGCGTTCTCGCCAGGCGGCGCGACCGCCAGGCGCAGGATGCAGTGCGGCCGACATCGGCGGTCCGCTCAGGCCGCTTCGCGGGCGAGCTGTTTGGGAAAGAACAGCGCCGTCTGCGCCTTGATCAGCAAGCGCAGCTCCGTGGCCCCGGGGCAATCGGGAATCGACTCCACTGCGGCCCTGACCAGCTCCTCGAGCCTTGCCTTGGCGCCCCCGACGCCGAGCTGCGCCGCCGCGTTGGGGCGCAGGCGCACGGCGTCCTGGCCGATGGGCTTGCCGAGTTCGTCAGAATCGCACAGCACGTCGCGCAGATCGTCCGCGACCTGATAGGCCTCGCCGAGTTTGTCGCCGAGCATGCGCCAGGGCTCCGCCTCGACGCCGGCGGCGGCCGCGCCGGCCCGCGTCGCGGCGACGAAGAGCGCGCCAGTCTTCGCGCGCTGGTAATCGGCCAGCGGCACGGCGACCTCGCATTCCCAGGCCTGCCCGGCGACGATGCCGCCGGGCGATCCCACCGCCTCCGTGACGATGCCGAGCAGCGTCGCGAGGCGCGCGGGGTCGCGCGCCGCAACCTGCCCGAGCGTCGCGAAGGCGTGAACGATCAGCGCGTCGCCGGTCAGCACCGCGAGCGGAGCGCCATATTCGGCGTGAACCGAGGCCTTGCCGCGACGCAGAGCGGAATCGTCGAAACAGGGCAGATCGTCATGGACGAGCGAAGCGCAATGCAAAAGCTCGATCGCCGCCGCGGCGGCGTCGGCGGACTGCGGATCGGCGTCGCCACAGGCGCCGGCCACGGCAAGGCAAAGCTGCGGGCGGATGCGGTGGCCTGCGGGAAATACGGCGTAGCGCAGCGCCGACGCCAGCAGCGGCGGCGCGCCGGGACCCTGCGCCAGCGCCACGGCGCGGTCGAGCGCCTGTTCGATACGGTCGGCAATTTGCATGGCCCGCCTCCGCTATGTAATGTTTCGTGGTCTTCATTTATGTCAATATAGATTGACACAAGCGGGAAGTTCGATCAACTCTTTTCGACGTGGTGAAGCACCGGCGCGGCGCTCGTGGCCCGCTCTGCGATCAGGATGGATCCGAATGAGAACGCATCGCGTCGTCGTTATCGGCGCTGGGATCGGCGGGCTCGTCTCCGCGCTGCTGCTCTCGGCGCGCGGTTTCGACGTCACCCTGATCGAGCGCGCGCCGGCTCCCGGCGGCAAGATGCGAGAGATCGAAGCGGGCGGCGTAGCGCTCGACGCCGGTCCCACCGTCATGACAATGCGATGGGTGTTCGATCAAATCTTTGATGACGCCGGCGCCGATTTTTCCGATCGCGTAAAGCTGCTTCGCCTGGAAACGCTTGCGCGCCACGCCTGGAGCGAAAGCGAAAGGCTGGATCTCTTCGCTGATCCGGCGCGCAGCTTCGACGCCATCCACGCTTTCGCCGGCAAAAGAGAGGCCGAAGGTTTCGCGCGCTTCTGCGCGCGGGCGCGCGGCATCTACGAGACGCTGCGCGACTCCTTCATTCTCGCGCAACGGCCGAGCCCGATCGATCTCGTGCGCCGCGCCGGCGTTTCCGGCCTTCCCAATCTCACGCGCATTTCGCCCTTTGCGTCGATGTGGGATGAACTTGGCAAATATTTTCGCGATCCGCGGTTGCGCCAGCTGTTCGGGCGCTACGCGACCTATTGCGGCTCGTCGCCGTTTTTGGCGCCGGCGACTCTGATGCTCGTCGCGCATGTCGAGATGGAAGGCGTCTGGCGCGTCGAAGGCGGCATGCACCGGCTCGCCGTCGCGCTTGCCGATCTCGCCCGCGCGCGCGGCGCCAAAATTCACTACGGAGAGGGCGCCAAACGCATTCTCGTCGAAGGCGGGCGCGCCACGGGCGTCGAGACAGAGCACGGCGAGATCATCAGCGCCGATGCGGTGGTGATGAACGGCGACGCCGGCGCGCTGCGGGCGGGGCTTCTCGGCGCGCCCGCAATCGCCGCGCTGAACAGCGCGACGCGCGCGCAGCCGTCGCTTTCGGCCGTGACGTTCGCCATGCGGGCGCGGGTTCACGGCTTTCCCCTCGCCCATCACAATGTGTTCTTCTCGCGCGACTACCGCGCCGAATTCGACGACATCTTCCGCGATCGACGACTGCCCCGCGCGCCGACGGTCTATGTGTGCGCGCAGGATCGCGGCGACGAAGACGTCCGTTCCAGCGACGAAAGGCTTTTCGCGCTCGTCAACGCGCCCGCCGTCGATGGCGCTGGGGAACTTTCGACTGAGGAGTTACGCGAATGCGAGAAGAAGACCTTTCGATTTCTCGCCGACTGTGGTCTCGACATCCAGGCGCCGCGGCAGGCGATCGCGCGCACGACGCCCAAGGACTTCGCCCAGCTCTTCCCGGCGACGGGCGGAGCGATCTACGGCCAGGCGTCGCACGGCTGGATGGCCTCCTTCACGCGGCCGGGGTCGCGCACGCTTCTTCCGGGTCTATATCTCGCGGGCGGCAGCGCGCATCCGGGCCCGGGCGTGCCGATGGCGGCGATCTCGGGTCGTCTCGCTGCGAAGAGTCTGATGGCGGACCTTGCTTCGACGCGGCCGTTGCGCCAAGCGGCTATCGCTGGTGGTATGTCGATGCGCTGAGCGATGATGGCGAATACGGCGTGACGGTCATCGCCTTCATCGGCAGCGTCTTCTCGCCCTATTACGCCTGGTCGGGATGGGCCGACCCCTTCAATCATTGCGCCGTCAATGTCGCGCTTTACGGGCCGCGCGGCGCGCGCTGGGCGATGACCGAACGTGGTCGCAAAAGTCTCAAACGCACGCGGGACGTTCTGTTGATCGGACCGAGCTCGCTGGAATGGCGCGACGGCGCGCTGACAATTCGTATCAACGAGATTGCGGCGCCCCTGCCCAAACCGATCCGCGGCGAAATTGTTGTGAAGCCGCTGGCGATCAATACGAAGGAATTCACGCTGGAGACCAAGGGCAACCATACCTGGAGGCCGATCGCGCCCGTTGCGCGCGTGTCGCTTGATCTCGATGCGCCAGACCTGCGCTGGGAGGGCCACGGCTATTTCGACACGAACGCCGGCGACGAGCCGCTCGAAAAGGCATTTGCTTTTTGGACATGGTCGCGCGCCAATATCGGCGACGCCGCCGCAATCCTCTACGACGCCGAGCGACGCCGGGAGGCGCCGCTATCGCTCGCCTTGCGATTCAGCGCTTCGGGCAAGATGGAGACGCTCGACCCTCCGCCTCTCGCGCCGCTGCCTTCGACGAAATGGCGCGTCCAACGCCGCACGCGCGCCGATGATGGAGTCGCGCAGGCGCTGCGCAGCTTCGAGGACGCGCCCTTCTATTCTCGCTCGCTTGTCTCGGGGAAGTTTCGGGGCGAGGCGGTCAACTGGATTAATGAGAGTCTCTCGCTCGATCGCTTCGCGAATCCGCTCGTTCGACTGATGCTGCCGTTCCGCATGCCGCGCCGCGCCTGACGCCGCGCAAGTTCAACCTCTCTCGTCAGGCTTCGACTGCTCATCGCGCAGGCGCTTTCTTGCCTTCTCCAGCGCCCAAAGCTGCCAGACGCAGAGACCGATCACTACGCCGAAAGAGAACACTAGTTCGAGCACACCGAAGTAGTCATCAAACATCTGCTAGTCGCCGTAGCGTTCGGCGCGCTCCAAACGTTCAAACATTTCGAGGACGCGAAGGAACTGCGGCACGGCGCCATTGTCTGCTTCGCGCAGCGGGCGGACCGGATGACGCGCAACCGCTTCGATCAAAAACATCGCGGCGTCGATCGGCGGCAGAGGCGCGCCGCCCGAAAGCCAGGGCGATGCGATGCTGGCTCTGGCGACGAGCGCGAGCTTTCGAGCGCCGCCGACGCGCGCGCGACGCGTGATCGAGTCGAGCCCGCAGCGCGACGTGAGTTCGCGCCCGATTTCGGCGTAAAGCAGCGCGGCGGCGAGAATCGCGGGCCGGCATGAAAGAGGAAGTTGCGCGATGCCGCGCCGCGCGCGTGTGTAGAGCACATCGGCTTCGCGGAGCAGCCGCGCGACGACGCCTTTGAGCGCCGGCGTTGCGCCGGGACGCGCGAGGAACGCTTCAGGGTCGACGCCCGCCTCGCGCAGCCAGCAAAGCGGCAGATAGAGCCGGCCGGCGCGCGCGTCCTCGCCGACGTCGCGCGCGATGTTGGTCAGTTGCATGGCGATCCCGAGATCGCACGCCCGAGCCAATGTCTGCGGTTCGCGCACGCCCATCATCAACGTCATCATCACGCCGACGGTTCCGGCGACGCGCGCGGCGTAATCCAAGAGTTCGTCGAGCGTCTCATAGCGGCGCCCTTCGGCGTCCCATGCGAGGCCATCAAGCAGCGCCTCCGGCACGGCGCGCGGAATGGCGTAACGGCGCACGAGATCCGCCATTGCGCGGTCCGCGGCGACAGGATTGGGACGGCCCTCATAGGCGCCCGCCAATCGCTCCCGCAGCCGTTCCAAGGCGGAAAAGGAGCCGCCTTCGACATCGACCGCATCGTCCGAGAGACGACAGAAGGCGTAAAGCCCATAGGCGGGCGCGCGCACGCGACTCGGCAAGATCAACGAAGCCGCAAAGAAAGAACGCGACCCCTGTCTGATCGCATCCCGGCAGGCGGCATGATCGTCTCGAGCGGCGAATGCGACGTCAGGCGAAAACGGATGCATCTGGCGCCACCTTGTCGAGTATCCGCGCCGACGACAGAACGCCCGGCAGTCCGGCGCCGGGGTGCGTGCCCGCCCCGACCAAGAAAAGATTGCGCACGTCCTCGCTCGCATTATGCGGGCGGAACCAGGCGCTTTGCGTCAATATCGGCTCCAGTCCAAAGGCCGCGCCGTGGAAGGCGTTGAGCTCCGTTGCGAAATTCAGCGGCGTTACGACCCGCGACGTGACGATCTCCGAAGTGACTCCCGGCAAGATCGTCGCTTCGAGCGCCTGCGCGATCCTCTGGCGATAGCGCTCCGCGAGCGCTGACCAGTCCTGGCCGCCTTCGAGATTGGGCACCGGCGAAAGCACGTAAAACGTATCACAACCAGGCGGGGCGAGCGACGGATCGGTCGCCGTTGGCCGATGCAGATACAGGCTGAAATCTTCGGCGAGGGTCTTGTGCTGAAAAATGTCCTTCAGCAGCTCGCGATAACGCGGCCCGAGTAGAATCGTATGATGCGCGACGTCCTCATATCTGCGCCGCACGCCGAAATACCAGAGGAAAAGTCCCATCGAATAGCTGGCGCGATCGAGCTTGCGATCGCTCCACCGACGCCGAGCGGAAGCAGGCAAAAGATAGCGATAGGTCCAGGCTGAATCCGCGTTCGAAACCACGATGTCGGAGTCGATGCGCTCGCCCGACGCCAATTGCACGCCCTTGGCGACGCCCTTTTCGACGATGATGGAGCCGACCTCCGCATTACAGCGCATCTCGCCGCCCTGGCGTTCAATAAGACCGACGAGACCAGAGACCAGACTGCCCGTGCCGCCCATCGCGAAATGCACGCCCCAACGCTTTTCCAGCGCCGCGATCAGACAATAAATCGCGCTGGCGCGGAACGGGCAGCCGCCGATGAGCAGCGGATGGAAGCTGAAGATTGTGCGCAACCGCTCGTCGCGAAAGAATTGCGACACGAGCCCATAGACGCTGCGGTAGCCCTGAAGGCGGATGAGATCGCCGGCGATGCGCGCCATGTCGAGCGGCGACGAGAACGGAACATCGCCAAGCTCTTCGAAGCCAATGCGACAGATCTCTCGGCTTTTGTCCATGAAGCGCGTGAAGCCGTCGACGTCACGCGGCGAGAAGCGGGCGACCTCGGCCCGCATCGCATCCATATCGCCGCTGTAGTTGAAGCAGGCGCCATCGGCGAAACGGATGCGATAAAAGGGCGACATTGGCCGCAGGTCGATATCTTCGGCCATCTGGCGCCCGCAGAGCGTCCAAAGCTCTTCGAAAAGGAAGGGCGCCGTGATGATCGTCGGCCCGGCGTCGAACGTAAATCCGTCTTGACGATAGACAGAGGCGCGGCCGCCAGGGGCATCGCGCTTTTCCAGAACGGTGACGCTGTAGCCGCGCGCCCCCAGCCGGATCGCGGCGGCAAGGCCCCCAAAGCCGCTGCCGATCACGACGGCGCGGGGCTTCCTCCCGGTGGCCGCCGCCAAGCGGGGTCGCTCAGCCAGTGTCAACATAAGTAGACACTAGCGCGGTCAGGCGGAACGATCAAGGGTTTCGAGTGGGCCGTGTCTGCGCCATAAGGCGCCTGCGCGCAGCCTTACAAATTCAGCACCAGCAGGTCGCTCTTGGCGCGCGAGACGCAGGCCAGAAAAAAGCCGTCCGCCTTTTCCTGATCGGTGAGTCGCTTGTCGCGATGGTCCGCCTCGCCTTCGATGACCTGGATCTTGCAGGTTCCGCACATGCCCTGTTCGCAGGACGTCGGAATCTTGACGCCCTGCTCCTCGAGGAATGCCGTGACGGTCTTGTCGCCGGGGACCTTATACACGGCGCCCGTGCTGGCGATCTTGACTTCGAAGACCTTGTCGAGCACGGCCGGCGGAACTTTCGCGGTGAATCTCTCGACGTGGATCCGCTCCTTCGCCCAACCTTTCTGCTCAGCGAGGTGAATGATCGGATCCTGCCACCAATCGACGCCGCAGATGAAGAGCTGCGTCTCTTCTGGTTGGTCCTGCAGAAGGGTCACCGGATTGAGCAGCTGATTGAGTTCGCTCGCCTCATAATAATATTTCGTATTCTCCGCGAAATTCGATGTCGCGATCATCTCGCTGAATGAACCCGGCGACATCATTGCGTAGACGTAGTGCAGATCGAAGGGAATATCCTGGCGCTTGAGATGGTCCGCGATGCTCAGGATCGGCGTCACGCCAATGCCTCGCGCCATCAAGATCGCGCGTTTCGTTTGCCGCGGCACGCGAAACCGATTTCTCGGCAAGCCCACCTGCAATTTGTCGCCGACGTTCACTTGCGTATGCAGCGCCTTGGAGCCGCCGCGGCTGTTGGCGTCGTTCCACACGCCAATGACATAGCGATGGCGTTCCGTGGCGCTGTTGCACAAGGAATATTGCCGCACCAAACCGCCGGGAACCGTGACGTCGACATGCGCGCCAGGCGAGAAGGTCGGCAGTTCGGCGCCGGTGGGATCGACCAGTTCGAACGAGGCCATATTGTGGGCCTCCTCGCTCTTCTTGGCCACAATCACTTCACGCAGAGTTTCGTCCATCGCGTCGTCCGATCAAGATGCGGAACAGAGCGCAGAAAGTAGCAAGAAGCATACCCTTGGGGTCGCCGCAGACCCGAGCCGCGGCGAACCGACAATGTCACCTATCGGCCAAAAGCCCCTGGTTGCGTCTCCACTGTCGCGGTCTTGTGCGACATTCTTCCTCGCAATCTGCGCGCAGTCCTTCCCGGGCCTGTATAGGTCATTGATCTCGTTGGCTATTCTCCACCCACAAAACTGGGCGCCCTTCTTGAATTAAGAAGTCGACGAGGAGGCCGCATGGCTGACGCCGAAACCGAAATTCAGAGCCTGAAAGAACGCCCGCAGGACGCCGACGCTCTGCCAAGCGACATCCGCGGCTATCACCGGCGCACGAAACATGCTCCGACGCGCTATGCGCTTGGGCCGGCTTTTCTCGACTGGACCTCGCAGCCGTCGCCCTTCCGGCGCTTCGACGGCGCGCCGCGGATCGAACTGCCGTTACGCGATCGCGAAGAGACCGCGCCTTTCCCCGGCCCGGCGCTGCGCTCCGCGCCGCTCGACCGCATGGCGCTCGGCCTGTTCCTGGAGCTCGGCTTCGGGATCAGCGCCTGGAAAAGTTACGAAGGCTCGACGTGGGCGCTTCGCAACAATCCGTCTTCCGGCAATCTGCATCCGACCGAAACCTATCTCCTCGCCAACGCCGCCGAGGGACTCGGCGAGACCGCCGCGCTTTATCACTATGCGCAGGAAGATCATGCGCTGGAGCGGCGCGCTGATTTTGAAACGCCGCTGGTTCTGCCCGAGGGCGGCTTTCTGCTTGGTCTGAGTTCCGTCCCCTGGCGCGAGAGCTGGAAATATGGCGAGCGGGCGTTTCGCTATTGCCAACTCGATGTCGGCCATGCGATCGGCGCCGCCGCTCAGGCCGCCGCCGCGCTGGGCTGGCGCGCGCATCTTTTGTGCGAACCGGGCGACGCCGACATCGCGGCGCTGCTCGGACTCGATCGGCCGGACGCTTCTCATCGGCGCGAAGAAGAACATCCTGATGCGCTCTTGTGGATCGCCGCTGATGGGAACGCGCCTCCCGCCATCGACGTCTCCAACCTTGCGCGCGCGACGCGAACCTGGACGGGCGCGGCCAATCGCTTGAGCGAAGATCACGACGGCTGGCCGCTCGTCGACCGGGCGGCGCGGTTCTGCGTCAAGCCCCACACGCCGGCAGTGGAGCCCTTGTCGCGTGTTGCGCCGAAACCCGCCTTCCCATTCCCGCTGCCGGACATCGGGCGCGTGGTGCGGCGTCGGCGCAGCGCGCAGCGCATGGACGGGATCGCCCGCCTCTCGCAGGAGGCGTTTTGCGCGATGCTGACATCCACGCTTCCCGGCGCCGAGCCTTGCCTGGCGCCCTTCCCCCGGCCGCCGCGCCTGAATCTGCTGCTCTTCGTGCATCGCGTCGAGGGCGTGGAGCCGGGTCTCTATCTGTTGCAGCGCGACGCCGAAACAACGGCGCGGCTACGCGAGATGTCGGCGCTGGCATTGCTTTGGACGCCGATCGAGATCGGGCCGCTCAAACTCTTTCGTCTGCGGCGCGGCGCCGTCGAACGCGAGGCGAGTATGAACGCCTGCCGCCAGGCGATCGCCGGCAAGGGCTGCTTCGCCGTTGCGATGATCGCTGATTTCGATCGCACGCTTCAAGAAGATGGCGGCTTCGGCTATCGCTGGCTGCACTGGGAGGCCGGCGCGATCGGCCAGGCGCTCTATCTCTGGTCAAGCGCCATCGGCCTCTCCGGCACGGGGATCGGTTGCTTCTTCGACGACGAGATCCACGCGATGCTGGGTCTGTCGCCAGAGCAATACGCCTTTCAGGACGTCTACCACTTCACCGTCGGCGCCGCGCTGGAAGACCCGCGCATGCTGACGCTCCCCGCCTACCCCGAAGAGATGCGCGAGCGAACATGAACATCCAAATCGAAAGGCCGCATGTCGAAGCGCTGATTGCGCGCTTTCCCGCCCATTCGGGGCTCTCGTCGCAACTGCGTTTCGGCGACAGAGTCGAACTCGATCTCGCGCATCTCTCCGGCGCCGAATTCGATTTCCTCGAGGAGCTGTATCAGCAATCGGGTCCCGAATTGCGCGCCAGAGCCGCGCAGCTTGCGACGCTGCGCTCGGCGCTGGAGTCGCAGGGCAAGCGTTTTGAGGCAGGCGATCTCGAAGACGTCTTGCCGGCGCTGATCAAATACATGACGACCGACGCGCTGCGCGGCTGGCTGTTCACGGCCAGCGTCGCCGCCAAGGCGCTGCCCTATGTCGTGACGCGTTTCGACTATGTGCCGACTTCCAACGACGAGGCCGGCAAGATCCTGGTGGAACTGAAGGCCAACGCCAAGGGCACGCTGCAAACCAATCTCATGCGCATCATGGCGCCGGACATCGTCGGCCGAACCATCAGCGAAATCCTCGCCGCCAAAGGCTTTCTGCGCGAAACGCCGGCTTTGATCGAGGCCTTCGACGCGGCGAGCGAGACCTATTTCGATTGGCGCGGCCGCTATGGCGCGCAATTTTCCGGCAAAGGCTCCGGCTTTCACGCCGAAGACCCCAACGCCACGCATCGCGACACGGACTGGACGCGCAAGGACGTCATCGTGCTCTCGACGAGCGGCGGCGAGGCGCGCCTCGTCAACGACGAGGCGGTGCTTTCGGCGCGCAATCTGACGTTGGAGGCGCCGGGCGACGTGCTCGGGCATTTCCTGCGCAAGGCGGGCAAGAGCAACAATTTCTCCGGCGAGGACGAAATCGCCGAGCTGCGCGAACAGATTCCGCCGGGACTCTTCACGCAAGTTCCCGTGCATCCCTACATCCTGATGTTCCATCTCGATCTGCATCATCACGTCTGGGTGCATGTCGACGAGATGCGGCTTTATCGCTATCAGCCCGAGTTGAAGAGCAAGCTGGTGCTGCCGGAGGAGCAGACGGATCTCATCGACATTCTGACCGCCGAAATGGACGTGCTGATGGATGACATCGTCCAGGGCAAATCCGGCGGCACCACGGTGCTTTGCGCCGGCCCGCCCGGCGTTGGCAAAACGCTGACCGCGGAAGTCTATTCGGAAATCATCCAGCGTCCCTTGTACCGCGTGCATTCGGGGCAACTGGGCCTCAATGTCGGCACGATGGAGACGGCGCTAAAAGAGATTTTGACGCGCGCTCAGCGCTGGGGAGCGGTGATGCTGATTGACGAGGCGGACGTCTACATCAAGCGCCGCGACGACAACATCGCGATGAACGCCGTCGTCGGCGTTTTCCTGCGCGTGCTCGAATATTTCAATGGTCTGCTCTTCCTGACGACGAACCGCGTCGACGACATCGACGAGGCGATCGTCTCGCGCTGCATCGCGCTGATCAAATACAACCCGCCAGACGCTGACGCGAAGCGCCGGATCTGGCGCGTAATGACAGAGCAATTCGCGCTCAACGTCGATGACGCGCTCATCGACGACCTCGTGGAGATTTTCCCCGCCGCCACGGGCCGCGACATAAAGGGGTTGGCGAAGCTCACGGCGAAGTTCTGCCACCAGAAGAATGTGCCGCCGAGCGTCGCCGTTTTCCGCCGCTGCGCGATCTTCCGCGGCCTCGACACGGCGCATGCGGCGTAGATTCAGTCGTCGAATCCGCCGGACAGTCGCTCGCCCCAGCGTTCGCGAAAGGCGTTCGCCACATTCTCGCTCGCAAACGTGACTTCGATCGACCATTCCGTGGTGCGCGTATCGTCGGGCCACGCCCGTTCCGCGCGACGCCAGAGGATGCTTGGCCAGTCGGGATTACGCTGTGGCTTACCGCTTTCGCGCGACGACGGCCGGCCGACGCGCGCGATCAGCCAGTCCATGATTTCCGGCCGAAAGGCGGCGCCAAAAAACAGTCCGTGCCGACCCATGCGGTCGGGCGTGCGAAAGATACGCTGATTGAGCCAGGCGAAGGCAGGCGGATCAGGATCATTGTGAAAGCAACGCAGCGTCAACAGACGGAAACCCATGGGGACGGGAAGCGCCGGAACCGCGTTGACGCAGCCCGCTGACTCCTGCAACGCCGCCGTGTCGGAGCCATGAGTTTCCGTTCTCACGCGCTTTCCCCCCGCGCCTCGGGCGGCGGCCGGTCGACCGCCTTGAGCGCGTCGAGCACGGCGATCAGCGCGCGGCGCCCATCCTCCACCGCCTCCGCCTCGGTGCCGCCGACGCCAAAGCAGCCGGGAATATCTGGATAAGAGAGCACGTAGTAGCCGCCCTCCTCTGGCGGTCCGCGGCCCAGCTCGGTTCGATAGACGGGCGCCTCGCTCATTTGTCCAACTCATCCATGAGGTCCACCATCGCGACGAAGGCCTTCACGTGAACGCTTCTCACCTTCGCCTTCATCGGGATGGCGACGCAATTCGGCACGGAAGGATGCGTGAACACGACATGCGTTCCCGTCACCTTGCGGAACTTGATCGCATATTGCGAGGCGGTGATTTCAAAATCGGCGGGCGTCCAGGCGCCGCCCGGATCATTGCGAAACGCCTCCAAGCGCTTGTTATGCACGGCGTCGCCTCCCGTCGGTCCCGGCTCGAATCTTGCTCGCCATCGATGCAAATTCGCAGCCAGCCTTACGGAGCGCCTTCATGTTTGTTCGCGTCTGCAAGGAAGACACCCTCATGGAGGGCGGAATGCGCGTGGTCATCGCCGACGCGCAGCTCATCGTTCTCGCCTGGCCGGAAGACGGCGTCGTAAAGGCGTTTCAGGGAGTCTGTCCGCACACCAACGCTCCCTTGGCCGACGCCGATTTCGACGGGACGACGTTGACCTGTCCGCTGCATTTCTGGTCGTGGGACATGAACAGCGGCCAACCGACCCATGAGCATGCGACGCCGCTCGCCGAATATCCGGTGCGGATCGAAGACGGCGTCGTCTATATCGACGCTGAAGGCGTCGCGCCGATCTTCGCAGAACCCTGATCAACGCTGGTCCGCATATTGCGAGACCGCGATCACGCAAGGAAGGTGGGCGAGCATGGCGGTGGATCTGAAGACCGATTGGACGAATGACGATCTCGCCAGGCTGATGGCGTCCGTCGAAGACGACCGGGACTGGCGCCTCGAGGTCAGCGTCGCGGGAGTCGCCGATCTTAGCGACAAAACCGCCAATCCCACCGGCGCCGATTACGACGAGACGCTGCACTGTTTCTTCGAAACCTGGATGCAGGGAACTGATTTTGTCGGCGCCTCGGCCGCCGCAGACAAGACGCTCGTCGGAAAGATCGCGAACGCCTTGCGCGAAAATTATCCCGGACTGAAGGCGGGGAAGTTCATTTACGTGGCTTTGTAGCGCATTTGGCGACGCGACGAAGACGCACGTCGCTTCAGTCGCTGGCGTGCGTCTTGCTTTCGCCGAGTCGCGGGGGGACGATGACACACGTGCGATTCTGCGAATTTCTGTCCAAGCGAAGCGCCCCCTTCGTGATCGTTTTGGGCGCGAATGAGATTGCTTCGGCGGTTGCGGCGCGTCTGACGCGGGAGGGCTACCGCGTCGTGCTCAGTCACGACCCTTACCCGCCCGTCATTCGGCGCGGCATGTCGTTCCACGACGCTCTGTTCCAAGATCGCGCCGAGGTCGACGGCATTCAGGGCTACCGCGGCGAGACTGCGCTGGAAATCGTACGGGTGTTGACCGTGACGGGCGTCGTTGCCGTGACCTCGCTGCAACTGACCGATCTCCTTGCGCTCCGCACGCCCGACGTGTTGATCGACGCGCGAATGCAAAAGCACCGCATGACGACCAATCTGCGAAAGATCGCCAATCTCGCCATCGGCCTCGGCCCGCATTTCGCCGCCGGAGTGAACTGCGACGTCGCCATTGAGACGCATCCCGAACACGCCGGCGAGCTCGTCGAAACCGGCGAAACTCGGCCCAACGATCATGTTCCACGCTACCTTGGCGGCGTTGGCCGCGGCCGCTTCGTTTATTCCGCCCGAGACGGCGTTTGGCGCACGCCGCTCGACGTTGGCGCCAGAATTTTTAAGGATTACCTCCTCGGCCTTCTCGACGGTCACCGCGTCCTTTCGCCGATGGACGGCTTCCTGCGCGGCATCGCGCGCGACGGGGTCGTCGTGCCGCAAAATGTGAAACTCGTCGAGGTCGATCCGCGCGGGCGCGCCTCGACTTGGACGGGCACCGACGAATATGGGCGCGCCATAGCGGACGCCGCTTATCGCGTGATCGCCAAAGCGGCTCACGCACGCCATTGGACGCGGCCCGTTACCGTATCCTATCACTGAGGCTCGAAGCCGTGACGACGACCACTATCGACAATGCCGTATCCATATACGATCGCATCGGCGGCTTCGACACGGTCGACCGGCTTGTCGAAACCTTCTACCGCAACATGGACGAACTACCGGAAGCGCGCGGCATACGCGCCGTTCACGCGGACGATCTTGGACCGACGCGGGCCATTTTGAAGGTCTATCTGGCCGAATGGCTCGGCGGCCCCAAGGATTATTCCGCCAAGAAGGGGCATCCACGCCTGCGCATGCGACATAGCCATTTGCGCATCGGTCCGGCCGAGCGCGACGCCTGGATGCTGTGCATGAACGGCGCGCTGGATACGACGATCGAAGACGTCGGCATACGCGAAAGCCTGCGCGAAAATTTCACAAAGCTGGCCGATTGGATGCGCAACGATCCGGACAATGCGCATGACAAGCGCCATTGAGCGTAAACCGCGCATCCGTCAACGAGGCCGGTGCGCTTACGCGCCTCTCACCCGGCCCATCGGCTGAGGTGCGCGCCTCGAATTAGCTGCGATAGCCTTCTTCAGCGAGCACCTGACGCACGGCCGGGCGCGTTTTCATAAGCGCGTAATGCGCCTGGCAATTGCGCGGCAGCGTCATGCCCGTCTTGTCGGCCCAAAACTCCACATAGAACAGCGCCGCGTCGGCGATCGAAAAGCCGCCGGCGACATAGTCCTTGCCCGCAAGTTCCGTATCGATCGCGATCAGCGCCGCCACGACGATTTCGCGACCTTCGGCCTTGATCGCTTCGACGTCGGCCTGTCGCCCGGCGTAGCGCTCCGGCGTGAACACGCGTCGAAAGCCTTCGCCGTGAATATGCTGAACGCAAAAATGCATGGCGGCCAACGCCGACTCGCGCGCATCCGCGCTCTCCGGCAGGAGCTTGCGGCGCGGATAGGCCTCCGCAAGCCATAGAGCGATGGAGTAAAAATCCGTCAGCGCGACGCCATCGTCGCGCAACAGAGTCGGGATCGTCCCATGCGGGTTGATCGCCAGATAGTCCGGCTTGAGGTGATCGCCCTTGACCAGATTGACGATATAGGCCTCGAAGACCAGCCCTATCTCTTCGAGCAGGATGTGTATGCCCGTAGAACAGGATCCGGGCGTCATGTAGAATTTCATTCCCGGCTCGCCTTGCGCAGCTGATCGGCGTCGATTGATTAGCCGAATTTGAACAGCACGCCGTAGCCGCCGCGCGGATAGTTCCACTCGATGTCGCCGCTCGGCTCGGCGATGATCCGACACGTGCCGCATTCGACGCAGCCGTCGGTCGTGATCTCGACTTGCCCAGTCGAGTTCATTTCATAGCAGTGCGCCGGACAGACGTTCACCAGACTGAGCAGTTGCGGCGAAGGCGTGGTGTGCGGACGCACCTTGATGTGGGCGCGGCCGGCGTCGACGAGATAGCGATTGAGGTAAAGCTTGTCCTCCACCCGGACCGCTGCTTCTGCGCTCATTGTCCTACTCCGTTGCTAGAGGGCATCGCGCCCAACTACCTCCACGCGCGCGCCAGCCGAAAGGCGTCGCCGACCAGTCCGGTCAGCGAACGCGCCGCCAGGAAGGAGCGGAACGTGGTCTTCTCTTTTTCCCGCTTCGGCGTGCCGTCGACGCGCAGGAAATTCGCCATCGCCTTCGAGACGAGCTGCGGATAGGTCAGGAAGAAGTTCTGCGCCTGAATGTGAAGCAGATCCGGCATGTCGCGATATTTCTTCAAATCCTTCATGACGAAGGACTCGTCGAGCATCTTCTTGTAGAGCGCCAGATTCTCCTTCGTCATCGGATCGCGGCGCGATTTGATTTGGAAGATCGCTTCCGCGGCGATCCGTCCGGAGGTCATCGCCAGATTTGAGCCTTCGCGATGTATGGCGTTGTTCAACTGCGCGGCGTCGCCGACGACGACCCAGCCGTCGCCATAAAGCTGTGGTATCGCCTTGAAGCCGCCTTCGGGGATCAGATGCGCGGCGTATTCCTTGACTTCCGAACCTGCGATGAGCGCCGCCACCGATGGATGCTGCTTGAACTTTTCCAGCAGTCCGTACGGCGTCTGTCCCGTCTTCTCGAAGTCCGCGACGAGACAGCCGATGCCAAGCGAGATCGACTCCTTGTTGGTGTAAATGAAACCCATCCCGGTCATGCCTTGCGAGATTGTGCCCACCGCTTCGATGACCGCGCCTTCGTCGCCGCGCAGATTGAAGCGGGCTTCCAGAGTTTCCTGCGGGAGGAAGTGCATTTCCTTCACCGCCAGAGCGACATTGCTCTTGTCGGGCGTCTTGCGCAGGCCGGCTCTTGTGCCGAGCAGCCCGCTCACGCCTTCCGCCAGCACGACGACATCGGCGCCGACCTGTCCGTTCTTGCGGTCCGTGCGCACGCCGATGACTTTTCCATAGGCGTCCTGCAGCAGCTCTAGGACCGTGGTTTCGCACAGCACGACCGCGCCGGCCTCCTGAACCTTCTTGGAGAACCATTTGTCGAATTGCGCGCGGATGATCGTGTAGCGGTTGGGACGCTCCTCGTTGAATTCGTCCGAGCGATAATGGAGTCCCGTATGGGAGTTGTCGTCCATCATCCAAAAGCGCTGCTCGACGAGATGACGCTCCAGCGGCGCGTCCTCACGGAAATCCGGGACAAGCTTCTCGAGCATGTCGGAATAGAGGATCGCGCCCTGCACATTCTTGGAGCCGGAATATTCGCCGCGCTCCAACTGCAGGACTTTGAGGCCCTTGCGCGCCAGGGTCAGGGCGGCGGCGTTGCCGGCCATGCCGGCGCCAACTACGATCGCGTCGAATCTTTCTTCGATCATGCCTCTCTCCCCTAGCTCGCTAGACGGTCGCGCTGATGCGGAGACAATCGTTTCGAGAACGCTTCCGTGAGTGCAGGCAAAAGCCGTACCGCGTCGGTGACGATTCCAACATGAGCGAAATCGAAGATTGGCGCATTCTTGTCGGTGTTGATCGCGACGATGTAATCCGCGCCCTCAACGCCGACGCGATGCTGGATCGCGCCGGAAATGCCCGCGGCGATATAAAGCTTGGGCCGGATCGTCTTACCGGTCTGGCCGATCTGCCGATCAGAACTGACCCATCCCTTTTGCACCAGGGGGCGCGAACAGCCGAATTCCGCGCCGATCGTGCTCGCCAGCTGACGGATGAGTTGGAAGTTTTCCGGAGAGCCGAGACCGAGACCGCCCGCGACGACGACGTCGGCGAAGGCCAGGTTGGACTTTGTCGAATCGCGGTCGGGCAGAAACGACAATACTTTCGTGACAATGTCGTCTTCCACCAGGCCGAGCGGATGTTCGATCACGCGGCCGAGCGGCTTTTCGACGCGCTCCGGCATCGGCATCACGCGCGGGCGAACGGTCGCCATCTGCGGGCGATAGTTCAGCGTGAAGATCGTGCAGAGCAGCGAGCCGCCGAACGTCGGACGCGTCGCGGCGAGCGAACCTTCCGCATCGACGTCGAGTTCCGTACAATCGGCGGTGAGACCGGTCAGCAGCGTCGTCGCCACCGAGCCGGCAAGATCGCGCCCCAAAATCGTCGCGCCCAGCAGCAGAATTTCCGGCTGATAGGCGTTGACGAGATCGGTCATCGCCTTGGTGTAGCTCTCATTGCGGTAATCCGTGAGGATGTCGTCCGCGACGAGATAGGCGAGGTCTGCGCCATAATTGAAGCTTTCCCGCACGACCGCCTGCGTCGCCTCGTTGCGCGCGCCCACGACGACCGCGGCGAGATTGACGCCGAGCTTATCGGCGAGAATCCGCCCCGCGCCCATCAGCTCCCAGGACACGGGGTGCGCTTGTCCCCGCTCCTGCTCGATGAAGACCCAGACGTGCTTGTAGGCTTTGAGATGTTCGGGCAGCTCTTTTTTCGCCGCCGCGCGCCCCGCCGGAGCAGGAGCTTTTGCCGTATCGTTCATGTGTCGCGCTCCTGTTTCAAGATCAATAGCCGCGCGTCAGTTGTCCGAGCTCGGATTCGAGTTTCGGCCGGCGCTTGAACAATTCATCGACGAAGGCGTCCCCCGGCTTGTCGCCGAGTTCGATGAACTGGGCCTTTTCCGCGCGCGGCTTCGGCGCGAAGACGCGCTTGACGATCGTCGGCGAGCCGCGCAGTCCGCATTTGGTGATGTCCTCGACGCCGGCGTCCTGCGCGCTCCATTTGATGATCGTCGCGCGCGCCGCCGCCAACGCGTCGCTCAGCGAACCAATGCGCATCTCGTTGACGCCTTCGAGGACGGAGATCAGACAGGGCATTTTACTGCGCAACTTTTGAACGCCGCCCTCGCTGCGCCGCTCGACGTCGATCGTTCCCGCCTCAAGGTCGACGTTGTCGATGTGCGAGACATAAGTGAGCTGCATCAGGCCGAGCCGCTTGGCGACGCCGGGGCCGACCTGCGCGGTGTCGCCGTCGATCGTCTGCTTGCCGGTGAAGACGACGTGAGGCGGGCCAAACTCCACGCCGATCTTGCGGATCGCCGTCGCCAGC
Source organism: Methylocystis rosea (assembly GCF_003855495.1). Lineage (NCBI taxonomy): Bacteria > Pseudomonadati > Pseudomonadota > Alphaproteobacteria > Hyphomicrobiales > Methylocystaceae > Methylocystis > Methylocystis rosea. The sequence goes on along the minus strand of NZ_CP034086.1, from coordinate 3,455,105 downwards.
GCATATGTCGTCGCCAGCGTGTCGGCGCCGGCGAAGAAGCGGTCGGTCAACAGCACCGCGCGATCGGCGCCAAAGGTCAGCGCCTTGCGCAGACTGTCCTCTGCCGAAGGCGGACCCATGGTGAGAATGGTGACCGCGCCGCCGAATTTTTGGCGCAGCCGCAACGCTTCTTCGATCGCGAACAGATCATATGGATTGATGATCGTCGGAACGCCCTGGCGCATGATCGTGTTGGTCACCGGGTGAACGCGGATCTGCGCCGAGTCGGGCACTTGCTTCATGCAGACGACGATATGCATTCGAGTTGTCCCCGTTGATCCTTAGGCGTTCACTTCAGAACGTTGAGCTGCACCAATGACGGCGGCGCCGCCGGCTTGACGGCGTCTTTGTGAACTTTGAACAGGCGCTCGTCGATCGGCGTCGACGTCAGGAAGTCCTGATAGGCGCGCTCCAAAAAATCCTTGCAGCGCTGGGTCACCGTCGCGTCGTCCAGCTCGGCTAGATCCTCGCTGAAGAGATATTGTCCCATACGCCGCAGAATATGGAGGCGCGCGACATTGACCACTTTCGGATCATATTCGACGCCAAGCAGCGAGAAGAACTCTTCGGCGCAGGACGCCTTTTTCAGTTGCTCCAGAACGGCGGGCTCCGACATTTTGGTCTCCTTCATGTGATTTCCGCCGGCTCCGCCTTTGGCGCGGCGCCATCAGGGGCCTTGATGGTCGATTCGCGTTCCCGCAGACGCCTTTGCAGGTGCGACACGCGCGTCTCCAGGAACTCGACGCGATCGAGCAGGACCGAGAACGCCTCGCCGACCGGATCCGGCATCAGATGGTGATTGAGGTTGATGCGGCCATCGAATGTGCAGCGGCCGACGTCGCGGTGCACGATTTTTGCCGGGATTCCGACCACCGTCGCGTCGCGCATCACACTTTCGATCACGACGGAATTGGCGCCCACACGCGCATTGCGGCCGATTGTGATCGGACCGAGAATCTTTGCGCCGGCGCCGACGATGACTTCGTCCTCGAGCGTCGGATGGCGCTTGCCCGGCGACCACGAGACGCCGCCGAGCGTCACGCCGTGATAGAGCGTCACGTCATCGCCGACGACCGCCGTCTCGCCGATGACGACGCCGGCGCCATGGTCGATAAAAAAGCGTCGACCAATCGTCGCGCCGGGATGAATGTCCACATTGGTCAGAAAGCGCGCGAACCAGGAGAGCAGACGCGCCCAGAAGCGATGTTCGTTGATCCACAGCCAATTGGCGAGGCGGTGCCAAATGACGGCGTGCAGCCCGGGATATGTGAGCAGCGTCTCGAAACGTCCACGGGCGGCGGGATCGCGCGTCGCCACGCACGCCAGATCTTCGCGGATCAGTTGCAAACGCGTCGGCTCGGGCGCCGTGGGCGCCGCCTTGGTCTGCGCTGCCTCGTTCGTCATCGCGGCGACCCGTTCGAGCATGACGTTCACATGCCTCTCGCATGAGTGCTCGCGCAGACATTGCGCCAGATCGACGTCAAGGCTTCGCCGCTGACCGGCCCCTTGTGATCAAGCGCATGGGCGCGCACGCAGGAGACGATCTCGCCGAGCTCCTCGACACTGACCGACAGATCCAATCGCCGCAGCATCGCGGTGACGGCCGCTGAGCCGGAATGTTTGCCGATCACGATCTCATGCGCACGGCCGAGCATGCTCGGATCGAAGGCTTCATAGGTACGCGGGTCTTTGAGCAGACCGTCGACGTGAATGCCGGATTCATGTGTGAAGACGTGCTCGCCGACGATGGATTTGTTGAGCGGGATCGGCCGGCGCGCCGCGGCGGAGACGAGCGCCGCGACGTTTCGCAATTCGGTGAGCACAATCCCGGTTTCATATTTGTGCAGCTGACGCGCCGCCACGGCGACTTCCTCGAGCGGCGCATTGCCGGCGCGCTCTCCGAGACCCATCACGGTGACCGAAGCATGCGTGGCGCCTGCCTTGATGCCCGCCAGGGTATTGGCGGTGGCGAGGCCCAGATCGTCGTGACAGTGGATTTCGATTTCGAGATCGCTCTGCGCGCGCAGTTTAGCGATCAGATCGAAGGCGGCGAAAGGATCAAGCACGCTCAACGTGTCGGCGACCCGGAATCGGCGAGCGCCGGCGGCTCGTGCGACCGCCATTGTCTCCATCAGGAATTCGGGTTCGGCCCGCGAAGAATCTTCGCCGCCGACCGCGACGTCGAGGCCCTTGTCGCGCGCGTAAGCGACGACGCGCCGCGTCATCTCCAGCGCCTGGGCGCGCCCGCCACGCAATTTCGCTCTGATTTGAGTCTCCGAGACGGGCACGGAGAGATTGACCATCGAGACGCCCGACGCCAGCGCCGCATCGACGTCCTCGACGCGCATCCGGCACCAGGCGATGGCGCGCAGCGGCAATTGGGCGTCGACGATCGCTCGGATCATCGCGATCTCCACGGCGCCCATCGCCGGCGTTCCGGCTTCGAGTTCGGTAACGCCGGCGCGCGCCAAGGCGCGTGCGATTTCGAGCTTCTCTTCGCAGGTGAAAGCGACGCCCGGGGCCTGTTCGCCGTCCCGAAGCGTGGTGTCGTTCAACACCACATCCAGCGCTCTCTGCGTCGGCGAAGCGACGGGAGGGAGCCAACTCTTTCGGGGCACATATGTCGTCATCGGCTCATACGAACGCTCGAGGCGCCCGCTTCTATGCAACCAAGGAACAACCGCACAATCGCTTCACGCATCCCGGCGCTCCTTCAGTTGAAGGATTTTTGACAGCCGCAGGTGGAGCTTGCGTTGGGATTCTCAAAGGTGAATCCGGAGCCGGCGAGATCCTGGCGAAAGCCGAGCGTCATGCCTTCAAGGCGCGGACGCGAAGCCGGATCGATCAGCACGCGTATGCCGTCCGCCTCGACGACGATGTCGTCGTTTTTCTGCTGCGGATCTAGATCGACGACATACTCGTAGCCGGCGCAGCCGCCTTCCTTGACCAGAATGCGCAGACCACCCTCTCGTTGAGAGGCCCGCGCCATCGCATCCTTTACCGCGGCGACGGCTGCCTGCGAGACCGTGATCATACTGGAGCCTCCGAGATGAACTTGCCTGTGCCTGTATCAAGCAATCGACATGCCATCGCCAACGCGGGCAAAAACCGCCAGTCCGACCAGCAAATTATGAGATTGTCGAAAACTCGACAAAAGTTGTTCGAATGAACTTACACTGTCTGTCCGGCAGGCGTCGCGGGCGCTTGCGCCGCCGATGCGACGCGGCTCGTCCCGGTTTCCGCGCCATAGCAGAGCGCGTAATCCGCACAGTTCGAGCACACAGGCGTGCTGCACATGACGAAACCGTCGTTCTCGCACATCATGCGGTAGATGAACCGCTTCCAGCGCATGTTCTTGTCGTTGCGTCGGGCGAGCGGCGCGAAATGGCGTGCGATCAGCCGCGTCAATTCAGATCTGTCGCGAAGACCGAGGTCCTCCCACAGATGGTTGGGCTCCATGGCGCGGCGCGCGATCATCGCGGCGAGCCAGCGACCGAATTCGCCCTCGCTGGAGCGATTCTCAAGAAGGAGATCCCGCACCATTTCGATTTCGTCCGCGTCGGCGAGACTCGTCTCGCGGTCGCCGGAAGATTCGATGCTTCGCGCAGCGAAGTAGTGAGAAAAGAGATCGCCGAGTTCAGTGTCCGTCAGACCGGCTTGCGCCGCGAGACTTCCGCCCTCGCTCGACGCTAAGGCGAGGATCGACGCCAGAACGTGGCGGTCGAAATGCGCATCGGCTTCGATATTCGCCGCTTCGGGCAAAACGCCAGTCAGCTCGCGATAGGCGCTCTCAGCGTCACGAACGCTTGGCCCGCTTTCCGCCGCCGCGGATGCAGCGCCGCCGCCGCTCTCGATATTGGGGAAGGCGTGCACCATCACGTCACGCTCCGCTGACAACATAACGTCGACCTCCCGCGTGCGGGAGGTCGACGCTCATGCGTTGACGGGTTAGGCGATCGCCTGGAGTTCGGCAGCGGTCTTGCCGATCTGGCTCTCGTCGACCGCCTTCATGATGCCGTGCTCCATCAGCATGTCTTCGAGCTCGTCCATCGTGATCGGCGTCGGAATGATGCCCTTGCCCTGGTTGGCGTGGATCTTCACCGCAAGATTGCGGTAATGATTCGCCTGCTCGGACTGCGGCGCATATTCCAGCACCGTCATGCGGCGCAGTTCCGCGTGCTGCACGATATTGTCGCGCGGCACGAAGTAGATCAGCGTCGTGCCGAGCTTCTTCGCCAGAGCTTCCGCAAGCTCGAGCTCCTTGTCGGTCTGACGCTCGTTGCAGACCAGACCGCCCAGGCGCACGCCGCCGGAATTGGCGTATTTCAAAATGCCCTTGGAGATGTTGTTGCCGGCATACATCGCCATCATCTCGCCGGACATGACGATGTAGATTTCCTGCGCCTTGTTCTCACGGATCGGCATGGCGAAGCCGCCGCAGACCACGTCGCCGAGCACGTCGTAGGACACATAGTCGATGTCTTCGTAAGCGCCGTTTTCCTCGAGGAAGTTGATCGAGGTGATGACGCCGCGGCCCGCGCAGCCAACTCCAGGCTCCGGTCCGCCCGACTCGACGCAACGAATGTTGAGATAGCCAACCTTCATCACTTCTTCGATTTCCAGATCCTCGACGCTGCCTGCATTGGCGGCGAGGCTCAGGATGGTGTCCTGCGCCTTGGCGTGCAGGATGAGGCGCGTCGAGTCCGCCTTCGGATCGCAGCCGACGATCAAAATGCGATGACCCATCTCGGCCAGAGCGGCGAGCGTGTTCTGGGACGTCGTCGACTTGCCGATGCCCCCTTTGCCATAAAATGCGATTTGCCGTAGTGACGACATGTCTGTCTCCTCTTGAGCCCTTCGACAGCTACCCAGAGTTACTGGGCAGTTCCTATGCATCAGAAACTGGTCGCGGGTTATGGGAAGGAACACATCGCTCGGCGTAACGTAGGCGTGCGTTCAGCCCTCACTCGCATTCGACAGGTAGCAACCGCCATGCCAGTGCGGCAATTGTTGCTAGTCGCTTGTTTTCTTGTGATTTGATCAATCGATGAGCGCAGCCCACATCGGCCGCTTTTGTGAGGGAAGCCGACAGTCACGACATTTGTTGTGAACAGAACATCGCACGCCCTCGTTGATCCCCGACATTTGGAACAGAGCTTGCTTCATTAATTCTGCACTGCATTTGGCGGCGTATTCGAAAGGAGCAGGGATGCAGATTGGCGTCGAAACCGCGAAGGCGGTCGATCAACGGCGGGTGTTCGTCCTCGACGAAGACGAGATCGTGCGCGCCGCGCTCCAGTTCATGCTGCACGACGAGATCGAGACCCATGAAATCGCCAGCATCCAGGAGGCCTATGAAAAGGGCGTCGGCTGGCTGAAGCCGGATGTCGTTCTGCTCGGGGCGTCTTTTCTAAAGAGCAATGGCGTCTCGGTCCTTAAAGAATTGGCGGAGCGTTTCGCCGGCGTGCGCATATTAATCGTCTGCGATAAAGCTGACGAGGCGCTCGCGGTCGACGCGATGAAGCATGGCGCGCATGGCATCTTGGTGAAACCGCTGAAGATCGAGAATGTGCGGCAGAAGGTTGACACGGTCCTCGGGCGCGGCGGCGCCAAGCCGCTCGTGCAGTTGGGGCTACTTTAATTCAATACACGCCGACGTCTCGTCGGCGCTGCGATGGAGCGACGGCATTACCCCGCAGTTGACGCAATGGTTGACGACGCAAGGCTTTCCGACGGAAGGCGTGAACGCCGTCGGCGTCGACGGCCTCACGCCGCTTCTTCGAGCGGCGGCCGAGGCGAACGTCGATGCGTTGCGCGAAATCATTGCAGAGGGCGGGGATCTCCACGCCATGACGCGTGATGGCAACAACGCGGTTTGGTTGGCGTGCAAGCAGGACAGCGTCGAGGTCATCGAGCTGCTCTCCGCCGCCGGGGCCAACCTTCACCATCGCAATCCCGACGGCTCGACGGCGCTGATCTACGCGGCGTCGGCGGGCAAGACCGCGGTCGTGACGCTCCTGCTGGCGCTTGGCGCAGATCCCCTGCAAGAGAACGTCGATGGATTTTCGGCGCTTGATCTGGCGTCGAACATCGAATGCCTCCAAGTCTTGCGCATCGCGTCGCGCCAGCGCCGCGATCGGCTCAAAGCTGAAGGAATGGTCGAAACATGACGACGATCGACGACATCATCGAAAATTTCTCCCTGCTCGACGATTGGGAGGACCGCTACCGCTATGTCATCGAGCTCGGCAAAATGCTCGAGCCGCTTCCAGATGCGTTGAAGAACGATCAGAATAAAGTCTCGGGCTGCGCCAGCCAAGTCTGGCTGGCGACGACGATTTCCGACGCAAACGGCGGCGAACCGGCGTTGATGATCCGCGGCGACAGCGACGCACATATTGTCCGCGGCCTCGTTGCAATCTTGCTGGCGCTCTGCTCCGGCAAAACCGGCGCGGAAATCCTAAAGGCGGATCCTGTCGCGCTATTCGAGCGTCTTGGCCTACGCGAACATCTGACGCCGCAGCGCTCCAACGGCTTCAAGTCGATGGTCGGGCGCATCCACGCGGAGGCTCGCGAGTTGCTCGCGGCCTCCAGCGCGGTGTCCTGAACACTCGGGAATGCTCAGCGCGACAAGATCATCACCAGGCGATCGACGCGCTTGCCGCCCTTGAGATGCGAGTCGTAAATCTCGTCAATGTCTTCGGCCGTCGTCGGCCGATACCAGACGCCCTCGGGATAAACCACCATCAGCGGCCCCGCCGAGCAAAAGCCCATGCACCCCGCGGAGGTGAAGCCGATCTCTCCGCCGCCGTCCGCTTCAACGCGCTTGCCGAGCCGGTCCCAAAGCGGTTGCGCGCCGAGCGAGCCGCAACTGCCGCGCGGATGGTTCGGCGGCCGCTGCGTGAAACAAGCAAAGACATGTCGCTTGTAAAGTTGAGGAAGCTCAAATTCTTCTTCAGGCGTATCCGACATACTGCACCGAGCCTTTGTGAGGATTGTAACACGGCGCTCTGTGAGAAATGCGCTTCGTAGACGAAGGCGCTCAACCATGACGCCGCGGACCGTGGACGTGGAATGATTGCAAATTTCAGTCCAGCCTCAGCAAAGCTGACTGGCGCCTTACTTGCTCGTTTGAACAGAGCAGTCGCGAACGCGGCTCGCGCCACGTAGGATACTCCGATGGAACCACGAAGCGACATGACACAGCTTTCCGAGCCGAACAGTCGCGTCGGCCGCAGCGATTCTTCGCCCGAGGCGCAGGCGCTTTATGAAGAAGTCGTCCTTGCGCTGCGGACCGTGTTCGACCCGGAAATTCCGGTGAACATATACGATCTGGGACTGATCTATCGCATCGACGTTATCGATCGACGCGACATCGACATTGACATGACGTTGACGGCGCCAGGTTGTCCCGTCGCGGGCGAAATGGTCGGGATGACGAAGAAGGCTGTCGATGCGGTCGACGGAGTCGCGAGCGTAAAGATCAATCTCGTGTTCGATCCGCCGTGGCATCAGAGCATGATGAGCGACGAAGCCAAGCTGGAATTGGGATTTTTCGACTCTTAAGCCGAGTCGCTCGGCAAGACGTCGAACGATGCGTCTCGTCATGCAGGCATGATATTCGCAACGGGATGTGCAGGCGTGAGATGATTCCGCCGTCTCTCTTCGAGAGCTTCCGTAATCTTCCTGCACATCGAGGCCGTCATGATCGAACTTACTTCCGGAGACGGACGCAGTTTTTCCGCCTATCGAGCCGAACCCGCTGAGGCTCCCAAGGGCGCCGTCGTCGTGCTGCCGGACGTTTACGGCGTCACCCCACATCTGCAAAAGGAAGTCGAAAGCTTCGCGGCTGAGGGTTATGTCGCGATCGCGCCCGCGCTTGCGTCTCAGGAAGGCGAGAGCGACGGTCCTTCCGTCACGACGGCCCTGCAGGACATTCAGGCTACTGTCGACGCCGTCAAGGGCGTCGGCAAGGTGGCGATCGTCGGCTATGATTGGGGCGGCTATCTCGCCTATGTTTCTGCCAATAGCCTCAGCGACGTCGCCTGTGCGATCAGCTATTATCCGGCCGGAATTTCAGAGGAACGCTGGGTGAAGCGGAAAATTCCGACGCTGCTGCACCTGCCTGAAAATGATCCGTCGTTGCCGATGGAAGAAATCGTCCAATTTCGCGCCCAACGACCCGACGTAAGCGCCTTCTCCTATCCCGAAGCCCGCAACGGCTTCAATTTCGACGCCGCGGAGAGTTTCAACGAAGCCGCCGCGCAATCGGCGCGCGAGCGCACGTTGTTTTGGATCTCGCAATATGTCGAGGGTCAGAAGCCGATCGCGCTGAAGAACTCCGGCTCCTATGCGCAGGCCAAGGTCGACAAGAAAAAGAAGAAGAGCGGCGACGACATGGGTCCGCCGGACGCGTGAGGACGCGCTTCGCCGCAAGCGCCTTGGCGCATGCGGCGCCATTGTCCAACGTCAAGCGTCAGACAAGCTTTTGATTACGAGATTGGCGAGGAAGGGTTCGTCGTTGCGCGGATGGTTTGAAACATCGCAAACCTCCGCGCATTGTCACCGATGTGAGGCAGGAAGGCGGCGCCTTCTCGAACGCTCCGTCAAGACACTCACGAAGCTGCGGTCTTGCCTCAGTCAGACGTGATCATGACTTCGGGAGCCTCGTCCGGCTCTTCGAGACCCAACCCATCCTCCTCCGCGAGCTCCACGCCGGTGAGGCAAACGTCGCCGTCGTCAATGACGATTTGAATGGATTGCAACTTCTTGCCCTGGCAGGGACCGATGAAGCAATGCCCCGTGTCGAGATCGAACTGCGCCTGGTGATGGCCGCAGGTGAGGAAATTCCCCTCTTCATCGAGAAAATGCCCTGCCTCCGCGTCGAGACGCTCGCCCTTATGCGGACAGGCGTTCTCGAAACCATAGAAATTGTTGCCTTTGCGCGTGATCAGGATCGGCCAGGGCTTTGGCTCGCCGGTCTCCTCGATCCGCATCAAAATGAAGCCCGTGGCGTCGCCGTCTTCGATCTCCCCCGTTTGACAAATCGCATAGAGTTCGTTCATCCGCCGGCTCCTCGTTTGGCGCGCGCCTTGCAAAACCACGCTGTCTCAGCGACGCGCCCTGCCCGTGCAATTGACGAGCCATGCGTTGCGCGCTGTGATGCAAGAATTGAAGCCCATCAATACTTCTGGCCAATAGATCCGGCCAACAAGGAGCGACGATCATGAGCGTCATCGAACATGATTTCGGCTTGTCGAACCGCCTCACGGAGCGGCGCTTCGGCCAATTGCTGGAACTCGACGCGCTGCATGAGGCGAATATTCGCGCCAATCCGCTACCTTATCTCGAACGCGCCAGCGAACGCATCTTCCGCCTGCAAGCCGCCATGTTCGAGGCGATCCAGGCCACCAAGCCGCCGACGCCTGGCCCGGCGTCGGATGCGGAGAATGTCCTGGTCGACAAGGCGGAGTATCAGCGTCTGAAGACCTGTGTCGCCTTGCTGGAAAAAGCCTACGCCGATTATGGAGCGCAAGACGAGAGCGCCTAGAGCGCGGCGCGAGACGCGCCCGCACCACGCTTGGAAAGCGATCTCAGGCGGCTTTGGCTTCCGCCATCGGCTCCCATTTGTAGAGTTCTGCGCCCTCTTCCGTCTTCGTCAAGGAGAAGCCGCAGCCTTTGAGTTCCGCAGCTAACCCCTGCGCGTCGCCGGCTTTCACTTCGACATAGACCGGCGCATTGCGCTTCAATATCGCGTCGATCAGCACTTTGAATGCGCCGTTGTCGCGATGGTCGGCGGACACCGCCGCCAGCGAGACGTTGATTGTTTCAATGTTGCGCAGACCCCAATCGAGTTCATCGCGACGCGCGAGCAAGGCCCCGACGACATTACGCTTCGCATCGAGAATAACCGGCGAGAATTCGGCCGTGCAGCACTTCATGATTTCCGTCAGCGCCCGCTCCTGATCGCTTTCGCTTTCGATCGAACACGGAATGTCGGCAGCCGTTTGCCGCATCAAGGCCCAAAGGTCTTTCATGTCGTCAAGCGATGCATTTCTATGCGCGAGGTCAGCCACCTGCTTCTCCTTCGATTGCGCGCTTGCGTGCATTGCGCGCGAACATGCCTTTTGCAAGCAAGTCTCGTTCCCGCTGCAGCGCCGAAGGCATTGGCAAGAAACTTGCTGCCTTCCCGAGTGAGGGATTCAAACATCAACGCGAGAGGAAACATGGCTGACGAAGGCTTTTTCATCGACTGGGACGGCAACGCGCGCAGCACGAGCGATCCAGGCGGCGGCTATTTATGCGAAGCCGACACAGTGGCGCGCTATGTGGCGATCATGACCAAGAGCGGTGCGCTCATGCATGAAGGCACCTATTACAAAACCCTCGCCGATATCGAAAAGGCGGGTATCAAGGCCTCGCTGGTCCCCGGTTCGCATCCCTGGGGAAGCAAGGCGGAAGGTTTTTGATCCATCGCAACGGGAGCTGCGCTCATGCTGCCGACGACCATTCTGATCGATGAAGACCCGCGCTGCGTCGTCCGCCCGATCGACACGAAGGATCTCAATCGATTCTTGCGCAACGGTAAGGCGTTTCTTCTCGCCGAAAAGCCAGCCGGGAAAGTGACCCATCGCGCGGCGACGGAAGCGGAGCAAATCCGGTGGCGCGAAGCTTTCGCGCTGCATAAGGCATGGGGCGGCGACGACGAGGCATTCTTTGGGATACCGCTGCACGGAGAGCCTTCAGCGGCCCCCGAGTGAAGGCTCAGGCGAAAGCCGGGAGGCCAACCTTCATTCGTCGAGACTCGGCGCGAGGATGACTTCCGCCGGCGCGCCCGGACCTTGGCCCTCGACGAAGTCCAATCCGCTGACGCGAGAAAGCCCGCCGTCGCTGTCGATCAGCACCACGGCCTCCTGCGGCAACTCCGCCAATTTCACGATCAATTCAGCCACGGTCATCGTGCGCCTTTCATACGTACCATCCGCTGCGCCACTCAGCCTGGATGGATCATGATCTCCATCGTTTCGTCCAGATCGTCGTCGTCGGAAATCTCTTCTTCGGCGAGTTTGACGCCACACAGGCACACATCGCCATCCATGACGACGAGCGCGACGGGCTCGATCATTTTATCCACGCACGGCCCCGTGACGCACACACCCGTCTCGACGTCGAATTCGGCCTTGTGCCTGCCGCAACGCAATCTTTGACCGTCCTCGCTAAAAAATTTGCCATCGCCGATGTTGAGCCAGGAGCCTTGGTGCGGGCAGATGTTTACATAACCCACGCATTGATCGTTTTCGGTCCGAACGACGAAAATCGAAAAGGGGCGCGTTTCTCCTTCATCCGTGACGCGCGACAGGCTGAAAGGCGCCGCTTGGCCGCGCTCCAGACTGTCGAGCGCGCAAATGACATAGAGACTCACATCGCCCTGCATGCCAAAATCCCCGTAGTCGTCTATCCACTCCCGCGTAGGCGCATCGCGCGCGAGAGCGGAAATTTCAGCGCGCGATAGTGTCTGAAAGACAACAATCTTCCTCGCGCCGCGTCCAGGGCGCGAACAAGCATTATTCTTGCCGAACCCTGCGCCAAGCGCGATTATTGCTTCGTCGTAGAGGTCGAAGGCTTTCAGCGGAGGCGAAAAGTGGTCATGCTCCAGGTTGACGAACGCAATCAAGACGATCTTTCGCGCCTTGCCGGCTGCTACCTCTACGCCGGGACGCACATCAGCGTCGAAGACGGCATCGTCCATCGCGAAGACGGCCCCGCGGTGATTTTTCCCGATGGCGTGGTGCGTTGGTATTTGCGCGGCAAGGAAGTCAGCCGCGCCGTCAATTCATTATTTTACGACAATAAGTGGCCCATCGCCAATGGGCTCGACACGGCCGAAAAGCGCGCCCGTTTCGCCGAAACCTTCCTGACCTGAAACCAAGCTTCCCTTCCGCAATACGTCCTTCGCGGAAGGGATCCTTTTACGCGACGCGATGGGCCAAATCAGGCCGCCGCATTGTTGGCGGCGATGCTCGCGCGCAGTTCTTCGAGCTTGTCGCGCGTCAGACGGAACACGCCACGACCGCCGGAAAGCGCCTGATAGGCGTCGGGCGCGTTCAGGCTGACCCAGTCGAACCAGGCCTGCGCGGAATTCGGCGTCGGCCGCTCGCTGATTTCAACGACGCCGCCGTCAGGCGCAAAGCGAACATGAAGCATGACGATGTCGGAAGACATTTCTCCCCCCTCCCTTATAGGCCCGACGCAAAGCCGAGCAGTTCGACCTTGACATTTTCCGTGCCGAGGATCTTCGCCTGGCACGCCAGGCGGGACTTCGAGCCGATGCCAACGATGGTGTCGAGCCTTTCGTTCTCTTCGCGCGCGATCTTCGAAATGCCCTTGCGGCCTTCATGCACGTAGATGTGGCAAGAGCCGCATTGCGCTTTTCCTTCGCACTTGTGATTGATCTCCTCGCCGCTCGACATGATGATCTGCAGCAAGGTTGCGCCCTCGGCGGCGTCCACCGTCTTTCCGGAGGGCATGATGGTTACGGTCGGCATTTCGATACTCCTGGTTGGGATCTAGACGATTAGTAAATGGCGGCCCCCGCGCCGACATTGATCGACGCCTCCTTCATCGTCTGCACGATGAAAGCGATTTGGCGCTCTTGCAGATGGACGTGGAAAGGCATCGCGACGGCGCGGTCCGATACCTTTTCGGCGACGAGAAAACTGCCGCGACGATAGCCGTAGTCGAAATAGCGCCGCTGCGTATGCAAGGGATTGCTGTAAGCGGCGGCTTCCACCTTTTCGACCAGCAAATCCTCGACGATCGAGTCGCGGCTGGATTTGCTGAAGCGTGTGCCGAGATGAACGACGTAAAGAAACCAGTGCACCTCGTCGACTTCTGGCCCGATGAAGGGATCTTTGATGCCTTCGAAGGATTTGACGTGCTTAAAGTAGTAGTGCTCGATGAGCTTACGCTTCTCGAGAATTTCTTCGAGCCTTCGCAGCTGCGCCATGCCCAGCGCCGCGCTCATGTCGCTCATCGCCGCCTGATAGGGCGCGCTGGAGCCCACCACGACCGATGCTCGCTCGCTCGGTCTATGCGCGCGAAAGCGCCGCATCGCCACCGCGACGTCAATGTCGTCGGTGACCACCATCCCGCCTTCGCCGCAGACCAGCGGCCCGGGCTGCGAGAAATCGAACACCGACGCGTCGCCGAAGGTGCCGACAAGCGCGCCCTTGTATTTGGAGCCGATTGCTTCGGTGGAATCTTCGAGCAGGATGAGCCTATGCTTGGTTGCGATGTCGCGCAGCTCCGCCCATTGCGCCGGATGGCCATTGGTGTTGCTCGCCACGATCGCGCGCGTTTTGTCGGTGATCAGCGCCTCGATCTTTCCGCTTGCAATGACGCCAGACCAATAGTCGATGTCGGCGAACACCGGCTTGGCGCCGGCAAGTGCGATCGCATGCACGGTTTCGCGGAAGGAATGCGGAGAGGCGATCACTTCGTCGCCCGGACCGATCTCATACGCGGCGAGCGCGAGCAGCAGCCCCATCGTGCCGCTTGGCGCAGCCACGGCGTATTTGCGTCCGAGATAGGCGGCGAAGGCGGCTTCGAAAGCCTCCATCACCGGGCCGCTGGACAAGCGGCTGGAGCGCAGCACCGCCTCGACGGCGGCAATGTCGTCGAGCGTGATGTCGGGATCAGAGAGCGGAATGAGATCGCCGGCCAATGCCTCAGCGGGCGCAGGCGGCTTCGCTTCGAATTTATCGTTCACTTCGGCCCGCGCATTCATCGCAAACTCCCCCGGAAGGCGACGATAACGCCGGTGGCGCGCGCCGGATCGTCGGTAACCGTCACGCAATGATCGGCGCCGTCGAGCAAATGCACGTCGCAGGCCGTAAAGCTGCGGAAAGGCGTTTCGAGCACGTCCGACACGTCGCAGCGCGTCCAGGAGAGATGGGAGAATTTGGCGCGCAGCTCCGAAAGCGCCGGCGTCGCCTCGGCCCCGAGCAATCTTTCGATCTCCGTCAGTTCCACGTCGCTGATCGCCATCATCTATCCTCTGTCGAGATCAAACTCACTGCCAGAAGCGCCGCTCGGCGTCTTCCTTGAGATGGTCGAGCAACTCAGCAAGACGTGGAAACTCGCTGTCGAGCTCCCACACGCCGATTGCATGGTCCTTGCGAAGAAGGCGCCAATTGCCCTTGCGCTCGTCGAAGAGCACTAAGGCGATATCGATGACGCCGCCGTCCGGGTCGACGTTCCGCGAACAACACGGGCTCTGAATGCGATAGCCGTTCGCCGTTTTCGTCACGACTGGCGTGACATAGCGGTAGCGACGCCGTTGTTCCAAGGCGCGCACGATGCGCTTGTAGTCGAATTCGTTCGGCTGAGCCGACGCGGCCCCACCGAGTGTCGTGACCGTCGGTCGCATGCTCGCCATCGCTCCTCTTACAAGGGCGCGATCTCTTCCTCGAGACAACCGACGACACGGCCGTCAGGAAATTCAACGAGATAGATCGGCGTATTCGTATCCGTATGCGATCCGACCTGCACGATTTCGCCCAAACCGCCGTTGGCGACGAGCAGCGCCTCCGGTTTCTCGTCGGGATAACTTCCATCATTGACCAGATCGACGAGCGTCTTTACGCGCTGACCCCATTGATATTTCGGCATTCGTGGTTCGAACACGTTCACACTCCTCAAGGCAGCGGGAGATCGACGTCATCGCGCGGATTAGCCGACTCGAGTTCCTTGCGCTTCATGCCGACGCGATTGCCGCTTTCGGTGAACTCAATCCCGTAGATATAGAATTGTTGGAGAAAGGTGCCGATGCTGACGACGTAGCCTTCCTCGCCTTTCTTGGCGAGAACCTCGCCGATCTCCTTGCCGGCGTATGTCCCGTCGTTGCGGATCGTACGCTTCGCCTTCACTTTTTCGCCGAAGGAAAAGACGGGCGGCGCAGTCAGTTCACAAACTTCACTGTCGCGAACGATGTTGCTCATCGCTGTCTTCTTCCGTGGTGCCGGCCTGCAGTTGCACGCTGCTCAAGCCGCCGGGAATCGTCTCGTCATCGACCTGAGTCGGCGCCGTCGAACTGCGTGACGGAACCGCAAAGCCGCGTTTGTCACCTCGCCCGACAAGAGGCAACATGCGTGCCACGCTGCAGTGTGAAGAGGCCGAGCGAAAAAGGGCTGCGGGTCTGTACCTTTGCCGACAAGCGAGACATGGCAGTCAAGAATGAATGTAAAAAATGCAACATCGGTCGAAATTTGTTTGGCTACGCTTCTGCGCTGAAGACGCGACGGCAGTTTCGGCCATGCATCTTCCGCCGACGCGCACGAATCACCCAGCGCTTTGGTCAGCTCGACCGCCGCCGCGCCAGGCGCGAGAGTAAGGTAGCGATCGCTTAGCGGATCAGGATCTCGCATGCGCGATCGATGGGGAGCGCGATCGGTATGATTCCCTGGATCGTGAGAAACTTCAGCTCGTTTTTCGTCAGCACGGCCGGGTCGACGATGGCGTGATGCGTCGTCGTCGAGCGCTTCATGATCTGCCGGGCGTACGTGCGCAACAACTGATCGTGGAAGCGACAGCCGACAAACAGGAAGCTGCGCTCGGACCGGCGATTCTTTACCGCCTCCGGCAAGGGCGTCTGAATGTCGATCTCTGTCAGCACCTCGACGTAATCCGCGTCGGAGATCAGAAAATTCTTTGCGGGCGCAATGCTGCCATGCGGCTTGTAGAGGACGGTCTTCCAAGCGTCGGCTTGGTCCTTGGTGGCTTCCGTTCCGTCCGCTGCGTAGAACCGATACCAGCGATCCTCGCCGATGCCGGCGCGGGTGATGCCCTGGATCTCGCCCCAGTCGCTACGCCCTTCGAGCGCCGAACGCATCGTCGCGTCGTACCAGCTGTCGACGATCATGGGCAGCTGCAGCGATGCAAGGTAGAAATGCAGCGGCGTCGGCGCGATGCTGTCGTTGAAGGCCTGCGACATCAACGTCGAGACGGTCGAACGATGCTTCATGTTCTCGATGTGCTGCGCGCTTGCCCAGCAGTTGCCTTTGGCGCGTTTTGGCAGCGCCACCTTTGTCCCGAAAAACGCGGCCAGCGTCTCGGGCGTCATCGGCACCTCGGTTGGCGAGAGCTGCGTCAACCCAGGACCGATATAGGGAATCACGGTCCCCGTCTTCAGCTCAGCGGCGATTTCGCCGAGCGCTTCCTCGGCCTTCTCGCCTTCAAGGAGGACATAGCTGTCAAATGGCGCGTTCATCGCGTTCACTCCCCCTCGCCGCGCTTGCGCGCATTGACTGTGATCGGGAGCGAAGTGCCGGCCGCCATCTCGGGCAGATCGAGAACCCAGCCGTTGGCGATCTTGATCCAGCCGCCCCACAAACTCTCGTGCTCGGTTTCAACGATCGGCTCTTCCAGGTCCTTTTTGGGGACGTAGATCGACAAGCCGGTCTCTGGCGAACGGCGGATCATGATCTTCATTACATTGACTCCTTTGGCGCGGTCATCGCGCCCTAGTTCGTGAGCAGCTGCGCTTCCGTATGGCGCGACGCCCGCGCGATTTCTCTCAACTTGGCGACGATGCCGGGCAGCGTCTCCAGCACATCGTCGATCTCTGCGATCGTGTTTTCTCGCGACAGGGAGAAGCGTATCGCGCCATGCAAGGCCTCATCCGGCACGTTCATCGCGCGCAGCACATGCGAAGGCTCGGTCGATCCCGCCGTGCAGGCCGAGCCGGTTGAGGCGGCGATGCCGACGCGATCCAAATGGGTCAATATCGCTTCGCCCTCTATGTCGGAAAAGGCGATGTTGGACGTGTTGACGAGCCGATTGTCGACGTCGCCGGAAATCTGACACTCGTCGATCCGCTGAGTCACGCCGGTTTCGAGCCTGTCGCGCAAGGCCGCGATATGGACGGCGTCTTCTTGCAGGCGCAATCGCGCCAATTCGGCGGCGGCGCCAAGTCCGACGATCCCCGGCGTATTCTCTGTCCCGCCGCGGCGCGCCCGTTCCTGATGGCCACCACGAAGGAACGGAGCGAATTTCGTTCCCTTACGCACATAGAGCGCGCCGATTCCCTTCGGGCCGTGCAGCTTATGTCCGGAAAGCGAAAGGAAATCGATCTGCGTCGTTTTCAGATCGATCGGAATCTTGCCGACCGCCTGCACCGCGTCGGTATGAAACAAAGCGCCTGCCTCATGCGCGAGACGCGCCAGTTCTTCGACAGGAAACAGCGTGCCGGTTTCGTTGTTCGCCCACATCGCCGAGACGATCGCCGTCTTCGGCCCCAGCGCCGCGCGATAAGCGTCGAGATCGATGCGCCCGCGCGCGTCGACGCCAATGAGATGAACGGTGACGCCACGGTTCTTTTGCAGATGTTCGACGAGCGACAGGATCGCGGGGTGCTCGACGGCCGTGGTCACGATCTCGTCGTGACCCTCGCGCGCCGCGAGCCCGGCCAAGATCGCCGCATTGTCCGATTCCGTACCGCCTGAGGTGAACACAATCTCGTGATCATGCGCCGCGCCGAGCAGCGCCTGCACGCTGCGCCGTGCCTCTCGGACCGCGCCCGAGACCTCGACGCCGAAGCCGTGTGATGACGAGGCGTTGCCGAATTCCTCGCTGAAAAACGGCAGCATCTTCGCCACGACCTCAGGGTCGGTGCGCGTCGTCGCGTTATTGTCGAGATAGACGCGCCGCATCGACACTCTCGCTCAAAGACGCGCCGCGGCACCCGGCACAGGCACGAGCCGCACGAATTCGCCGAGCTCTTCGATCAGCTTGGCCTGGATGCCCTCGAGCGTGGCGCTGCTCAACTTGCAGAGCACGCAGGCTCCCGTGAGTCGCACCATGATTTTGTTGCCGCAGATTTCGATGAGCTCACAATCGCCCCCGTCGCGGCGCAGATTGGGGCGAATCTGGTCGATGACGGAGCGAATGACCTGCTCGCGCTCCGGCGACGGAGCCGTTTCGATCTGTTCAGCTTCTTCGTTCTTCTGGTTGTCGTGCAACATAGCTTCGTCCTCCGCAACGCAGTCCCGCGGACGCGCTCTCATGAATTGTGAAGTCGGGCCGAGATTATCCGAAAGACTTGCCGCAGGAGCAGCTTGATTGCGCGTTCGGATTGTCGAAGGTGAACCCCGAGCCCTGCACCGCGACGACATAGTCGATGGTCGTGCCTGTCAGGAGTTCGTGGCTGGTGTTGTCAATGAACACCTTGACCCCGCTGCGCTCAATCACCGTGTCGTCGGGACTGGCTTCACGCACAAGACCCATTTTGTATTGATAGCCAGCACAACCGCCGGCCTCCACCATGATCCTCAGCCCATCGACGGGATCGGCGGCGCTCGAAATGGCCGTCTGCACTGCATTTAGGGCGCTGTCGGTCAGGTTGATCATGTCGTTCTTCCAGTATCCAAATGCGGCTGCCTCACTCAAAGCAATTCATGTGCCGCGACAATCGCGCGCGAAACGGCGCAGGAGCCCGAAATATCGGGAGGTTTTGTCTTGTTTCGTACATTGCCAACCGGCCCATGTCGGTTCCGTCGCGCCGATCGCGCCATCGAGGCTTCGAAACTGCGGCGAAGTTTTTGCATGGGGCGCGGCGTAACGAAGGATCCCCCGCGCGGATGCTGCGTACGGATTGCAAAGCGGAGAACTGTCGATGACTCAAATTGAGAAGACTGCCCTTGCTCGGCTGGATCGGGAGGGCCGCCTGCTCAACGCAGTGCTTAAGGGGCCGACCGGCAAGCCGGGACGTTTCGGTTTTCGGGGCGATATCGCGCTAAAATTCCAGGCGCAGCTGGCCGACGAGAAGCGGCCGCCGGATTATAGCATCGAGCAGGTGCTCACCTACGCGAACGAAGGCGAAGCGACGATCCCGATCCTCGCCGGCTATCTGCATAATTTCGCTTATCTCGAAGCGGCCCATGAAGTGATCGGCGATCTTCTCTCGCCCACGGGCGCCTACTTCATGTTCTGCAACAATATCGACCTGCTCGCGAAATTCCGCGTCAAGCTCGGCGAGATCACTTACAATGTGCTGCCCTGCGATGAATCGACCGTTTGGAAGGAGATGATGGATCTCGCCATGGTCGACAAGAATGACATCAAGAAGCTCGACACCGGCGGCAAGCTCGACGTTCTTCTCGACACCGCGCAGAAGTTCAACGACGCTTACGAAGTCATCGCGTATCAACAGGGCGTCGAGCGCATGGAGCCCGTCAAGAACCGTAACGAAAACCGGCCGGTTTGATCCGGTGGATCCATGGAGCCGGGGTCGGCGGCTGATGCCGGCCCCGACCGTCTCCGGCTCCCGTCCCCTGCACTAGATAGCCGCAAAAACGTGGAGACAGTTTTTGCGAGAGGCGTGCGCTAGGGAACCGTTCCAATCGCGATGCGATTCGGGGGACGATGCCGCGGACTTCAAATCTTTACCTCCGCCGGCCCACGGCTTCGGGCGAACTTTCCGCTGAGGCGGAAGCGGATCGCGTCCGCGTCATTCGCCGGCGCATTCCCCTTCTTCGGCGTCTTCGTCGACATCTTCCGCCAGTTTGACGCCGACGACGCAGATGTCATTGTCGATGATCGCGAGAGGCACCGGAACGAGGCCGCGTCCCTTGCACGGGCCCTCAATGCACATGCCGGTGCCGAGCTCGAACAGCGCGCCGTGCTTGCCGCACATTAGGCGCAGCCCGTAATTGGGCTCGAGAAACGTATTTCGCTCCCAATCGAGATTGACGCCGTCGTGCGGGCATTTGTTCAGATAGCCGAACACTTGCTTGCCCCAGCGCACGACGACGATCGGAAACGGCTTCTCTTCGCCGTTGTCGTCGAGCCGCACGAGGTTGAAGCCGCGCGCCTTCTGGCTTGGAATGTCGCTCATTGCGCAAAAGGCGTAAACGACGACTTCCGGCGTCGCCTCGTTCTGCTCGATCGTCGTTCCCTGCTCGCTCATCGCGACATCTCCTGCTCCTGCGCCTCGCGCCGCTTCGCCAGCAATAGCCCATTCGCCGCAAGCGAAAATTCCCGCCAGGCCGCGGCGATGTCCTGCATGATGACCCGGGTGTATTCTTGAGACAATTTGTGTTCGTCCGGGAAGTTGGAAAGGGCGCAGGACGTCTGGTTGAAGGCGACCACGTCATCCATGATCGACTGCAGCAAGTCGCCAAAAGGCTTTTGGATGCGCGGCGTCAGCGCCGTGCGGCCGCGTTCGATCGCAACGTCATCCATGTCGAAGGGCAGCGTCGCCAACTGGCTCAGCGCTTGTTGGAACACCTCCTCCATCGCCCCGAGCACAGCCACCTGCGTAAGATTGTCGCGCTCTTGCGACGCCAGGGCGCGGTTGAGCCGCCGGCGATAATTTTCGAAAACCTCGTCGGCGCGCGTGTCCACCCAAGCGGAGAAACGCGCCAGACTCGCCTCGTTCACCGGCATTTCGTCGAACAGGGCGTCGCCGGAGGTCGCCTTTTTCGCCTCGATGCCGGCCAAGACGCGCTCGATGCGTCTCGCGGCGTCCAAAGCGCCTTCCAGATAACCGGCGTTGCGCGCCGCGGTTTCCGAGCCGCCGAGAAAGAGCTTCTTATCCCACAGCGCTTGGCGCAACAGAGGATTCGCGACGTCGTGCGTACCGTCGGCGCCCTGCTGCGCGCGGTCAGCCGCGCTGCACGTCAGTCGCTCTTTCGCCCAATCCTGATAGTGAATGTGCAATGGTTCGACATTGCGGGCAAACACATTGCAGATTTGACTCTCAAGCAACACCGGCAGACCTACGCCGAAAGCCTCGCGCAAATCAGCGTTGAGGGCCAAGAAGCCGCCGAGCGCATGAAGACCCGCGGCCATGTCGCAGGCGTCGAAGATTTCGCCGATCACGGCTTGCTCATGCGTGACGAAGGCGGAGCCGGAGAGATTCTGCTCCCGCCAAAAGGCGTCGCGATATTCCATCACAACCTTCGCCTGCGCCGCCATCCAGGTCTCGGCGCCAAGCATGGCTTGGTCCGTCGCCTCGTCCAAAGGCGGCGTGAAGCGAACGGCCTCGCACAGCAAGCGCGGCGGCAGAGCGAGAACGACGCGGCGCGCCGCAATCTCCATAGGTTCTTCGCCGGTCTTGAATTCGAGCATCACGTGGTCGCCGCAATCGCGCAGGCCCGCCAGCTCGTGACCGAGCTGCATTGACGCCGCCGGCAGTGCGCGGGCCAAAGCCTGCACCAAGACCGTCATCCCGCCGTGCAAACGCCGCGCGTCGTCGTAAAGGCGCTTGTCTTCGATGCGTTCGGCGCTTTTTTCGCCTTCGCGCAAATGCAGCACGGCGCCTTCATCGTGCTGGGCGAAGTCAGGCAGCGCCAGTTCTTTGACGAGTTGCGCGATCAGCGGTTGCGTTTTTGGCCAAAACCAAGTTGGGCCAAGGTCCAAACCGCCGCCGTCGCCGCGCGGCGCCGTGAGAATGCGCCCGCCAAGGCGATCGCGCGCCTCGAAGATCGCAATGTCTTGTCCGCGCAGATGGAGCTTTCGCGCCAGCGCCAAACCGCATAACCCGCCGCCGATGATCGCCACGTCCAACATGTTGCGTCGTCCGCTCCCTGTTCGATGCAGTGGATAGCAATTAGTGTGCAAGATTCTCGGCGACGCGCGAACGGCTGATCTATCGGACGTCATGGCACGAAACTTGAACCTCCCGGCTGGAGTTGCACAGCTAAGGAGTCGAAGATGAATCTGGCCACCGAATTCGCCAACTGCTCGCCGGACGAGTTGAAGGAATTGCTGAGCGGCGGCACGTTGACCGTCTACTCCGTCGCGCGCCCCGCGACGGCGAACATAGCGGTCGACCGCAGCGGCGTGCTGGCGGCCTTTACGTTCGCCTCGCCGGCTTTTGGTCCCGCCACCGACGGCGTTGAGACGCCCTTGTTCGTCGCCGATTCCGTTCCGGCGTCCACGACCGGCACCCCCGGATTTGCGCGGGCGCGCAAGGCCGACGGCACGGTGGTCGCGGATTTTTCCGCCGGCAGCGGCGATCGGGAAATCAAATTCGCCGAGGTTTCCTGCTCGCCCGGCGCTCCAGTGAAGGTTGTCAAATTCACCATTAAGCAGGGCGATTGGCCGGAGCGGCCCGACTATTACGGCACGCGTCCGCGCTCCGGCTATCCGCTTCCCGTCGCTCCGTGACGCTTGGCGACGCTTGGCGACGCGCGACTATTGTGAACTTGCAGACAAGAGGTCCGACCGATGGCTGAACCCCTGACCGGCGCGCTCGTCAGCGCGGCATGGCTAGCCGAGCATCTGAGCGACGGCGACATTCGCATTCTCGACTGCACCTGGCATCATCCGAGCACCAATCTCGACGGCCGCAATCAATATCGCGGCCGGCATTTGCCGGGCTCCGTTCATTTCGACGTCGATCACATCGCCGATCCGAATTCCGATCTGCCGCACATGTTGCCGGATGCGGCGGACTTTGCCAAAAAAGTCGGACTGCTCGGCATTGGAGACGGCGACCGCGTGATCGTCTACGACCGGCTCTTCGGCGGTTCGGCGGCGGCGCGCGTGTGGTGGATGTTCCGCGTCTTCGGCCATGACAACGTGGCGATGCTCGACGGCGGATTCAACCAATGGGTCGCCGCCAAACATCCAACCGAAATGTCGCCGGTGCGTCCGCAGCCCAGGACCTTCACGCCGAACTTCAGGCCCGAACTCGTCCGCAATTTCGATCAAATGAAACGCGTTGTCGGGAACGGCGGCGAGCAGATTGTCGACGGGCGCGGGCCGGGCAAATTCGACGGCTCGCAAGCCGACGTCTTTCCCTTCAAGAAACTCGGACATATTCCGGGCGCCGTGAACGTGCCTTGGGCCGATCTGGTCGATCCGCAGACAGGCGTGCTCCTCGATTCCAAGGGGCTGCGCGCGCGGTTCGAAGCAGCCGGCGTGGATCTGAGCAAGCCGATCGTGGCCACCTGTGCTTCGGGCATGACGTCCTGCATGGACGCGCTGGCGCTCTATCTCCTCGGACGGGGCGATGTCGCCGTCTACGACGGATCCTGGGCGGAGTGGGAGCGCGCCGAACAAGCGGCGGTGGCGGCTTAAGAAGGAGAGCAGCGCGTGAGCGTTCGCGATGACCATGAGCTCGAAACGGGAGACGAGTATGCTCTCTCCACCGCGGCCGATCGGACGCGCTTCACGCTCCACAACAAAGCCGACGGAATGATCGCTGAATTGCACGGCGACGACGCCGCGCGCTTTCTCAAGGATTACGACGAATTGAAGCTCCAATATCCCGACTGGAATGCAGATAGACTGCTCGCCCAACTTTGGGATCAGGGCGGCTATGGCTGGCTCGCGCAACAGGAAGAGTGACGATGACGACTCTCGTGAAGATCACTGAAGATGGACGAAAACTCGAAGTCAAAGGCTTTGCGCTCTATCTTGACGGCGCTCTCGAAGCGGTCGATCTCACCGAGGTGAAGATGCACCCCGCGAAGCGAAAAATCTGGTCGATCATGCCGGACGCGACCCATGTCGCCGGGCGCGTGGCGCTGAACGCGGAAGAGACCGCAACCGTCAGGAAGGCGCTCGCCGACGCTCAGGCGATGATGCTGGCCGATCCAATCGCGATCGCTGAGCGCTTTCGCATCGCCGCCATGTGGAAGGCGCGCGAGCAGGGCATCGAGTAGCGCAATTCACGATTGGCGTTGCGAGCCTCCTGGACGGAGGCTCGCATTTTTTCTACTCAAACCAGCGCGACGTCTTCCGCCGCATGCGTTTGACAATTGGTCGGACACACGCGCGCGCAGGCGCCGCAGCCGATGCAGGCGCCGGTATCATTCATCACCATAATTTTCTTTTCGACTTCTTCGTCCTCATCGTCGTCCAGCGCAACCAGTTCGCCGTCCTCGTTCAAACCTTTCAGCGTCATCACGTCGCGACCGCACACCTTGAAACAGCGCCCGCAACCGATGCATTTACCGGGATCGATCGCAACAAGGTATTCTGGACACCAATCGCGCCCATCGCGCGTCGCTTGTGACATGGCCGTATACTTTCTTTTCTCGAGTTAGACCGTCTCCAGGGACTTCAACTTTGCGCGCTTCTTCTCCAGCTCGGCGAAAGCTTCATGCGCCCTTTGCGCGATCTCAGGGATCGTGGGCCAATTGATCGGCAGCTCTTCCGAAAGATCATGCAGATCCATTTTGGCCTGCATGGCCTTCGCCGAAAGCTTTTTGATTTCCTGCTTCAGATCGTCGATCTCGCTCATCAGTGACCTCAGTATTTTGCGACGTCCGGGTATTTTTCGATCATCTCGACGCCGGACTGCACATATTTGTCGCCTTCTGACGCGAGCTTCTCGAAACTGTCGAATCCGAAGCGATGCACGTCGCGCAGCTGCTTGTTCACGACGATCAAGCGTCCGCCGATCAGCACCATGCGGCCGAAACCCTCGTGGCTCATCTTCAGCATGGGCGAGATCATGACGCCCGTGGCGCGTTCGATGGAGAGCGCGATGGCGTTGAAGAAGAGCTCCATGCGCCAGATCGTCTCGGGGTCGGGATCGCCGATGATCGGCAGCGCGCGGCGCGCCTCTTTGTCAAGAACATAGGGAGCCAAGAGTTCGAGGTCGCCCTTCGTCTCCCAGGTCCCGTGCGTGTCCTGGGCGCGCCAGACCTTGATGAGCTCCTTCATGAACGGAAGCTCGGCGACCGGAGTTTTTTCGAGCACGGCGGTAGGTTCAGACATGGTCGTTCCTCACTCTTCGAAATCGAGCACGCGCTCTTTTCCCTTGGTCAATGCTTTGCGCAGCCATGGCGGCGGCACGCCTCTCAACACTTCCTGGAGCTTGTCCAGGAGGTCTGAGATGGCTTCCGGTTGATTGACCTTCATCGGATGAATGTTGTTGGCGACGACTCGCGCCGCGCCAGAGCCGCCAATGGCAGCGACATAAAGAATGGCGCAATTCTTGATCGCGTCGATCTTCGGCGCGAGCTTGTCCTCATTGCCATCTTCCTTGAGATCGCCGTCAAATTGGATGGCCTCGACGAATTCGTGACCTTCCGGTCCAATCTCGTAGATCGCGATGTTCTTGGCCCAGCCGAAATGCGCGTCGACGCGTTTCAAATCCTGGGTTGCGAATGCGACTTTCATAGCGCCTCCTTTTTCGCCCCTAGTGCGAGGTTGCGGCGTGTGACGGGCCGACGCCATCGCGCCAGCTGTCAGGTGTCGGTTCGTGGTTGTCTTCGTGATCGGCCATCAACAGATTGCTGATGTCAAAGATCAAATCGCGACCGCCGCGATAGCCGACCATCAACTGATGCCCGCCGCCGAGGCGGTCGAACATCGGAATGCCCATGCGAAAGAACGGGATCTTCAAGCGAGAGGCCGCTTGCCTGCCGTGCGAATGGGTGACCATCAGATCGCAGTCCTTGGCCTTCGCCAAATTCTCGAGGTCTTCGAGATCGCCGATCAGCACCTCTTCGGTCGGCAGTCGTTCGAGCACCGGCGATTGCGTGGTCGTCACCGCGACAAGAAGTTGCGCGCCCATTTCGGTGAGCAGACCGCCGATCTCGTTGAGCAGATCCGGCTCGGCGCCGACCGCGAGTTTTCGCCCGCCGATGTGGAAATGACCGTCCAGCATCGCGTCGACGAGCTGGCCGCGCTGGCGACGATATTTCATCGGCGCCGGGCGACCGCTGATGTCCGTCAGGAACGACATGAGCGCATCATTGGCCTCAAGCCCGCACAGCCGTTCAAACAGCCGGAACGGAACGCCGGTCTTCTTTTGCATGGCTTCGGCGGCCTGCCGCATTTGCGCGCCGATCGCGATCGTCCAGCCGGCCTGGCCCATCATGGATATTTCTTCTACGCCGACGCCGCCGATCGTCGTCGGGGTGAAATCATCCGGTATGTGGCCGTCGAGCGAACCGGCGAGATCGGGCAGAAAAGTCGGCTCCAAGCCGAAATCCTCGATGATCGTGCGCAATTCATCGAGATCGCCCGGCGTCAGATGGCAGCCTGGCAGCACATTGATTTTCGTCGGATCGCGGCGCGCGGCGCTCTTTGGCGCCTCGACCATCGTTTCGACGATGCGCGTCACCGTCTTTTCCCAGCCGTCCTGGAAGGCGTCTTTAAAGTCGGGCGTCGACACATAGACGATCGGCAGATGCGCGACCGCCGCGTTCTTCTCGCGAATGAGCTTGATGTAGCCGTCGACGTCGTCGCCCTTCGTCTCGGTGACCCCCGTCGAGCAAATGCCGATGATCTCTGGCTTCGTGCGGTTGTAGATGTTGAGCACCGCTTGCTCGACATTGTCATAGCCGCCGAGGACCGTCGCGACTTCGCTCATCGCGGTGGTCTGCATCGGAATGGCTTCTTTGAAGTGCCGCGTGAACAGCACCAGGCCGAAAGACGTGCAGCCCTGCGAGCCATGCAGGAGCGGCATCGCGCCCCGCAGGCCCATGAAGGCCAAGGCGCCACCGATCGGCTGGCTCATCTTGAGCGGATTGACCGAGCAGGCCTTCTTGCTGACGGAGACGTTCGCCATCGCGTTACTCCGCCGCGATTGCGTGAGAGGCCGAGACCATCTGCGCGAGAATTTCTTCGATGCGCACGGCGCAGGCGCCGCAGCCGCCAGAGGCGTTCGTCTTCTCGCGCACGCCTTCGACCGTCGAGAGATTGTTCGCGAGGATCGCATCCTCGATGACGCCGAGTTCGACGCTCTTGCAATTGCAGATCTTTTTCGCGCGGCGAGCCTCTTCCGCCTTCACCGGATCGGCGGCGAGCGCCGCCGCCTCGGCTTCCGCCTGCGCCATCGCGCGGCTTTGCCAATTTTCTCCGGCCGTTTCCCAAGGCGCCGGCTTGCGCACCTGCGCCCAAACGGGATTGTAAAGCGCCTTGTCGATCTCTTCGACGAGCTTCACCATGCCGACATAGCCCATATAGGCGTGATGCCGCTCCTGGTTGATGTCGAGCCAGGGCATCGAGGCTTTCAGCGCGATGAACTGCGAGCGGCCGCCCGAGAGCATGATGTCGGCGCGCGCATCCTTGAGCATCTTGTACATTTCGCGCGGCGTCATATCCTCGATCATATGGGCGTCCTGACCCATCAGCTCCTTGATGCGCTCCTTGTCTTCCTTCGTCGACTTCTTGACGGAGGTGCCGACAAGTTCGAGACCCGCCTCTTGCAGCGCCGCGACGACCGACCAGGATTTGACTCCGCCGGTGATCAGCAGCACTTTCTTGCCTTCGAAGCGCGGCTTGTATTTGGCGATCGCCGCCCAGGCCTTTGCCTCTTCCCGCGCGATCAGCGCCTCGGTTCGATCCATCAGTTCGGCGGGCGCGCCGCGCTCGATCAGCATGCGCGCGATCTCGCGCAGCGAGTCGCTGCTATCCTCGATGCCGTAGAAGGAGCCTTCGAAGAAGGGGATGCCGTAGCGCTCCTCCATCTTGCGCGCGACATTGATCATCGCCTTGGAGCAGACCATCATCGCGGCCTTGGCGCGATGCGAGGAGGCGACCTCCTTATATTTTCCGTCGCCGG
Organism: Methylocystis rosea; assembly: GCF_003855495.1. Taxonomy (NCBI): domain Bacteria; kingdom Pseudomonadati; phylum Pseudomonadota; class Alphaproteobacteria; order Hyphomicrobiales; family Methylocystaceae; genus Methylocystis; species Methylocystis rosea. Next base: position 3,427,540 of record NZ_CP034086.1, on the reverse strand, counting down.
AGATGCAGGCCATGATGCGAATGCCGAGCTCGTCGAGCAGCGGCTTCACCTGCCACAATTCCCCGGACAGATTGTATTCGCCGATGATATTGAGGTCGTAGGGCGTCGTATATTCCGGCTCTTCCGTGCCGATCACATGTTGCAGCAGCGCCTCGCCCGCAAGCTTGTTGCCGAGATTTTTCGGCCCGACGAAGCCCGGGGAGTTGATCGGAATGACCGGCTTGTTGAATTTCTCGCGCGCCGCTTTGCACACGGCGTCGATATCATCGCCGATCATCGCGGGCACGCAGGTCTGATAGACGAAGATCGCCGGCGGATCGTATTTTTCGATGATCTCGCGGATGGATTTGAACAGCCGCTTCTCGCCGCCGAAGACCACGTCGGTCTCGTTGATGTCGGTCGTGAAGCCGGTGCGCCACAGATTGGAGCCGGAGGACTTCGCGCCGCGATTGTCCCAGCTATTGCCCTCGCAGGCGATCGGGCCATGCACGAGGTGGGCGACGTCGGTGAGTGGTTGAAGAGCGATCTTGGCGCCGTCGAAGGCGCAACCGCCAGCCGCGCCGCCGGGCTGCAATTGCTTGGTGCACCCCTTCTTGCGTTCGGCTTCTGATTTGTTCGCGTTCTTACCGCAGCCTGGCTCGTTGAAAACGTCCTGGATCGTGGCCGAAAGCGAACTCATGCCTCTTCTCCTTCACGTTGCGACAGCGATACTGCGAGCAAGGTGTGGCTCCCGCTGCAAAGCGGGAGCCACGTTGTCTTAACGGATGATGTCGAAGCTATAGTCGCTCTTCGCCGGCACGTTGGTGGTGGCGTCGATCGATTCGAAAATGCGATCGAGCACCCACACCAGAACGTTCAAGCCGCCCTGATAGCCCCACACCGGATAGCGGTGGTGATGATGGCGATCGAAGATCGGGAAGCCGATGCGGATCAGCGGCGTGCCGGTGTCGCGCTCGAGATATTTCCCGTAGGTGTTGCCGATCAGGAAATCCACCGGCTCGGTGAACAGCAGCGAACGCATATGCCAAAGATCTTTGCCGGCATAGACGTGGCAATTCTGACCGAACGGCGAGGAGTCGAACAGCTCCTGCACTTTTGCCGCCCAAGCCTTGCCGCCATTCGTGGCGAGCACGTGCGTCGGTTCGGCGCCAAGCTCCAGCAGGAACCCGGCGAGGCCGAGGCACAGATCCGGATCGCCGTAGATCGCGAATTTCTTGCCGTGAATGTGGGCGCTTGAATCGGCCACAGCGTCAACAAGACGACCACGCTCGCGCGCCAGCTCTTCAGGGATCGGCTTGCCGGTGATGCGCGACAAGGTCATAAGGAACTTGTCGGTCGCCGAGACGCCAATCGGGTGATTGAAGGCGGCGACTTCCTGCCCATGCGCGGCGATCAGCGGCAGCGTCTTCTCGGTGCAATATTCCTGCATCGAGATCGTCGCCTTGGCGTTGATCGCATCGGCAGCCTCTTCCAGCGTCGTGCCGCCGTCATACATGCGGAACTCGCCGTCCGTCGGCGTGTCGAAGACTTCGCTGTTGTCGGCGAGGATCGTGTAGTCGATGCCCATCAAGCCGAAGATGCGCTTGACTTCGCGCATGTTGCCGACCGTGTAGCCGTCGAAGCCGCCGATGAAGTTGATCTTGTCATTCGCCTTGCGCTCGAGCTTGGCCGTTGTGCCGGCCTTGCCGTCCCAGAAGTGCTCGATGATGCCCTTCAGCGCATTGTCGTAGCCGGTGACGTGGCTGCCGACGAAGGCCGGGGTGTGAGCGAAGGGAACGTCGTATTCCGCCGGAACCGAACCCTTTTCCTTCGAGGTCTTGATGAAGGCGTTCAGATCGTCGCCGATGACTTCCGCCATGCAGGTGGTCGAGACGGCGATCATCTTCGGCTTGTACATGTTGTAGGTGTTGGCCAGGCCGTCGATCATGTTGTTGAGGCCGCCGAACACCGCCGCATCTTCGGTCATCGACGAGGACACGCAGGAGCTCGGCTCCTTGAAGTGTCTCGACAGATGGCTGCGGTAATAGGCGACGCAGCCCTGCGATCCATGAACGAAAGGAATCGTTTGCTCGAAACCGACGGCGGCGAAGACCGCGCCGAGCGGCTGGCAGGCCTTGGCCGGATTGACCGTCAACGCCTCACGAGCGAAGTTCTTCTCGCGATATTCGGGGGTCTTGGCCCATTCCCGAACGCGTTCCACCTCAGCCGGATCGCGCGGGTTTTCGAACATCTTCTTCTTGTTCGCCAGCATCTGCTGGTACTCGGGACCTCTGAAGAGGTCAAAATGGTCTAGGACGTGTTCTGCGCTCTGCGGCATGGTCGAACCCTCGCGTCATGCATTTCGGGGAGCCGGCGCGCGCCTTCGCGACGCGCCGGCGCTGATTTATTCCGCGGCTTGGAGCAGCGGCAGTTCCTCGGTCTTCCAAGGCGCCTTGGTCATTTTCCAGACCGGCGAGTTGATCGCCATGTCCATGTCCCGCGCGAAGATCGCGAAACCGTCATAGCCATGGTAGGGGCCCGAATAGTCCCAGCTGTGCATCTGGCGGAAAGGCACGCCCATCTTCTGGAAGACGTATTTTTCCTTGATGCCGGAGCCGACGAGATCGGGCTGGATCTTCTCGACGAATTTTTCGAATTCGTAGCCGGTCACGTCGTCGTAGATCAGCGTTCCGTCCTTAACGTAGTGCTGGGCGGTGCGCTGATAGTCGTCGTTGTGGCCGAACTCATAGCCCGTGCCGACGACTTCCATGCCGAGGTCTTCGTATGCGCCGATCACGTGACGCGGGCGGAGGCCGCCGACGAACAGCATGACCGTCTTGCCTTCCAGACGCGGACGGTATTTGGCGATCACCGCGTCCATCAGGGGCTGATATTTGGCGATGACCTGCTCGGCGCCTTCCTTGATCTTGTCGTCGAAATAGCTAGCGATCTTGCGCAGCGATTCGGCGATCTTGCTCGGGCCGAAGAAATTATATTCGCACCACGGAATACCGTACTTCTCTTCCATGTGGCGTGAAATATAGTTCATCGAACGGTAGCAATGCAGAACGTTCAGCTTCGCCTTCGGCGTCGCTTCGAGTTCGGCGAGGCTGCCGTCGCCCGACCATTGCGCGATCACGCGCAGGCCCATTTCCTCGAGCAGAATGCGCGACGACCAGGCGTCGCCGCCGATGTTATAGTCGCCGATGATGGCGACGTCATAGGGCGTCGGCTCGAAACGCGGCGCGGCGTCGGGAGCGATCTTGTCGAACACCCAATCACGGATCGCGTCGTTGGCGATGTGATGGCCGAGCGACTGAGAAACGCCGCGGAAGCCTTCGCAACGCACCGGGACGATGGTCTTGCCGTCATATTCCTTCGACTTGGCCTTCGACACCGCTTCGATATCGTCGCCAATGAGGCCGATCGGGCATTCCGACTGAACGGTGATGCCGTTGTTCAGCGGGAACAGCTCCTGGATCTCGTCCATGATCTTCGCGAGCTTCTTATCGCCGCCGAAGACGATATCCTTCTCTTGGAAGTCGGACGTGAACTGCATCGTGACGAAAGTGTCGATGCCGGTCGTGCCGATGTAATAGTTACGGCGCGCCGCCCAGGAATATTGGCCGCAGCCCACCGGGCCATGGCTGATGTGGATCATGTCTTTGATCGGACCCCAGACAACGCCCTTCGAGCCGGCGTAAGCGCAGCCGCGAATGGTCATGACGCCGGGGATCGACTTGATGTTCGACTTCACGCCGCAATCCGGCTTGCCTTCCTGATGCACGTTGAGGTGCTTGGCGCGGCGCTTGGCGGTCTTCTCGGGATAGACCTTCAGAACTTCTTCGATGAGCGCTTTGTTGCGGTCCTTGATCTCCGCAACGCTCAATGTGGGCGAAACACTCATTTGATGTCTCCTTCAATGCTTTCTGGATTTCAGCTCGACCTCCCGCGTGCGGGAGGTCGTCGCTTATGCGTTGACGGGTTAGGCGATCGCCTGGAGTTCGGCCGCGGTCTTGCCGATCTGGCTCTCATCGACCGCCTTCATGATGCCGTGCTCCATCAGCATGTCTTCGAGCTCGTCCATCGTGATCGGCGTCGGGATGATGCCCTTGCCCTGGTTGGCGTGGATCTTCACCGCAAGATTGCGGTAATGATTCGCCTGCTCGGACTGCGGCGCATATTCCAGCACCGTCATCCGGCGCAGTTCCGCGTGCTGCACGATATTGTCGCGCGGCACGAAGTAGATCAGCGTCGTGCCGAGCTTCTTCGCCAGAGCTTCCGCAAGCTCGAGCTCCTTGTCGGTCTGACGCTCGTTGCAGACCAGACCGCCCAGGCGCACGCCGCCGGAATTGGCGTATTTCAAAATGCCCTTGGAGATGTTGTTGCCGGCATACATCGCCATCATCTCGCCGGACATGACGATGTAGATTTCCTGCGCCTTGTTCTCACGGATCGGCATGGCGAAGCCGCCGCAGACCACGTCGCCGAGCACGTCGTAGGACACATAGTCGATGTCTTCGTAAGCGCCGTTTTCCTCGAGGAAGTTGATCGAGGTGATGACGCCGCGGCCGGCGCAGCCAACTCCAGGCTCCGGTCCGCCCGACTCAACGCAACGAATGTTGAGATAGCCGACCTTCATCACTTCTTCGATTTCCAGATCCTCGACGCTGCCTGCATTGGCGGCGAGGCTCAGGATGGTATCCTGCGCCTTGGCGTGCAGGATGAGCCGCGTCGAGTCAGCCTTCGGATCGCAGCCGACGATCAAAATGCGATGACCCATCTCGGCCAGAGCGGCGAGCGTGTTCTGGGACGTCGTCGACTTGCCGATGCCCCCTTTGCCATAAAATGCGATTTGCCGTAGTGACGACATGTCTATCTCCTCTTGGGCCCCTACTCATTGCCGCAGCTCTCTCGCGGCGCCTTGCTTCGCTGCCGAGTTAGAGAAGGACTCCCAGTAAGAGGTTCTCTTCGACGGCCCTCGATTCTGTCGAGCCGGTCCCTCTTTCGCAATGTCCATGCCAGGGCTTGCAGAGTGTGATCGCCGAATGAACATGGCTTTGAATCAATCATTTGTGAATGAGCTACGACCGGTTGTTCGATGTCAAAAAGCTAACAACCATGTGATGTGGGCGACAAAGTTATTGCCGACGCGGTAGAAAGTTTTTGGGCGTTTTTTCGCCGCGCACGGGTGGTTTTGATTAGGGCCGCTTCCTTGGAAGACGCGGCGGCGCGATGGCGAACCCCGTGCGTGTGCGCCGCGCGCGCTTTGCGGTTTGGGGTTGAGGGTTGCAGCCATGGCAGGATCGTTGCTTCCAGAATCGATCCGGCGGGTCGCGCGCTTACGACAAACCGCGGCGGCTTACAGACGCGGTTGGAGCATAAGACACAATGTCAGCAGTCATCAGCCTGCGGGATCGCGGCATTGTCGAAATTGCCGGGGCCGACGCGACGAAATTCTTGCATAATCTCGTCACCAACGACATCTCCAAGCTCGTCCCGGGCGAAGCCCGCTTCTGCGCGCTGCTGGCGCCGCAGGGGAAGATATTGGTCGACTTCCTTGTCTTTGTGGAAGGCGACGGCGAGACGCGCCGCTATTTTCTTGATTGCCCGAGTAGCTTGGAGCCGGATCTCCTGCGTCGCCTTGGCATGTACAAATTGCGCGCGGCGGTGAGCGTCACATCCAGAAGCGACGAATTCGCAGCCTTCGCCGTTCTCGGGGAGGCGCGACCGGAAATTCCTGCGCTGGCGATGGCGCGGGACCCGCGCTCCGAGACGCTCGGCTGGCGTTTGATCGCGCCGCGCGGCGCGAAAGCGGTAGACGCTCGCGACGACTATGAAGCCGCGCGGATCGCCGCCGGCGTTCCGCAAGGCGGTGTTGATTTCGCCTATGGCGCCGCATTTCCGCACGAAGCGAACATGGACCTGCTCGCCGGCGTCGATTTCACCAAGGGGTGCTATATCGGCCAGGAAGTGGTCTCGCGCACGAAGCATCGCAACCTCGCGCGCAAGCGCGTGACGCCTTACCACGTGGACGGCGAAGCTCCGCCGCCCGGAACAAAAGTCATGGCGGGCGAGATCGAAGTCGGCGTGGCGGGCTCACACAGCGACGATCGGGGCCTCGCGTTGATCCGCCTGGACAGACTTGCCGACGCTATGGCGGCCGGAACAGTCCTGACTGCTGGCGGCGCGTCCCTCCAGTTCGTCGTGGGGTAGGCTGCGAGTTGAAGCCGGTCTAAGGCTGATGCGGCGCGTTTATCCAGATCAGCGACGACCCGCTTTCAACCCCGCCTTCACGTCGCAGAGCGCGCTTCTCGCAACCTTATTCGCCATGCGCTCTCTAGCCTGATCGGCGAGGATATGTGTCATGGCGGAGCGCCGACGGCAGGCACATCACTTCATTGCCTCGCCCGCGAGACGCTCGCGGGCCGCTTCCGCGACGAGCGGATCGCTGTCATTGATCAAATGTCCGATTTCGTCCACGTTCAGTCTGGTCGCGACGTAATGGCGCACACGCCAATCGACGTCATCTCTCAAATCCGACAATTGTTCGGGCGTCATCCTTTGCGCCGCTTCAAGGCGCACTTCGGCGTTTGAATCTCGACACATTCGCCCGAGCCACTGTGCGTCGACCCGTTGCGCGACAATACGCCGGACTTCCACTTCAGGGTCATCGAACATCATCACCAGCAGCGCTGGCGCGACCTTCCGCGCGATGACGATACGCACGTAATAGTCCTCATCCTGCATCATCGGCAGGAGGTCTGGATCATCAAGCAGAGTGGCGACGCGGATGCGCACCTCGCGATGCGGATCATTGCGCAATTCGCATTGATAGCGCGCAGGCAGTCGCCGCACGGCTTCCCAGCGCACGGTTTCATCGGGATCCGACAATAAGCGCGGCAAGAGAAACGGATTGGCGAATTTCGCCGCTATGGCGCGCACTTCGAAATGGGGATGCGCGAGATAGCCGTCGGCGAGTTCGGGATTCCAATTGAAGAAGCGATCGATGCGCCGCGCATATCGGTCGTGTACGCATGCTTTGCGCAATTCGCACCGTCCCGCGGCCAGCAGGTCTCGATGCGCGCAGTTCGCACAATCGATATCCAACCCGCGCCAGTCGCGCGCTTCGTCGATCTCACGCGTCATCGTCAAAGCCGATTCTGTCCAGAACGCCGAGAAGAACCTTGGCGCCGATCTTGTCAGATGGGTCGAGTTCGAGAAGCTTGGCGATGGCGACCCGGCTCTCGTCGAACTCGCCAAGGCGCATCTGCAAATAGGCGTAGCCCTTCAACGTAAAGAGAAAGAAGCGCGGCAGAATTTCGTCGTAGCGATCGAAAACCGCGTCCTGCGCCGAGGCGCGTCGCCAATCTCGCGGCATGTTGTTTTCGCGCGCCGCTTTTTCGAGACAGCGATTGGCGATCTCCAATGCTTCTCGCAATCTGCCTTTGTAGAAGTAAAAGCGATAGAAGCCGATCAGCACCGCGGCGTGGTCCGGGGCCCATTGCTGGGCCTGGCGTAAGTAACGCTCCGCCGTTTCAGAGTCAGCGTAGGTTTCGCTGGCGAGATGGAGAAACTCTTCGGCCTCCAGCGGCAGACCCTCGCCAAGCAGGGCCCCGGCGAGAAGTTCCTTCTCGTCGGGGCTTAGAGCAGCTTGCTCGCCATTCACCATGACGCGCGCCTTTAATGCACATGCTCCACCACGGGTCCGCTGGTGCTCTTGCACGATCCCGTGTTCTTTGGATCGTGAAAGACCAGCCCGCCGCTTGAAGAGGAATCGGCGAAGTCAATCGTGACGCCATCGAGCAGCAGGCGGCTTTCGGCCGGCAGGAAGAACTTCACGCCTTCGACGACGAACTCCTGATCGCCGGCGCGCGGCGCGGCTTCGACGTCAAACAGCGCGCTGAGCCCGGAGCACCCGCCCGGCGACACCATCAGGCGAAAGCCTCCGCCTGGATTGGCGCTGAACTGAATCATTCGCCGGATGAATTTTTGTGCGGCCGGCGTAAGCGTAAATTTCATTGCGGCCTCCTCAAGCCGGTGCTTGGTAACGGGGATAGGCGTTGTCGATCACGCAAGTGTTGTCGACCGGGCAGACCGCCGCGCACTGCGGCGCGTCGAAATGGCCGATGCACTCCGTGCATTTCTTCGGATCGATGACGAATGTGCCGTTCTTCTCGGTGATCGCCACATTCGGGCATTCCGGCTCGCAGGCTGAACAACTCGTGCACTGCGAGGAAATGATCTTAAGCGTCATGTCTTGCTCCCTAGCTGGTTCCTTGACGCATGTCTCAAGCCGCGTTGATGAGCGCGCCCTGTCGGATTTCGGCGTCGCCGCGCTCCTGATGTTCGATTTCCCCGCTGTTCACCTTGTCGAGATAGGCCTTGAACCAGGCGATCGCCGACTTCTCGATGAACTCATGGGCGAATTGATCGACGGGCTCGATCCCGGCCTTGATCAGGTCGTTCTTCGGGCAACCGCCGATCTTCGCGACGAACACCGCATGGCAGTCGTTGATGGCGCGGATAACCGTCTCCAGACTGTCCTCGTCGCCATATCCGCCCTGGCAGTAGAGATCGACGCGGCGATGTCCGACGAACTTCGCGCCCGAGGTCGAGAGTTCATAGACCTGGAACTCTTTGGCGTGACCGAAATGTTCGTTGATGAGGCCCGAACCCTTCGTCGCCACCGCGATCAGCAACTTGATGTCGCTCGCCGCGCCTGCCAGCGTCGCCAGCTCTTCCTGCTTCGCGGCCACCTTGGCGACGCGCTCTTCTTCGACCTTCTCTTGATAGGCCTTGCGGGACTCAAGATCGTAGTCGACCTCCATCGCCATGATCTTTTCGGTCGTGAACTCAGCGCTGCGATCTTCGCCGAGCAGGCCGACCGCGTCGGCGCGGCACTGGCGGCAGTGGCGCATCATATTCATCTCGCCTTCACAGCTGTCCTGCAGCGCCTTTAGCTCTTGCGCCGACGGACCGCGCTGACCGTTAAGGCCGAACACCGTGCCGTGCTCCGGAGCCGAGATCAGCGGCATGATGTTGTGCAGGAAGGCGCCGCGAGATTTGACGGCCTTGTTCACTTCGACGAGGTGCTTGTCGTTGATTCCCGGGATCATCACCGAATTCACCTTGCACAAAATGCCGCGCTCGGTGAGCATTTCCAGGCCCTGCAGCTGGCGGTCGGTGAGAAGCTTCGCCGCTTCGACGCCGGTGTAGCGCTTATGCTTCCAGAACACCCAGGGATAGATCTTCGCGCCGACTTCCGGATCAACCATGTTGATGGTGATCGTGACGTGATCGACGTTGTAACCAGCGATCGTGTCGACGTGATCCGGCAAGGCGAGACCATTGGTCGACAGGCAGAGCTTGATGTCCGGCGCGGTGCGCGAGATCAGATCGAATGTCTTGAAGGTTTTTTCCGGATTGGCGAGCGGATCGCCCGGGCCGGCGATGCCGAGAACCGTCATTTGCGGAATGGTGGAGGCGACGGCCAAAACTTTCTTCGCGGCCTGCTCCGGGGTCAGCTTCTCGCTGACGACGCCGGGGCGCGATTCATTGGCGCAATCATATTTGCGGTTGCAATAGTTGCATTGGATGTTGCAAGCGGGCGCGACGGCGACATGCATGCGCGCATAATGGTGGTGAGCTTCTTCGCTGTAGCAGGGGTGGTTCTTGACCTTCTCCCAAATCTCGGTCGGCAGGTCGCCCTCACCGGCGCCCGAACCGCAGCTCGCCTTGCCGCTGCCGCCCGACGTGCCGCACCCCTTGTGCTCGGCGATCTTCTGCATCACGTCGCCCATGGCGACCGCCCCGTTCACCCCTTCAGCTGCCTCCGCCGTTCCAACATCCAGAGACGTCATGGCTTTGCTTCCTTCTGTCGCTGCAAAGTCGTCTGTGCCGACTCTCGGCTGAGACGGAGCGATGCATCAGTTTGTCGGAGGGATCGCAACAACCATGCCAGCGACTGAACTAACCTTTTGCATTATATTTCAATGCTGTATCGCGATCCAACAATGTAAATATTCAAACACGTCCCTACAATCCGTATGACGACACTTGTTACAGATTCAACATCGTCGACAGTGTTCGGCGACGCAGGGCGGCTCATCCGCTAGACGAGCGTCTGCCGCATTATCCATGTCGAGGTATTTACGCCGCGTTGTCCAGATCGACGCGCGGCTACCGTGGATTTACATCCAAATCGAAACGTCACGACGCAACCGCGCGACGTCATATGATGCGTCGCTCACAGGTTTGGGAATCTTTATCGCGTTCTAAGCCGCTCGGAAACGAGGTCGGTGAGAGCCTCTCGAAGGCTGCGATTCGCCACGACGTCGATCACTTCCCCGACGAAGGCTTCCGTCAGCAGCGATTGGGCTTCCGCTTGGGGAATCCCGCGCGCCATCAGGTAGAAAATCAAATTCTCGTCCAACGCGCCGACGGTCGAACCATGCGCGCATTGCACGTCGTCAGCAAAGATTTCCAACTCAGGCTTACAGTAGGCCTGCGCCCCTTCGGACAACAACAGCGTGCGGGCCATCATGCGCGCATCGGTTTTTTGCGCGCCGGGCCGAACCAGGATCTTCCCCTGAAACACCGCCTGCGACGAGTCGTCCAGGACGGATTTGAACAGCGCCTTGCTTTCCGAACGTTCCGCCGCATGATCGAGGAACAAGGTCGCGTCGGCGTGCTCCTTGCCCTTCAATATGTTGGCCCCGCGCAGGCCGGCATGGGCGCCCTGCCCGTTAATGTTGATGAAGGACTGGTTGCGCAACACGGCTCCGCCGAGATTGAATCCGAAATCGCTCAGCTGGGCATCGGCGGCGAGCGAGGCGACGAATGTCGAGACATGCATCGCGGCGGCGCCTTCGCGACTGATCTTGAGTCGCTCGAGGGACGCGCCCTCTTCCAGCACAACTTCGGTCGCGGCGTTCACATGGTATTCCTGCGCCGTTTCGCCCTCAAAGCTCTCGATCAGAGTCGCCCGCGCGCCTTTTTCAACGATGACAAGCGAGCGCAGGAAATAGGTCGCCGGCTGCGCGCCCGCCACGAAAACCAAATGTATCGGCCTGTCCACGCATACGCCGTCGCCAACACGAACGACGACGCCTTCGCCCATGAAAGCGGTGTTGAGCGCAAAGGCCGGATCGTCGACCTCTCCCACATTCCCGATCCGCGCGGTCGTCGCGGCGTCGCCCTTGGCTAAGGCCTCCGACAGCGACATCACGCTCAGCCCTGCTTCCAAATCGCCAAGATCGGAAAGCTCCGGAACAAAATAGCCGCCGACGAACACGACGCGACGCGACGCGACGCCCTCAAGAACCGCCGCATTCCGCGCGCTTTGCTTCGCGCTATCTTCCGGCGGCGCGGCCAGGGGCTTCACGTCGCGCAGCAGGGCGCGCAAATCCGTGTATTTCCATGCCTCGTCGCGGCGGTTGGGAAGGCCGGTCTTGGCAAAGGCGTCGAAGGCGGCGGTGCGCAGCTTCGCAAGTTGCGGCGCGCTCGCGCTTTGCTGCATGGCGAAGATTTCCGCCAGCCGAGCCTCGGCGTCGGTGAGTTTGCGCGCGGGAGTGGTAGGTGCGTTGCCCATGACTTATGCCGCCTCGCTTTGGTAGCGCGCGTAGCCCGTTTCCTCGAGTTCCAGAGCAAGCTCCTTCCCGCCGGTCCGCACGATGCGGCCGGCCGACTGCACATGAACGACGTCCGGCGTGATGTAATCGAGCAGCCGCTGATAATGGGTGATCACAACGATGCCGCGGTCCTTCGAGCGCAATTGATTGACGCCGTTGGACACGACTTTCAGCGCGTCGATGTCGAGTCCCGAGTCGGTCTCGTCGAGGATGCACAGCTTGGGTTCAAGCAGCATCATCTGCAGCGTCTCGGCGCGCTTCTTCTCACCGCCCGAGAATCCGACATTCACCGGACGCCGCAGCATCTCCATGTCCATATCGAGGATCTTGGCGAGCTCCTTGACGCGCTTGATCAAATCGGGCGAAGACATTTCCTCCTCGCCGCGCTTCTTGCGCTGCGCGTTGAGCGCGGCGCGCAGAAAGGTCATCGTTGCGACGCCCGGCACCTCCAGCGGATATTGAAAGGCGAGGAACAGCCCCGCCGCGGCGCGTTCGTCGACGCTCATCTGCGACAGATCGGCGCCGGCAAGCAGCGCCTGTCCCTCAGTGATTTTATAGCCGGGCCGGCCGGAGAGCACATAGGACAGCGTCGATTTACCCGAGCCATTTGGCCCCATGATCGCATGCACCTCGCCCGCCTTCACGGTGAGGTCATAGCCATTCAGGATCTGCTTGCCGGCAATCTCGGCCTTGAGGTCGCGAATTTCCAGTAGCGCCGTCATTCCACCACTCCCACTCTATAGAGGCGTCAGCCGACGCTGCCTTCGAGACTGACCGAGATCAGCTTTTGCGCTTCGACCGCGAATTCCATCGGCAGTTGCTGCAACACGTCGCGCACGAACCCATTGACCACCAGCGCGGTCGCATCTTCCTGCGATAGGCCGCGCTGCATGCAGTAGAACAAGACGTCCTCCGAGATCTTTGAAGTCGTCGCCTCGTGTTCGAACACGCAGGACGGGTTCTTCGCTTCGATATAGGGGATTGTGTGCGCGCTGCAGGCGTCGCCGATGAGCAGCGAGTCGCAATTCGTGAAATTACGGGCGCCCTCCGCCTTGCGATGCGCCGAGACGAGCCCCCGATAGGCGTTCGACGAGCGGCCGGCGGAAATGCCCTTCGAGATGATGCGGCTGGACGTGCCCTTGCCGAGATGGATCATCTTGGTGCCGGAGTCGACCTGCTGGCGACCGTTGGAGATCGCGATCGAGTAGAATTCGCCGCGCGAATTATCGCCGCGCAACACGCAGCTGGGATATTTCCAGGTGATCGCCGAGCCGGTCTCGACCTGAGTCCAGCTGATCTTCGAATTGGCGCCGCGGCAATCGCCGCGCTTTGTGACGAAATTATAGATTCCGCCCTTGCCGTTCTCGTCGCCCGGATACCAGTTTTGCACGGTCGAATATTTGATTTCGGCGTCGTCGAGCGTCACGAGTTCGACCACCGCCGCGTGCAACTGATTCTCGTCGCGCTTGGGCGCGGTGCAGCCTTCGAGATAGCTGACGTAGGACCCTTTGTCGGCGATGATGAGCGTCCGCTCGAACTGCCCGGTGTTTTTTTCGTTGATCCGGAAATAGGTCGACAATTCCATCGGGCAGCGCACGCCCGGCGGGATGTAGACGAAAGAGCCGTCCGAAAACACCGCGCTGTTCAGCGTCGCAAAGTAGTTGTCGGAGGTCGGCACCACGGTCCCGAGATATTTGCGCACCAGTTCGGGATGCTCGCGCAGCGCCTCGGAGATTGGGCAGAAAATCACCCCCGACTTCTTCAGCTCCTCTTTGAACGTCGTTGCGACGGAGACCGAGTCGAATACCGCATCGACCGCGACGCGCGGGCGCTCTTCGCCCTCCGGCCGTTCGACGCCGGCAAGAATTTCGCGCTCATGCAGCGGAATGCCGAGTTTTTCGTATGTGCGCAGCAGCTCCGGGTCGACTTCGTCGAGTGATTTCGGACCGGCTTTCGATTTCGGCGCGGCGTAATAATAGAGATCCTGATAGTCGATCGCCGGGTAATCGACGCGCGCCCATTTCGGCTCGGTCATCGTCAGCCAGCGGCGATAGGCCTCCAGCCGCCATTCGAGCATCCATTCGGGCTCGCCCTTCTTCGCAGAAATGAAGCGGACGATCTCTTCGGACAGGCCTTTTGGAGCGAGGTCGGATTCGATGTCGGTGACGAAACCATATTTATATTGATCAGCGCCGACACGACGAACCTGTTCAACTGTCTCTTGCACCGCCGCCATTTCGCTCTCCGTTCACTGTTGCGCTTCGTCCAGGCGCGCCTGGACGAGGCGCCTCACTTCCGGATCAGGATCGTCGCGCAGACGCGCCAGCAATTCCGTCCCGCATCGCTCCGCCACCAGGAAGCGGACTCGTAAATCTTCGTCGGCGACGAGCAGTCCCAATTGCGCCGGCGCCAACCGCTCTGCAATAATCATGCGCACGCGGGGTTCGGGATCGCGCGCCATGGCCGGAAGCTTGTCGAGGGCGACCCGGCGCGCCGCTTCGCATCGCACCTGCGAGTCGTCATCGTTGGTCGCGCCGGCGAGGATATCGGGCGGCGCGCGACGCGCGGCGATCAGGCGCACGCCGCTGTCTTCGTCGAAAAGCAGCTTCACGAGACCTGCGCCCTCGACTCGCTGGGCCATCGCCATGCGCACTTTGCGGTCGGAGTCGCCGATCAATTTTTCAGCGAGACGCAACGGCAGACGTTGCGCCACCATGGCTCTGACGTCCGGCTCCTCGTCATCGATCAGCGCGCGCAACTGAAAGACGCTCGCATATTTGACCGCGCCGACGCGCAGTTCAAAATAGGGATGATCGAGATATTTCGCAGATTCTTGCGGACTCGCGGCGAAGAACCTGTCTATGCGGCGGGCCCTTCGGTCGCGCACGCAAACCTGGCCGAGATCGCAAAGGCCTTTCTCGCGAATCTCCCCATGCGGACAATCGCGGCAGGATAGGAAGTTTCCAAGCCAGTCGACAGCGTCCATGCGATCCATGCGTTGCATCGCCCCGCTCGGCCGCACTTATAGCGCTAGGCCGGCACGCATGTGTTTTCGACAGGGCACACGACCGCACACTGCGGCTTATCGAAGTGCCCCTCGCACTCGGTGCATTTCTTCGGGTCGATGATGTACATGTCGTTCTTGAGGCGGATCGCCGCATTCGGACATTCGAATTCGCAAGCGCCGCACACTGTGCATTGTGAGGCGATGATTTTGTACGCCATGTCGCGATTCCTCATGGATTCACTGCAAGCTTGTCCCCTCCTTTCAAATCGCATGCCAGCCGCATACCACGCCTGTTTGCCGCCAACGGCAAGCCGCGGAACGAAAGCCGATGATCGCATGTCGCCTGTAAACGCGCGGGCCAGGGTCGGTTTGGACCGTCCGCCCGGTTTAGTCCGTCCGCCTCCAGGCGCGTTCGCTCACCCCCTTCGGGTGAAACGATACGGCCCGCTTGGCTGCACGAACTGAACAAATGTTCTAAAAGCGACAATCGCCGGATGCGGTCAGATGCGCTTTATTTCGATGTTGTATTTCTTCAGCGCATAATTGACCTGGCGCAGCGACAGGCCGAGCAGTCGCGCAGCCTTGGCCTGGACCCAGGCGGCCTTCTCCATGCCTTCGATGAGGCGCTCGCGGTCGATCATCTTGCGGGAGGATGCGAAACCGTCGCTCTCCCCCGCCCCGGCGGCGTCCAGCGGCGACGAGTTCTCCTTGACGAAGGTCGGAACCGACGCAGCTGCGCCGCGGCTCGCCGTCGCCATCTCTTCGGGCGGAGCGGGGGCGCGCATGCCGGCCGGTTCGGGATGCGCATGCGGATAGGCGCCGCTGGCGCTGCTGGTCCATAGCAAGGCCGAGAGACATTTGCCGGACGCGCAGGCGAAGTCATGATCGACGATGGTTTCGTCGCGCGCCAAAGTCGCCGTGCGGCGCACGCAATTTTCCAGTTCGCGCACGTTGCCCGGGAAGTAGCAGCGTTGCAGCGTCTCAATGGCGCTCGCCGAGAGTTCGTGCTTTTGATCGTTTTCGCTGTTGAACGTCTCAATGAAATTCTGCGCCAACAGCGAAACGTCGCCAGGCCGCTCGCGCAACGGCGGGAGAAACACCGGCACAACGCTGATGCGGTAATAGAGGTCGGCGCGGAACTCGCCCTTCTCAACCGCCTCTTCGAGATTTTTGTTGGTGGCGAAAACGAAACGAACGTTGACTTTCAAGGTCTTGGACCCGCCAACCCGCTCGAATTCGCCTTCCTGCAGCACACGCAGCAGCTTCGCCTGGAAGGCGGGCGATATTTCGCCGATTTCATCGAGCAGCAGCGTGCCGCCATTGGCCAGTTCGAAGCGCCCCGCACGCTGCGCGACGGCGCCCGTGAAAGCGCCGCGTTCATGACCGAACAGCTCCGATTCAAGAACGCTTTCCGGCAGCGCGGCGCAGTTCAGCTTGACGAAGGGCTTGGCGCTGCGGCGCGACAGGTCGTGCACCGCGCGAGCAAAAAGCTCCTTGCCTGTGCCGCTCTCGCCGCGCAGCAGCACGGTCGAATTGGACTTCGCGACGATGGCGATGGTGTCGAGCACTTCCAAGATCGCCGGGCTCTCGCCGATGATGCCTGCGACGTCGGGCCGCTCTCCACGAATCTCCTTCGGCAGGCAGGAGACCAGCGCCTTCTCCAGCGTGCTGCATTCGTTCAGCAGCCGCTGCCGGTCGGCCGAAAACATGCGGTGCAGCTTCACCGTTTGGCCGATCAGATTGGCGATCATCGTCAATAAACGCAGATCGGCGTCGAAAGCGTAGGAGATCCAATCTTCTGACGAGCGATTGATCGACAACGTCCCAACGACGCGGCTATCGCTCTTGATCGCAACAGCGAGGAAGGAGACTTTCGCGCCCACCGCCCGGGTGATCGTCTCCGCGGCCGTCGCGAACAAGGCGTCGCGGGACACGTCCTCGACAATGACAGGCATGGCGGTGGCGACAAGTCGGTCGATCACCTTGGCCGGCAGCGTGTCGATCGGCTTGCTGCCGTCGCGGCTGGTCCAACCCGAGGTCGCGACGATCTCCGGATTGCCGTGCTGGTCGAGGATCGTGATCATCCCCAATTTCATGTCGAGGAAGGAGCTGAGCACGGCGACGACATTGCCCAGCGTCTGCTCGAGGCGGGCCGGCGCGGTCAGGATTTTTGAGATTTCATAGATGCCGAGCAGCGCCGTATCGGCGGACGGGGGTCTCGCCCGCGGCGGCTTTGCCGCCATGCCTCCTGTGAGCGTAGAGCGTGAAGTGGCTACGTCGTCCATGGCCGCCTTCCTCGAACAGCCGCCGTCAGCACGAAGCCAGGGTTTCCGTTCGCACATGCGAGGATCGATTCCGATCGTCTCACGCGGTTCATAGTTTGTTTTATGCAAGAACCACGCACAGCAGCGCTTTGTCGCCCAGGCGCAGCGCACAATGTCGGTTTTACGACAAGTGCAGCGCGATATCGGTCGAAGCGTGACATTCGTGCGCAGTTTTGTTGAGGTTACGACATGGCGGTGTCACGCGCATCGATCACACGCTGCCCTGCGCCAATTCCTCGATCACCTTCCACCCGACGCTGCCCTGCGGATCGGCGCGGGAGAGGATATCGAGATATTCCTTTGCGGTTTCGCTGTGACCGCGCTTCAATTCGATGAAGCTTAGCGCCTTCAGCGTATAGAGGGCGAAGCGCGCCGGCCCGTCATGCGCCTCGGCCGTCGCCGGCCACGCCATAGGATCGCTTGGCCAACCCGCCTGACGCGTGGCCTCCTTCATGCCTTGCGCGGCGACGTCAGCGGCGTAGTCGAGACTGCCCATGTAGGTGTGGATTTTGTAGAGACAGTAATAGGGCGCCAGCTCCTGCGGCGTCAGCGCCAAGGCCTGCTTGAACAGGTTGTCGGCCTTCTCACGGTCAGTCCGATAAGCGACGACGCCCTGCTGCAGCAGTTCGTTTGTCTTCGGGTCAAGTTCGCCGAAGTTCACGACGTCAGCGTCGGCGCGCGAAGCGTTCATGGCCGGCTCAAAGCAATCGCTGAGCCAATATGGGGATCGTCGTGGACGTCATCCGCAAAACGCCTCGCGCGATTTTCGCGCGCGATCGAGACGGCTGAGTAGCAGACGGAAATGACGCTCGACGAGGACGGGGCCGGCATGGCGCTTTTCCGATCTCCCAAGCGCCTCTTGCCTCCTTCAAAAGCAATTCAGTACATGTTCGTACAAAACCAAGGTCCACGACGCACAAATGGCACGCAGTTTGCGTGCGCGCCGGGCACGCGGGGGCCGCCAAACGCCAAGAGGCGCGCGATCGCGGACACAACCAAGCAAATGAAAAAAGGGCCAGGAATGATACGCGAATTCCGCTACAAGGGGGAAACCTTCCGGGTGAACGCGCATGGCTCTCCCGGCCATGAGGAAGTGTTTATTATCCATTTGGTCGACGACGAGGAGATGGGTGAAATCTCGATCGACCGCATGACCGAGGAAAACGACAGAGACGCGCCGATCGACGCCATTTGCATCATGCTCTGCGACAAGCTGATCGCCGAACAGGACATCGCCTGCGCCGAACCCGACGGGGCTTTCGTCTGGGTGGAAGGCAAGCGCATCCGCGACGTGCTCCCGAGCAACGAAGCCGCGCCACATTAACCACCGCGCGGCGCCAGCGAACCATCAAGGCGGACCCAAGCGCCGCGCGCGACTCTCCTTCCCTGGAAACGCCTCTTCCCAGCCGCCCCTCTGCTCTTTGCGCCCGACGAATTTTCTCGCCTGCGGCGCATCGGCGAAATCCGCCCGCAGCGATTGGCGCTTGACGTCCGGCAGCCGTATGTAATCCGCACAGGGAGGACGACTCCATGAGCGTCGAGAGCAACCGGCTCGGTCAAGAGACCAGCCCCTATTTGTTGCAGCACCAGCACAATCCGGTGCACTGGCAGGCTTGGAGCGCGGAAACGCTCGCGCTCGCCAAGCAGACGGGCAAGCCGATATTGCTCTCGTCTGGCTACGCCGCCTGTCATTGGTGCCATGTGATGGCCCATGAATCGTTCGAGGACCCCGAAATCGCGGCGTTGATGAACGAATTTTTCATCAATGTGAAGGTGGATCGCGAAGAGCGGCCGGACGTCGACTATCTGTATCAACAAGCTTTGATGATGATGGGTCAGCGCGGCGGTTGGCCCTTGACGATGTTTCTGACGCCGGAGGGCAAGCCCTTCTGGGGCGGAACATATTTCCCCCCTTCTGCGCAGGGCGGAAGGCCCGGATTCGCCGAGCTTCTAAAAACCATCGCGGAACTTTGGCGCACGCGCGCCAATGCGATCGAACATAATGTCGCCGAGCTCAGCGCAGGACTGGCCAGCCTGTCCGAAACGACTCCCGGAGAGCCGGTCTCGCCCGACCTCGTCGAGAGCATTTGCGCGCAGTTGGAGCAACGGCTCGACCACGTGGACGGCGGCTTCGGGTCGGCGCCAAAATTCCCGCAGGCGACCAGCCTCGACTTTCTCTGGAGGGCCTGGAAGCGAACGGGTCGCGACTCGTTGCGACAAGCCGTCGTTTTGACGCTCGATCATATTTCGCAGGGCGGCGTCTACGACCATTTGGGCGGCGGTTTCGCGCGCTACTCGACCGACAATCGATGGCTGGTGCCGCATTTTGAAAAAATGCTCTACGACAACGCGCAGCTGATCGAACTACTGACGGAGGTCTGGCAAGACGAACGTCGCGAACTGTATCGCCTGCGCGTGACAGAGACGATCGAGTGGATGACGCGCGAGATGCGCGCGCCAGGCGGCGGGTTCGCCAGCAGTCTCGACGCCGACAGCGAAGGCGAAGAAGGCAAGTTCTACAGTTGGAGCGAAGCAGAAATAGGGGAAGCTCTGGGCGCGCGCGCGCCGTTCTTCGAACGCGCCTATGGCGTCAGCCGCGAAGGCAACTGGGAACACGGCAAGTCCGTCCTCAACCGTCTGGGCTCAATCGAGCTGCTGGATGAGGAGAGCGAGGCGGCGCTGGCGGAAGACCGCGCCGCCTTGTTCTCGGTGCGCGAGCGCCGCGTCAGGCCGGGGTGCGACGATAAGGTCTTGGCCGACTGGAATGGATTGACGATCGCCGCCATCGCCAAGGCGGCATGCGTGTTTGAACGTGGGGACTGGCTCGATATCGCCATCGAAGCCTTCGATTTCGTCAAGGGCGCGATGACGACGGACGATGGTCGTCTGCTCCATTCCTGGCGTTGCGGGCGCCCACGTCATATGGCCGTCCTCGACGACTACGGCGCAATGTGCCGAGCGGCGCTGGCGCTCTACGAAGCCACCGGCGCGCCGTCCTATCTCGAACGCGCGCGACGCTGGGTCGAGCATGTGGAGCATCATTATCGCGATCGAAACGGCGGCTATTTTTATGCCGCCGACGACGCCGATACGCTGATCGCGCGCGTGAAAATCGCCGAGGACTCCGCCCTTCCCTCCGGCAATGGCATGATGCTGCAGGTGCTGGCGCAGCTCTATTATTTGACGGGCGAGAGCGTCTACCGGCAACGCGCCGAGGCGATCGCAAAGGACTTTTCCGGGACAATTCGCGAGCGCGTTCTTGGTTTTTCGTCACTGTTGAACGGCATAGAAATGCTGCGAGCGGCCTTGCAGATTGTCGTGATTGGCGAAACGGACGCCGCGGATACCGCGGCGCTGAAGCGCGTGATTTACGGCGTCAGTCGGCCCGGTCGGGTTTTGAGCGTCATCGCGCCGGGCGCCGCGCTGCCTCGCGCGCATCCGGCTTTCGGCAAAACCTTGCTGGGCGATCGCGCCACGGCTTATGTCTGCCGGGGAATGGTCTGCTCGCTGCCTATCGTCGAGCCCGATGCGCTCGCGGCGGCTCTGCGCGAGACGTGACTCGCTTCCCGCATCCGACGTCGCCTATTCGCGTCGCCATACGCTCGCCAGCCATGGCTGTTCGCCCGGCGGCGCGCCGCTGGGCCTGTAATAATGCTCGACCTCGATGAAGCCCACCGCCGACCCGAAAGCGCGCCAGCTTTCGGGGGCGTGAAACACGCCATAGCGTTCATTGCTCCATCCTTCCTGATCCGCGCCATGCGGAATGGAGCTGAACAGGATGCCCCCGGGCTTCAGAGCGGCGCGAAGCGCGCGCAGGACGCGTGGCAATTCGCTGCGCGGCACATGAAACAGCGACGCATTGGCGAAGACTCCGTCAAAGTGGCGATCAGGCAAATCGAGCGCGAGAAAATCCTGCAGCCACACCTCGCAACCGCTGTGAATGCGCGCCATTTCGACAAAGCGCGGCGCTCCATCAAGCCCGATCGCGACATGCCCAAGCGCGGCGAGCGCCTTCAAATCGCGTCCAGGCCCGCAACCGAAATCGAGCAAGGTGAAAGGAGGCTCGCCGCGAATGTGGCTGAGCATCGCCGCGATATTTTGTGTGACGTCGTGGCTGCGCGTTCCCTCCCAGAACGACTCGGCGCGCTGATTGTAATGTTGCAGCGTGCCGCCCGTGACCGCTTTCAACTCGTCCGCGCTTGCAGCCATTGTGGGGCCTCCGAACAATCTTCTCGCTATCGCCGACGCCGCGAGCACGTCGCGCTGCCTACCCGTCGATGTGGCGCAGGGAGCGACACGATCGCCTTGGAGCCTCGCGCGGGAGTACACGGCACATATGATGCTTGCCAGAGCCAACTTTGGGAACGGCTGAAGCACAGGCGGCCGGCGCCGCGACTGCGACAATTCTACACCAAACGGATCCACGATGAGTGAACCGGTGCGCGCCGTCCTGATTGAGCTCGAAGGCGCCGCCGTTCCGATGGCTTTCGCGACCGGGACTCTCATGCCGCTCGCGCAGGCGCGGCTAGGCGCCTTCATCGCAGAACATGCCTCGGACCCCGATGTGGAAGACGCCTTGGAGGAAACGGGGCGTCTCCTTGGCGGATTCGACTTGAAGCTCGAGGAAGCCGAAGCGCTGTTGCTGCGCTGGATGAAGCAGAACCGCAAGGCGACCCCGCTGAAGACGATCCAGGGCCTGATCTGGCGCGAGAGTTATGAGGCAGGCGCGATCAAAAGCGAGCTTTATCCGGACGTCGCGGAATCGCTGAGATCATGGGCCTCATCGGGCCTTCGCCTGTTTGTTTACTCGTCCCATTCGAGATTGGCGCAGCAACTCTTGCTGAGCCACAGCGCCTGCGGCGACCTCACAAGCCTGTTCGAGGATTTCTTCGACACGTCCATCGGTCAGAAAGTCGAACCGGCCTCCTACCGCGCGATCTGCGAGCGTCTCGATTTGCCTTCGGGATCAGTGCTGGCGCTGTCGGGCGATGGGGACGAATTGGACGCCGCCCAGTCGGCGGGCCTTGCCACGACGCTCATCGCGCGAGAAGGTCCTGCGGATAGTCGCCATGCGGTTTGCCTTGATTTCGCGTCAGTGAATTTGGGATCGTGACGCGCTCGCGCCAAGGAAAACATCGCTGACGGCTTCGGGCAGATGGAGACAGATGGCCACGTTCACTCTTGAAACCAGAGACGGCGCCAGCCAGGAAATCACCGGCAAAAATGGCGTCTCGCTGATGAAATTAATCCGGCGCGCCGGCGTCGAAGAGCTAGTCGCGCAATGCGGCGGCAGCTGCGCCTGTGCGACGTGCCATGTCTATCTCACCCTGCCTCAGGGGATTGAAATGGCCGACTCCGGACCCGGAGAAAACCGGATGCTTGCGACAGCCAGCCATCGCAAATTCAATTCGCGTCTCGCCTGTCAAATCAGGTTCGAAGAAACGTTCGACGGAATGGCGATCCGCATCGCCCCGGAGGATGCGACCGGCTTTTGATTCGCCCGCACCGTTTCGAACGTCGATGGTTGCAGCGAACGTTCCCGCGGAAACGCTATATGGTCTGGAACTTGCTCAACGGCCATGCACGCAGCGCCAAGATGCAGGGTGAGCATCCATGCCGATGAAGGAAGAAAGCGTTCTGCCCGGGAAGTGCTATCGGACGAAGGGCGGCGAAATCAACTCCGAAAAATACACGGTGATCAGCATCACCCGTGGGATCGTCACTTATCAAAGCTGGACGTCCGACCCCAATCGCCTGTCTCTACGCACGAACACCGGCCTCAAGGCCTTCGCCGAAGTTCTGTTCAAAGAAATCCCCTGCCCGAACAGGGATCCAGGCCAAAAGATCGAATATTTCGATCCCTCATAGAAATCACTCTCTTTCCGGCATCCTCTGGCGCGCATGATCAATCGCCGGTGGCGAGAACCTTCAGCGTTCGCGCCTCAATCCCGGATCTCGTTCTGAATTGAAAAAATATCGTAAGGAGGATCGTTGTCCGAATTGGCGTAGCCCAATGGCGGCGCGTCGCCGCTTCCGCCTGATGCGCCGGATCGGCGACTGATCCTGCCGATGTCGCCGCCATAAACATGGATGATGATGGATGTTTGATCATCCAGCGCGTTGCGAAGCTCGACGGCCTCGCCGCTCGCGGACGACCGGGCGGCTTCCACAGCGCTCGCTTGCAATAGACGGGACGCGCCGGCCTGCGCGCTGTTCGTGGGAGCATCGAGTTGCTGGCGGTTGATTGCGCCGCGCAACACGCCCGCAATCTCCCAAACCGAAGGCTGAGAGATTGTCACGCAGGCGCCGCCCGACAAAATTGTGCTCACGACGGAAAAGCGATCGAGCCCGTCGCGATAAATCTGGAATTGCTGGCCTCCGGCGGGATTTGGGACGGCGAAGACCGTTGGCAGCCAATCGTCCGTCGTAAAGAGCCGGGCCATGAGATCGCGGCCGATCAGCAAAATCTCCCGCTCGCTTTCGGCGAGTTCGACCATGGACTGAATGTCCCAGATGAATCGCCGCAGCGAGGGAGGAACCGGGTCTCGCCCGATGACTCGTAAATTTGGATCAGCCGCATTTATCTCGATCATGATGTTGAACGGTCCGCCAGGATTTTAAGGAATGCCTCAGTGAGGCGGAGGCGAACGACTCGCGCGCTCATCGTTCCTCCTGCGCGCAAACCATTTCGATGCAGGATACCGCCGCATCGATGTCGCTTTCCTCAGTTGTGAGCGGAGGAAATAAACCCAGGACCGACCCCATCGCGCGCGCGAGGAGCCCGTGCGCGGCCAGCTTCGCGCGCATGGGCTCCGCGTCTCCCGCGAGCGTTAGCGCCTGCATCAGGCCAAGGCCATCCCTTGCCGTAAAAGCTGCACGACGCCGATAAAACAAGGCGGACAGCCGGTCTTCGAGATACCAGCTTCGGTTCTGCACACGTTCCTGAAAGCCTGGCGTCGACAGAGCGTCGATTAGCGCGTGCCCAGCCAGAAGCGCGGCCCCGTCAGCAAGCGTCGAGCCGCCGAGCGCGCCTCGTGCCAGTCTTTGCGTGACGACGAGCGCAGCCAGCGGCGGGGCGTCTGCAGGCGAGTGACTGGCGACCATCATGTCAGGGGTGACGCCGGTCCATTCGTGCGCCCAAAGCATGCCTGAGCGGCCGAAGCCGCAAAAACTTTCGTCGAAAGCGAGTATGAGCCCATATTCGTCTGCGGTCTCGCGCAGTCTGGCGAGGACGCTTCCTGAGACGACCTCAAAACCGGCTTGCGTCCTGACCGGCGCGATCAGAATTCCCGCGGTCCTGACATCGACTTCCGCCTGCACTGCAGCGTGATCGTCGGTTCGGAGAGTGACGATCTCGTCGTCGCCCTCAAGGCCAGGCGGAAGGCTCTCCGATCCATCAGCAGGCCCGACGCAGACAATAAAGCGACGTCGCTTGGGGCGACCGACGAGGCGATGGTAGCGCCGAACCATTTCGACGGCGACACGCCAGGCGTCGGACTCGGAGGGAAGCAAAAACACGCGGTCGCCAAAAGAAACGGGCGAAATCTTCGCGCATAAAGCATCCGAGAGCGCCGCGGCTTCCGCCGCTGATTGAGGCGAACCTATCGGCGCATCCGTGCGGAGCGTTGATCCTGCATAATTTTCCGGAAAGAAGAGCGATGCGCCAGAAAAGTCGAGCGGCGCGCCTCCGACGCATGTGTCGTCGTCGACGGCGGGAGTGATGGGCGCGTTAGGCTCGCTCGTCGAATCTGGGAATGTGGCTGACATGTTGCTCTGAGCTCGCCTGGTCGCCGCTCCGATGAGCTCGGGCAAGCGTGGCGTTTCAGGCGCCGTGTTCGATGAGGTCAGGGAGTCTTTTGGCAAGAGAGTTCAACACGCTCTGCGAGCCTTTGAGCATGACGTCGTAGACCGCGTCCGCCGTAGGGGCAGCGTCGATTCCGTCCTGGACAAAAACAAAATGCGTGCCGCCATCCGGCAGCTGCGAGATCGTCCACGTAACTGTCGTGTCGATGTATCGGCCAAAACCCTTCAGCTCGTCATCACCGCCCGACCAGCTGAAACGCAACATACGGCCGGGCTCCACGGCGAGAACCTGGCACTTGAATTCGCCGTCCCAGCGCTCGATCGGGCGGCTCCAGATCGTGAACTTGTGGCCGACAACCGGCTCAACGTCATTTGGAAAGAACCAAACGGCGAGCCACTCCGAATCTGTCATCGCGCGCCAAACGGCCTCGATCGGATGTTCGAGGTCCTTCTCCGTCGTGAGACTGCGTGTCTGTGTAGCGTCAAGCACCGAGTCCTGCTCCCGTTACCGCCTAACATGCAAGGCTCAAGCCAGGCCTGCGGGCGGCGCGGAAGTAGACATCATGCGTTTATCGACGCCCGGCTCGGCTCACGCGCAGCATGCGCTTTGGCTCTGAACATGCATGGCTCATGGCTCAGCTCTCGTGAACGCTTTTGTACAAAAAGGCGAAGCGCGGGTCGGGTCAGCATGAGCGCTCCGCATGACGGACAAAGAGGAATGGGTCGTCTGGAACGGCTCGATGGGAATATTGGATATGGCGACCATCGGCGATATCCAGCATGACGAGACCGGCAGGAGGGCGTCTCTGGCGCCGCCCTATGGCGTCGTGGGGCCCTTCAGTCTTGACGAACTTGAAACGCTGGGCCGGATCGCCTTTGGCGAATGTCTGGTTATGTCACGCCAGCGATGGCGAGAGGATCAGCTCAATCTGCGCCTCGAGGCGCGAGCAAAGCGCCGCACGCTATTTTTTCGGGCGGATCTCGACGACGACCATGAACATCGGGAAATTTTAGGGCTGCCATTCGAGGGCCTGCTCAATCTGTCCGAGATCAACGCCGCCTTCCGTCAGTTGGCCAAGACCGCGCATCCCGATGCAGGCGGCAGCGACGAACAGTATCGCCGCATCGTCGAGGCGCGCGACGCGCTGCTCAAGCACCTCACGATGACGGGTTGACCATCATTGAGCGCCAACCAAACCCAGCGTCAATTCTGAGGCCGGCTGCCGCTTATGTGGAATCCGAGTGCGTGCGCGAGCAAAAAATACAGCGCAGGCATAGGCCAGAATTCTTAAGCTTGCCCAGCGGGAAGTGAACGCGGCAAACATGGGCTAGACTGCTAATTTATAGCGAAAGCACAAGTCCACAGGGAACATCTTATCCGTCGAAAAGGTTTTATGCTCGTGAAAGCTAGGCCCGGGCTCGGCTTTCCAAGGCGTCGCCGCGACTGCGGCCGCCTCCTGACAAGGAGGAATTCATGAACTGGGACACGATCGAAGGCAATTGGAAGAAGTTCACCGGAAACGTGAAGGAGCAGTGGGGCAAGCTCACCGACGATGACATTACGCGCATCAACGGGAACCGCGAGCAGCTCGAAGGCATGATCCAGGAGCGCTACGGCGTCGCCAAGGACAAGGCCAAGGAGCAGGTCGACAGCTGGATGTCGCGCCACTAGCTCCCGCCCACCATTGCAAGACGCCGGCGAAATAGCTTCGCCGGCGTTTTCATTTTGAAATGCAATCCACCCGCGCGCGAGCAATGTGTTCGCGAAATTGCGTTCAGCAATTAGAGCGCCGGAACATCTGGCTTTGCGCCGAGGTTTTATAAAGGCGCCCAAGACGAAGGTCTATCGATGAAGAAAACTGTTCGCCCGTTCACCGTCGAATATCGATCGAAACGTGGCAAATCGCACGCTTCCCGTGGCGGCGGCGCGTTCCGCTTTTCGGAGCAATCGACCGAACGTGCGCCCGCGCGCAAGCACATGCGCCCTGAACTCTCCGCCTGGCAGTCGTTGTTCAAGCAGGAGGCGCGTTCTTTATGATGAATGCAGCTTCTCCGAAAATCGCCCTTAGACAGGGCAAGAGAGCGCTGCTTCGGCGCTCTCTAAGCGAGGCGCTCGGAAAGCGCTTCTCGCTTTTATATCTCGACTTGATCATGAAGCCGGTGCCCGAGGACCTCAAAGGACTCCTGATCAAATTGGACTTCGCGGATCGTCCCAACAAGATGCGCTGAGATTCGAGAAATCTCTTTGCGCGTCACTCGACCGCGCTAATCTGGCCAAGCTCTTCCAGAAGGGCCAGCATATCGTCAGGCAGCGGCTCCGTAGCGATATCCGAAAATTGGCGCCGAAGCTGCTCACCGAGCCGCCTCACGCTCGGCTCCACATCAACCGCATCGCGTATGTATCGATTTCCTCGCATTGTCGTCTCTATCAGCCTCTGTTCATGTGGCGGCATCAGGAGCTCTCCACACGGGGAATGAAGCGCCGATTCGAAAATCTGTTCCGACAATGGTCCATATTTTTTAAGGAATAGAAAAGCTTAGCCGCAAATAAGCGCTGTGGAGAACCCCAAACTAAGCTTCACAACGTTCAGTCGCAGCTGACTATTCATAGCGGCGGTCGGTAAGCCTCGGCTCTCGAACCGCCTCCGTTCAAGCCGCAGCTATTTCTTGCCAATGCGAAATTGCACGGGCACTTCGAAGGTCAGCCCCTCGTCCGCGATCACCGGCGGCGGCGGCGGAACGGGGTCGGCGCGCTTCATCATCGCGAGCGCAGCGTCGTCGAAGAGTGGATGTCCCGCAGAACGTTTGATGCTGTAGCTGACGACATGGCCGTGCCTGTCGAGCGTGAACGAAACGCTCGCTTCCGCGGATCGACGCCCGGCGGCGCCAGGATAGCGCTTATGCCGGTTGAGATGCGAGAGCAGGGCCTTTTGCCACGTCAGCTTGACGGCGTTGGCGACGGCGTCAGCCCCTTGAACAGGCGCCACGGGCCGGTCGGATTGTCGGTCGGCGTCAGACTTGGGCGGCGCAGTCGCCTCGGAGGCGGCAGACTCGGCCGAGACGACCGGCTGCGCCTGATGTTTCTTCTCTTCTTCGATCGGCTTCTCCGGCCGAACGTTGTGCGTGAACTCGGCGTCTTCCGACTCGGCGTGGGTGATCCGCTCTTCGTTCGTCTCCTTCGCCTCTGATGCGGCGACGGAAGGCGCAGCGGCGGCCGCTTCGTCAGAGAGGGGTCCAGGCGGCAGATCCGCGGCCTCGGCGTCTCGCGGCGCGGCAGGCTCGAGAGACAATTCAATCGCTGGAGCGCCGGACGCGTCCTCGTCGAGGTCGCCCCGCAAGGTCACCAGCGCGGCGACGGCGCCGCCGACGTGCAGAAACAGCGCCAGGGCGACTGCGGCGCCCCAAAGCTTGCCGTTCGACTGCGGCTTCTGGAGAGCGGCGGCGGCGCTCATTGCGGGGCCTGCTCCTTGCCGCCCGCGTCGAGCGCGACGAGCGCCACGCGCAGATAACCGCCAGCGCGCAACCGCTCCAAGATCGCCATCATCTCGCCATAGGGCACGCTGGTGTCGGCTCGCAAATAGATGCGTTTCGACTTGTCGCCCAGGAGCCCGTCGAGAGCAGAAACGAGATCGTTGCGTTTGACGGGCGTCTCGCCCAGGGCGAGCGCGAGATCGCCCTGGATCGTCACGTAAATCGGCTTGTCGGGCTTTTCATGCGGCGCGGCGTTGGAAGCCGGAAGATCGACCGGAAGATCGACAGTGGCGAGGGGGGCCGCCACCATGAAGATGATGAGCAGCACGAGCATCACGTCGATAAACGGCGTGACGTTGATTTCGTGCGTTTCCTGAAGATCGCTTTTGAGATGAACGGCCATGATCTACTCCGCCGCATGAATCTTGTTGGTGGAGGCCTGTCCGGCGCGATCGAGGTCGCGCGAGACGATACGAAGCAACTCGCCGGCGAGATTCGAGACCAGTTCCAGATAGGACGTCGCCTGGCGCGCAAGATGATTGTAGATGAGCACCGCCGGGATGGCGGCGAAGAGGCCGACCGCCGTCGCGAGCAGCGCTTCGGCGATGCCGGGCGCGACGACGGCCAGATTGGTGGTCTGCGCTTTGGAAATGCCGATGAAGCTGTTCATGATGCCCCAGACGGTGCCGAACAGTCCGATGAAGGGGCCCGTCGATCCGACGGAGGCGAGCAGTCCGGTGCCCCGCTTGATCGAAAGCGCTTCGGCGCGCTCGATTTCGGCGAAGCACGCTGCAATGCGCTCCTTCACGCCCGGCGCCGCAAGAATATCGGACGACAGCTTCATTTCCCGCGTCGCCTCGCCAAGCAGCGCCTGCGTCAAACGGTCGCCGCCGCCAAGCGCCAGTCGCGCCTCGGAGAGGCCGCGCGCCTCGGAGAGGCGGCGTATCGCCGTCGTCACGCGCTCGCGCGCCCGTTTCAATTCGATCGTTTTGGCGATGAGGATCGTCCATGTCGCGACGGACGCCAACAACAACCCGATCATCACGATCTTCACGACGATGTCGGCGTTGACGAACATCGTCCACACAGAAAGATCATGAGGTTTAGTGGCCGCTATCGCTGCATCGAGCGCTGGCGACCCTGGTGCGGCTGCGACGCTCTGCGCAGCGAGAAGCGCGATGATTGAGATCACGAGAAACTGCAAAGAACGTTTCATGCTTCAGCCCATGTTCGGATCAGATTGTGATAAACGCCCGACATTTTGACGCAGGCAGGATCGCCGGCGCCCAGCCGAGTCGTCAGGGATTGGATGGCCTGGTCAAGATCGAAGAGCAAAGCGCGCGCCACATTGTCGCGAATCATGCTCTGCATCCAAAAAAACGAGGCGATGCGCTCACCACGCGTGACGCCTTTGACAAGATGGAGACTCGTTGAAGGATAAAGCACGAGATCGCCTGCCGGAAGTTTCACTTCCTGCTGTCCGACCCGATCCTCAATCACTAATTCGCCGCCATCGTACTCGTCCGCCTCTGAGAGGAACAGCGTGCAAGAAAGATCCGTGCGAATGCGAATCGGCGTTCCGGGAATGCCGCGGATCGCATTATCGACGTGCAATCCGAAGTCGTGCCCAACGCCATAGCGATTGAAGAGCGGCGGAAAAATCTTGTGCGGCAAGGCCGCCGAGACGAACATCGACGACTGCGCAAGCGCCTCGAGCACATGTTCGCCAAGTTCGCGCGCGACGTCGCCGGCTTGCGGCAGTTGAAGATTGTTCTTCACCAAAGAGGACTGCGAGCCAGCGGTCGCGCGGCCATCCTCCCACTGGGCCTGGTCCATGGCCGCGCGAAAAAAGGCCACCTGCTGCTTGGAAAGAACTTCGGGTATGCAAATAAGCATCAGCGCTATGCTTCTCCCCAGTAGCGGATGAGATTGTGGTACACGGTCACCAGCTTGCGCAGATCCGGATCGTCCGCGCCCACGCGCGGCGCGAGTTCCTGTATCGATTCGTCGAGATCGCAAACGAGGCTGCGCGCCTCGTCGGCGCGGATCATGCTTTGCAGCCACAAAAATGAGGCGAGACGTAGGCCGCTGGTGACGGGCGTCACCATATGCAGACTGCCGGCCGAATAAAGAATGAGATCGCCCGCCGGCGGCTTGAACCGCCTGGATCCGTAGATGTCCTCGACGATCAGTTCGCCGCCCTCATATTCGTCGGGATCAGAAAGAAGCACAGTCGCGGCGAGGTCAACGCGGATACGCGCGCCGGTCATGGCGTCGCCGCGTATCGCATTGTCGACATGCGGATCGAAGTGGTCGCCGACGCCGTAGCGGTTGAACAACGGCGGATAGATGCGCAGCGGCACAGCCGTTGAAACGAAAGCGGCATTGGCGAGGAGCGACGAGAGCAGCCGCTTGCCGAGCGCGCGCGAGATTTCAGAGTCAGGCGGGAGTTGCTCGTTGCGCTTCGCCTCGCCGGCGTTCGCCCCGGCGGTGGAGGCGCCGTCCTCCCACGCCGCCTGCGCCATCGCCTCGCGAAGGACGTTGACCTCCTTCCGATCAAGCGCGCCTTGTATGTGAGCAAGCATTCGAAGCGCTCCCTTAGAACAAAATGCTCGTTTCGAGATAGACGGAGCGGCCGGGCGACATCTGCGCGAAAGGCGTCGACGTCTGATAGAAGGCGTCATAGATCGTGCGGTCGAAGAGATTGTTGACCGAGAACTTCATCGTGATGTTTTGGCCGATCTTCGCCTCAGCAAAAACATCGAAGCGCCAGTATGAAGGCAGGATCGTTGGAACGTTCAGAAAATTCGTCGCGGTCGGCGTCGGCAAGCCAAACGCGTTGAACGATGTGCCGCCATTGGCGACGATATTGTTGCCGCCATAGATCCTGGAACGGTAGATGGCCTGGCCGCCAAATTCGAGCGCATTCGGAGCGAGGCCGATCAGGTCGCCGAATTTGTACTTGGACAGCAGGCTGAAGGACTCATGCGCGATATTTGCGAGTTGAAGACCGATATTCGTTCGCGCGTAGGAGTTGGTCACCCGCGAGTCCATCAGCACGATGCCGCCAAGGACCATCCACTTATCCGTGATATTGCCCGCAACCTCGAGGTCGACGCCCTGGACGTAATAGGACGCGTTGCCGGTGGTGGTGCCGGAGTTCACTTCTCTCGCGCCGCTCACATCCGTCTTAAAGAAGGCGGCTGTCGCGAGCAGATGCCTGTCGAACAGCTCCCATTTCAGACCGACCTCCGCCGCCTTGTTGAGTTGGGGAGCAAAGATTTGCGACGCCGTGTTCAGGCCGCCGTAGTTTGCCGCGCCGCCGTCAAGCTCGGCTCCGACGGGCGTCGCCGAGGTGGCGTAGGCGGCGTAGGCGCTGACGTTCGGCAGCGGCTTAAAGACGACGCCGGCGTTCCAGTTGAACAGACCCGAATGGCTCTTGGCGAATGTCGAAAGCGTCTCCGTGCGGCTTGTGATGTTGTAATCGTCAAAGCGCGCGCCGCCGTTCACGATCACGACGTCCTGATAGTTCGCAGTTTCGATCAAATAGCCTGATTTCGTGTCGACGGCGATCCGCGTGGGATTGGTATTGCGGTAGGGCGTGTTGAGGAACGGCAGATAGGTGCACGGAAGATAGAGGTTACAGGTCACCGTATTGCCGGTGGGTATCCCATTCAACTCGGAAGCGAGGCCCTGATAATTGGTGCGCGTGACGCCTTCGCGGGCGAACTCCACGCCGGCGACGAGCGCATGCTTGACCGGTCCCGTATCGACTTTGAGCGTCGCCTCCGTCTGGTTGTCGAGCGTGTTCACCACCTGATATCGGCTTTGCGCGCCGATTCTCACTGTCGAAGCGAATAGATCCGCGCTCCCCGTCAGCGATCCGATATAGTCCAGAACGGAGCGGCTCTGCCGGAACCGATTGTCGAATACGAGATTGTCGTTGTAGCGATAGTGGGCGGTGAAGGTGCCGAAATTCTGCATCGCAACTTGGAAATCGCGGTCGAGGAAACCGTACCAGTTGGAGCGAGGAATGACGCCTTCGGGGAACGGTCTATTCCAGACTCGGTTATACGGCACGCCGAAGTCCGGCAGGCCATTTTGATAGACATGCGTGTATTGAGCGGTCAGCGTCAGGTCCTCGATCGGCTTGAACACCACTGAGCCCGCGACGCCGTCGCGATAGTCGGTGACAAAGCTGCGGCCCGCGACATTCGAGTCGTGATAAAGAGCGTTGACGCGCACCGCGAGGATCGGGCTGATCACTTTGTTGACGTCAGCCGTCACCCGCTTCATGTGGTCGGAAAAGCCGCCAATCGCTTTGAGTTCGACGAAGTCGCGATCGGTCGCTTGTTTCGTTACGATGTTGATCGCGCCGCCCGCCGTGCCACGACCGGCGAAAGTCGATCCTGGCCCGCGCAGAATCTCGACCTGCTCGGTATAGAAGTTCTCGCGAATGCTGACGCCGGGATCGCGCACGCCGTCGACGAAGATGTCGTTGCGAACGTCGAAGCCGCGAATGAAGAAGCGATCGCCGAACGCGTTGCCGCCTTCGCCCGTCCCCAGCGTCACGCCTGCCGTGCTGCGACCAATTTCACGCAGCGTGAAGGCGTTCTTGTCGTCGAGCACTTCCTTGGTCAGCACCGTGATCGTGCGCGGCGTGTTGAGCACCGGCTCGGTGAATTTCGGCGAAGACAGGCGGTCGACCTTATAGGGCGCCACTGGATCGGCGTAAGGATTGGCGTTGGGCGCCGTTGCGAAGATCGGAAGGCCTCCGCTGCCTGCGCCTTGGCCGCCGGCGTTTGAAGCGCCCGGCGCGCCGCGCCGCTGCCCCGAGGCCTGACTGGCGGCGGCATGACGCGCCGGATGCGGCTGAGCGACGGCGATCGGCTTGGGTTTCGCCGGCGCCGCCGCGCGCGGCTTCTCCTGCGGCGCGTCGACTTTAACGGGCGGCAGCGTCGTCGAAGCGGATTGCGCCAGAGCCGATGCGCTGACGCTCGATGCAAGCGCCGCAGCAACGCTCAGCGCCTTCACCGACGTCAGATCTCCTGCACGAGTCCGCGGAAGCGACTGAGTCAACATTCGTAGAGAAATTGGAGTTTTTACGTCGCTCATGGGGAACCGCCAGGGAGGGTTGTGCGTTGTCTACTTTCGCCTCGTGCGAAGAAGTTGATTAAAGCTAAATTTGGCGGCGGCCACGGTCAACTGATAAACTGTTGAATGGAAGTATTGTAATCTGTATAGTTTCAGACAGATACAACAATTTTTTGGACAATTGTTACCTTTCGGCCACACGCTAGTTTGGAAACGCTTTAATTCCAAACTACGCGGCAGTAATTTTCCTGCGAAGATATTGTTCTTGATCCCAGCGCAGCGCCGCGCGCGTAGAGTTTCCGCGCAAGAGTTCGATTTGGCCGACGATTGGCGGCCCCCCAGTCGGGCGCCGCTATGCGCTGACGCAGGTGCGTCGACGCACTCCCGTCGAAAGCCGCGACGCTGCGCAACGCTGCAGTATCTAGCGCGGCACGCGACTTGCTTTGACATTCGTGAGTCAATCACCGCGCGAGGCTGCCATGCAGATCAGCGTCAAGGTGGCGAAAGCCATTGAACGCAGGCGCGTTTTTGTCGTGGACGACAATGAAAGCTTTCGCGCGGCGATCGAGTTCATGCTCCATGACGAATATGAGGCGCATGAACTCGCGAGCGCGTCCGAAACGCTCGCAAAAGCGGAGCAAATAAGGCCGGACTTACTGGTGCTTGCCGAAGGCGTCATCCGCGTCAACGGGCTGGATCTCATTCAAGAGTTTCTGGCGCGGGTTCCCGAAACCAAAATCATCGTCATCGTTGATCAGATATCGAGCGGATTCGGCCAGGAGTGCGTCGCCGAGGGCGCGCACGGTTTTTTGGCGAAGCCGCTGCAAATTGCACTGCTGCGCGATAAGGTCGACGCGCTGCTGAGCGCCAGGAAAAAGTCCGGCGCGATCCCCCGGGCCGTTCTGAACCTGCGCTAGCGCCTGAACAGCCGCCAATCGACATTATGCAGGGAGGTCGCCATGGAGCCCGCCATTCCGCCGATCGAGGACGGCGCCGAACGCGACAGCTTAGAGATCGCAATCGACGATTGCGTGCGTCGCTTCTACGCCAAGGGCGCCGAAGATCCGCTGTTGGGTCCTATCTTTATGGCGATTGACGGTCTCGACCAGCATATGGGGATCGTCGCGAATTTCTGGTCCAGGACCTTGCTCGGCACGGAGCGCTATCAGGGCCAGCCCTTCGCCGCGCATATCAATTTACCGATTGAGCCTCAGCATTTTACGCGCTGGCTCGAACTCTTTAGCGAAAGCGCCAATGAAGCGCTGCCGAAGACGCAGGCCGAGCAGGCGATCGCGAAAGCCGCCCACATGACGCAATGCTTCCAGTCGGGGCTGTTCCCCTTCGTCGACGCCGATGGAAAGCCGTCGCGCGTTCCGGCGCCATAGCGTCCATCGGCCGCCCACGAGCGTTAGTCGACCGCGATCATCACATCCGACGACTTGATGACTGCTTTGACCTTCGACCCTTCGCGGAGTCCAAGCTCCTCGACGGATTCGTTGGTGATTGAAGCTGTGACGGTCAATCCGTTGACGTCGATCGTCACATGCGCCGTGGTTGCGCCCTTCTGGATGTGCTTGACCGTCCCGGGAAGGCTGTTACGCGCGGAAATCTTCATGTCGTCGGCTCCTAAGAAAAGCAGCTATCGCTATGGCCTCCCTCGACGGCGCCCGACGTCGTTACGGCTACGGCATAATAATCAGCCGCTCGAGCCGGGTTTCCTTCGATGAAATGGGATTGCACGATCGCGTCTATATCATCGGTATGGCGCGGCGCATATCACACGCCTTCCGCATAACCGACCAATAACTATCCAATCTGTTACAAATCTAGGCAGCAGCGCGATCATGTCCTTCACGTCAGATTGCTTCGACTGCATGCAACCAAAGCGGCTTGCCGCCCGCCGCTGAGTTTCGGCGCGGATCAGGCGCAGTCGGTCGTCATTGCGTCGATCGCTCGAGCGCCATGGTAAGGAAGAATCGCGTAGATGTCGGTCGACGTGCTCGGTTCTCCGTGCCAGATCGTCAAAGATTGCGCTCAATAGGTCGCGCCGCTGCGCGATCGGGAGTGCGGAAATCGTTAAGCGCGACAGCCGACTCATGGCGGCGAAATGCCGCATAAGGCATGTAAGCGCCTGTAAATCAGCTATCGACCCGTTACGATGCGCGTGGCGACTAAGCGCAAGTCTTCGCGCCGGCGTCGGCAAGGCGACATCCATGTCGGTTGCGGCGCGAGCACGGTGTGGATGGAGCCGATCGCCGATCAATCGGGCGGCGGCGCCGGAGGAGACGGCAGAAGGCGCAAGAGTTGATCAAGCATGCGCGCCAACGCCGATGTCGAGGCAATTGCAGGCCATTGTTTTTGTGAGGCTAAGGGCAAAAAGGCGGTATGGCACGGTGCTTGCGTCAAAACCTGTGAAAACACCCACGCATGTCGTGAGGCTAAATAGTATGGGTTTGCAGCTGGCAGGCGGCGCATGCGCGCCGAAGGCGCGCGAATTCGATGTGAGAGACACCGCTCTCGTCGGCATCTACGAAATATCGAAGCTTCTGGCGTCGCCAAACCGTCTGGAAACTACGCTTGCGGGCGTGCTCGCGCTGCTTTCGAGTTTTCTTGATATGCGCCATGGCTTGGTCGCGTTGCTCGACGCGGCGGGCGGGCCCGAGGTTGTGGTTGGGTCGGGCTGGAGCGAAGATTCCGCCAAGCGTTTCTTCGACCGGCTGCCCGAACGCGCCGTAGGGCAGATCGTCGCGACGAAAATGCCGCTCGTCGTCGAGAATGTCGCAGCCTCGCCGCTCTTCCAAGGCTCCGACTTTTCCGAATGGGGACCGACCGACGGCCGGCCGTTCTCGCTGATCGGCGTCCCGATCAAGGAGGGCGACGCCGTCGTCGGCACGCTGACGGTGGATCGCGTCTACGACGATCGTTCAGTGACGCTGTTCGACCATGACGTGCGCTTCCTGACGATGATCGCCAATCTCGTCGGGCAGACCCTTCGACTGCACAAGCTCATCGCACGCGACCGCGAACGTTTGATGCAGGAAAAGGCCTGGCTCGAAAAAGGCGACCGCCTTCCGCAGATCGAAGCAAAGAACAGCGGCATCAATGGCGTTGTCGGCAGCAGCCCGGCGCTGCGCGCGGTGATCGATAAGATTCGCGTCGTCGCCAAGGCCAAGTCCACCGTCCTTCTGCGCGGCGAATCGGGCACCGGCAAGGAGCTGTTTGCCGCGGCGATACACAATCTCTCGCCGCGCCGCTCGAAACCCTTCATCAAGCTGAATTGCGCGGCGCTCCCCGAGAGCGTGCTGGAATCGGAGCTCTTCGGCCATGAGCGCGGCGCTTTCACCGGCGCAGTGAACATGCGCAAGGGCCGTTTCGAACTGGCCGACGGCGGCACATTGTTTCTGGACGAGATCGGCGAAATCACGCCGGCGTTTCAGGCAAAGCTGCTGCGCGTTTTACAGGAAGGCGAATTCGAACGGGTGGGCGGCACGCGCACGCAGAAAGTCGATGTTCGACTCGTGTGCGCGACGAACAAAAATCTCGAAGAGGCGGTCAAGCGCAACGAATTTCGCGCCGATTTATACTACCGCATCAGCGTCGTGCCCATTTTCGTGCCGCCGCTGCGCGACCGTAAGGGCGATCTCGAACCTCTCGCCAATGAATTTCTGCGTCGCTTCAACGCGGAGCAAGGCGGACGGCTGAGCTTTTCGGAATCGGCCCTGCACGTGCTCACGGCCTGCGCCTTTCCGGGCAACATCCGAGAGCTGGAAAACTGCGTGTTTCGGACAGCGACTTTGGCGCAAGGGAATGTCATCACCGACAAGGATTTCTCCTGTCGCAACGACGGCTGCCTCTCTTCGGTGCTTTGGAGCGGCTCATTGGAGCGTTCGGCGCCTCCTCCACCCGTCGCGAGCGTGCCGACCCTGGCGCCGCCGCGAGAGCGTCAGCCTGCGCCGCCGCCGGCGACGACGAGTGAGCGCCCTAACGCCGACCCTTCGCCCGAGACCTGTCCCGGCGCCGAAAACTGCACCGCCGTGGAGCGTGACGGCCCTTCCGATCGCGAACGTTTGGTGGACGCCATGGAGCGCGCGGGCTGGGTCAAGGCCAAGGCGGCCCGGCTGCTTGGACTGACCCCTCGTCAGATTGGCTACGCGCTGCAAAAACATGGCGTCGAGGTCAAGAAGTTCTGAGTTCCTCCGCGCTGGCGAAGCGCTCGGCGATTTGCTCTACCAGCGACAGTCGTGGCGTGCCGTCCGCGTCGTCCCCAGCGGGCGCCGCGCTAAAGCCGGCGCCCACCCTTCTCAGCAGTCGCCCGCATCAATTGAGACGTCGGCGATCACCTCGCCCTTATTGTCCTTCAGCGAATATCGGACGATGGCGCCGCTCGCGCGATGATTCGGCATCGTCAGACACACGCGCTCCTGCAGCTGGGCCCTCAATGCGGCGAGCTTCTTGGCGTTGCCGATTAGAGTTCGCGCTGTTTCATCGTCGACGATCGTATAGCTGTAATTGAACGCGTTGCCCGGACCCGCCGTCGCCTTATCGAGACGAACGCCCTCGCTGACCATCTCTGGAAGCGTCGCGTTCACCTCCGCCGCTTCTCGCTCCAAAGCCAGCGAGAGAGGCTCCGGCGGCTCATCGATATTAAGGCTTTCCCGATATTGCCTCGCGAGAAGGAAAGCCGTCGCCACGATGACGATCAGCGCGGCCGCTTCCCAGACTCCCATCCATGATTTCGTATCGCCCTCGTCCCTCACGGCAGCCCTCGCTCCAACCCGCCTCAATTTTGTCTCGGCGAAGCGCGTTGCGCAAGGTGGCGGTCATATGAGTTTTTCAGTGCACCTTGAATTCCTTATCAAGTAGCTTCAACTCAGCCGGTTTGATGAGGTTCGAATGCGCGACGGTGACGGAATGCAGCGGGCCATCGAGGCTGCGCATCCAGAAATCGAGAAATTTGCGCAGCTCCGGAAACTCGGGATGAAGATCATATTCCTGCCAGATGTAGGATTGGATGATCTTCGGATAATCCGGCAGACGATAGAGAATATTCGCCGTCGTCAGGCCGTAGCCTTGAAGCTGCAAACGGAAGCCGCTGGACGCCATGGCATGCTCCTTGACGATCTGATTCCCTTCAGATTAGGAGCAAATCCTCGGAGAGCAAGCGCCAGGAAAGGCAAAGGCCTGAAAAAACAATGTGCTATCAGCAGCCGGAGGTGAGTGCCAAAAATGCGCTCCTCAACGCCGGCGCAGCTTAGAAAAAACTCTGGGCGCGGAAGGCGCGCAAAAACAGCAGCGCCGTCGCAAGCGACGGCGCTAGCTCATGTTTATTTTGTCGACCAGGCTCCGCCCGGTGCTTCAGCTTAGGCGGGCCCAGGTCTCGACCCCCGCGACGGGCTGATCAGATCTCAGCCGATTCGTAGCTGGTGATTTCCATCCCGACGCAGATTTCGACGATGATCGGTTGCGACCAGGCCATGGCGTTGCTCCTCCATTTTTCGTAGTCCGCCCGACACGACGGCTCCGGTGGAGAATAATGAAGCGCGCGCATCGTTACACCTTCAAAATTTCGCCATCCACGCTTCCAAAATTTCCCGATCAGGACGGGGGTCGGAAGAACGAGCTCCTTGTCTCAGTCATTCCACATCGTCCAGCAGCGGAAGCGACACCGTGATCCGCGTGCCGCCGGACTCCTGCCTTTCGATCCGCTGCGCGCCGCCAAGCGCGCGCACGCGCTCGTTCATGCCAAGCAGACCCATGCCCGGAGCAACACGCTCCGAAATGCCGACGCCATTATCCTCAATCGTGATCTTTAATTGCGGCGGCGCTTCTGCGTCGACCTCCGAGGAGTTTGCTGACGCGTCAAAGCCGAATTCCAGCGTGACTTGGCCCTTATCCGCGCCGGAGTGGCGGAAGATATTGGTTACGCCCTCCTGCACCACACGGTAGGCCGTCAGCGCCGTCTCCTCATCAAGCGATGAGAGATCGTGGCGCGCGACGAGCCGCAGATCGACCTCGGGATGGGTGAGCGTCCAGGAGGCGAAGAGCGCCTTCAGCGCTGGTTCTAGACCAAGTTCCTCGAGGCCTTTTGGCCGCAGCCGTCCGAGCAGGCCTCTGAACAGCGATTGAAGCGACTCGCTCGCCTTGTCGATCGTTGCGCTCATCTGTCTCAGTCGGCTCAGGTCGGGAGCAGGATGCGAGAGAAGCTCCTGTAGCGTCGCCGACGTGGCGCGTATCGAAAACAGACATGGACCGGCTTCATCATGCAGATCGCGCGCGATATCCTTGCGCTCGCCTTCCTGCACCTGAAAAAGCCTATCGACGAGATCGCGATTCTCCTGCTTGACGCGATCAAGCGTCGCCCCGAGCGAATTCAGGGCGGCGGCGATCGATCGAAATTCCGTCGCGCCGCTGACCGACAGCCGCACGCCGCTCCTGCCAGCCTCCAATTGCGCCAGGCCGAACTTCAGCGCATCGAAAGGCGCAAGCGAGGAGCGCAGGAACAGCAGCACGAGCGTCAGGAAGATGATCGTGACGGCGAGGCTGATCGCCGCCAGCCATAGCATGTCGGACCAGATCTCTTCGAGTTCGTCGAAGGGGTTCGAAATCACCACAATATTGCTGTAGGCGCGCCCGCCGACCATCACGGGAATCGTCAACACGCGCGGCGAGGCGCCGACGAGCTTCACAAACCATTCCGGCACGTCCTGACCGGAATGGCGGATCTTCTCCAGCCAGTCGCGCGGCGCGGTCTCGTTAGCGGCGAGGATCTCAACATCAGCATGGCGAAGGTTCCCCAGCGACGCGTAGAGCCGCCGCAATGCGGGAAGCGGATCTTCATTTTCGGGAAGATTTGCAATCGTTGCCAGGACAAATTCCCGCATCAATCTGAGATTGCTTCCCGCTTCCGCGCGCACGCGCGGGCCAGCGTGAAGAAGCTGGATTGCAAGATTGATCAGCAACGTCGCGATGAGCACGACGCCGATCAATCCGCCCAGTCTGGCTTTAAGCGAAACCCCGCGCATGAACGCCCTCGTTTCCATGCTTAACCGTTGACGTCCATTTACAGTCGATTGACAAGACTAGCGGTTTTCACAACATAGGTTCAGGCTCTCAAACAAGCGAAAAAGGATGCGCATTCTCATCGTCGACGACCACCCCATGGTGATCGAGGGCTGCCGCGGCATGCTTTCGGGACAAAAAGACATCGAAGTCCTCGAGGCGCATGACGCCAATGAGGCGCTTGACTCCTATGCGTCCGCAGCGCCCGACGTCGTGGTGCTCGACATCAATCTACCCGGCGTGTCCGGCTTCGAACTGCTGCGCCGCATCTTGAAGCGGGACGCGAACGCTCAAATCATCGTTTTCACCATGAACGACGATCCGGTATTTGCGGCGCGGGCGATCGAGGGCGGGGCGCGCGGCTATGTCGCGAAGAACGAGGACCCACGCGTCTTTATCAAGGCGATCCGCGCCGTCGCGGCGGGCGAGCGCTATCTGTCGAACACTCTCGCGCTCAAGCTCGCCTTCGCCGATCAGAGCCGCGCCAGCAACCCCCTCGACGCGCTGAACGGCCGGGAAATCGAGATCCTGCGCAATCTCGCCGACGGCAAGGATATGACGGAAATCGCGCATATTCTTAAGGTCTCCTACAAGACCGTCGCCAATAATTGCATTCTTCTAAAGCGCAAGCTTGGCGCGCGTTCGAAAGCGGATCTTCTGCGTATCGCCGTCGAAAACAAGGTTGCAATGAAACTTGCCTAAAGCAGGTTCCGAAAAAGTTGACAGACTTTTTCGATGAGACCCTGCTCCAAAGGCGATTCCTTCGATCCCATGATTTCATGTGACCGGAAGCGCTTTAGGCGCCGCTATCTGAATTGCTTCTGTGTGCGATAACGGGCGGCGAGCATCCGCAGCGCCTCCTCCCGTTCAGCTCCGCTGTGGCGCAGATTGTAATAGTGCTGGCAAACCTCGCCATAGGTCTGCTTTTGACCGGCGATCGCGGCGACTTCTACAAGCGAGTTGATCAGCTCCGCGAAGTCCTCGGCATGGCCGTCGGCCGCGAGCATCTGCCCGACCTGAGCGGTGCGATTCGCGAGCATGCGGTCGGACTCGAGGAAATGCGGCTGCGCCGAGAGCAGAGCCGCGCGTATGCGCTCTACCGCAGATTCGCGCGCGCCGACGGCGCCGCCGGCTTCGCGTTGCGCGAGCCAGAGCGCAGGTTCAGTGCGATCGG
Source organism: Methylocystis rosea (assembly GCF_003855495.1). NCBI lineage: Bacteria > Pseudomonadati > Pseudomonadota > Alphaproteobacteria > Hyphomicrobiales > Methylocystaceae > Methylocystis > Methylocystis rosea. The sequence goes on along the minus strand of NZ_CP034086.1, from coordinate 3,385,996 downwards.
TGGCGCGCAACCAGACGTCAACGCCCTTAAGGACTCCCGAGTCGATCAGATCATCCTGCTCGGCGGCGCGCCGCTCTTCGCCGCATGAGGCGAAGAGCGCGCAGACGCCTGCAAGAATGATCGCTTCGCGAAAGCGCATCGCCGAGCTATTTCCCTTCCACTTTCTTCTTCAGGCCCTGAAGGCCGTCGCGCAAGTAGCTCGTCATCGCCGCGCGCGCGGCGTCATCATTGAGGTTTTCCGGCGGCTCATTGCTGGTGTCGCCGCGATAGAGACGGCCATACCATTTCACTGCACTCCCTCCCCCTGACGCAGGTTCGATCGTGAAGGTGACCGTGTAGGAACTTACGGGCAGCGCGTCGAGATTTGGATCAGACATGCGCCAGGACAGCTTGAACGCCGAAGCGTCATATTCATCGAGCCCCTCCTTCAGAACGCCGCCCTTCTTGAGGGTGATTTCGCGCTCCGCGCCGGCGGCGTCTCCGCCCTTGGCGGCGACGCTCTGAACGTCAGGATGCCAGTTCGCGAGCCCGTCGAATTTACCGGCCACAGCCCATACGGCCTTGGGATTGGCGGCGATGACGATCGACTCGTCGACCTTGATCGGCGTCGGCCCATGCGCGAGCGCGGGCGCGCAGATCAGAAGGGCGAAGAGCCCCAGCAGCTTTCTCATTTTGATCTCCTTGGTTGGGGAAAGCGGTAGGACGGCGCGGTTCTGCGCGCCCGAATGAAAGCCTGCGCAAAAAAAGTCGCGGCGACGGCCATGAACGTGAGAAGCGCAGCCGCCACGCCAAAGAACGGGCGCAGGTCGAGCGCGGCTTCACGCGGTCGGACGGAGGCGACCGCGGCATAGTCCTTCCACAGTCGCTTGCCGTCTGAAAGATGAGCGTAGGAAAGCCCGGTCTTTTCAGCGAGCGAACGCAAATAGTCTTCCTTTACGGAAGACAGATGCTCGACGCCGATCGCCGCACTGGCGCCGAATGGCGCATTGCGGGCGTTGTAGCCCTCGCGCCGCTCCGCGCCTTCAGGCGGCAAGCCGAAGCGGCTCTCGTGCGGGACGTCGTCGGCGCCGAGAAATCCAACCTCGCGGCCCCTATCGTCAAATTTCGGGATGGGCGAAAGCTCATAGCCGCCGACGCCAACGACAAGGCCGCGCACCTCGCCCGCACGCCCTTCGAATGTCGGCGCGCCACGCGCCGGAAGCGGCGGGGCCTCCTGGCCATCGCTGAAAAACAGCAGGTCGCTTTTCAATTCCCTCGCCATATCGATTGCGCGGAAAAAGCCTGCGGATATCCGGCTGTCGCCTTCCCATGCCATGCGCCAGTCGAGCGCCTCAATCGAAGCTTGCAGAGGCGTGAAGTCCGCGCAGACGTCGATCGGTTCGAACAGCAGGAATGGCCTGCGTTCGGTAAAAACGCCGAGAGCGACATGCGACGGACAGGGCAATTCCGCGAGCATGGCGCGAAGCGCGGCTTTCACGGCGTCGAGACGGCTGACCGGCCGGCCGGAGACGACGTAATCGCGAACATTCATACTGCCGGTGATGTCGACGATGGCGAGAAAATCGAATGACGGACGCCGGATCATAACCTTTGGCGCGAAGAAAGTGGCTGCGAGCGACAGCGTCGCCAACGCGAGAAGAGCGACGCGGGGATCGCGCACATCCGGGCGCATCACGGCAGTCCCTTCGGTTTGCCGGGAATATCGGTCCAGAGCTTCTTGGGATCGGCGCTCAGTTCGTCGCCGCTCTTTCGCTCGAAATCCGGAAAATCCCGGACGAGCCGCGCCGCGACGTCGAGATTGAATTTCGCGTCCCAATAGTCGGGCGCGAGCTGCAGCGCACGTCGATATTCGCGCTTGGCGAGATTGACGAACGGATTGGCCGCTTCGAGTTGCGATCGTTCGACATGATCGAACGCCTTGCGCAGCAGCGCGTTCGCCAAGAGATAATGTCCCCGCGCGCGCGCCTCGATGCTCCCGCTGCGATCGAGCGCCTCCACCAAGGCTCGGGCGCGATCGACGTCGCTTCGCGCCGCAAGAAAGGCGACGCGCGCCAGAATCGTTTCCGGCCTGTCGTTCGCGTCGACGGCGACGTCGCGGCCCTCGCGCATCGCTGCGATCGCATCATTGGCGACGACGGCGCCGCGCCATTGGGTAAGCAATGCAGCCGTCGTGAGGATCAGCGTGAGAAAGAGCGCGACCAGAACAGACGATTTTGCTTCTCGCCAAAGCGCGCGCGCCCTGTTGCGCAGGATCGTGATCCTCGTCGCGAACGCCGTCATCGCGCGTTGTCCCCGACGCTCAGCCTGACCTCTGCGAGCTTCGCGACAAGGAGAAGCAGCGTCGCGGCGAGCGCCAGCCCGAACCCCCACGCGCTCAGATCCGTGCGCGGCAATTTTTCGACATATCGGACGGGATGGCGTTCGAGCCTGTCGATCTGTTTTAAGGCCTCCTCCGTCGCCTCGACGCCTTCAGCCTCGAAGGCCTGGTAAGGAACGCCGAGCGATTTGAAGAAGAGATCGAGATGGCGCTCTGGCGCGGCCTGTGGCGACTCATCGTCGCCCGCCGGCTGATCGGAGATGCCTCTGCTGCCTTGGGTGCGCAGGAACAGCCAGTAAAGGCTGACGTTCGTCTTGCGGAATTCCGCCTTTAGATCATCGCGCAGCTTTGGATCAATGACGCCGGCGCCGTCGGATATCAGCAGGACCGCGCGCGACAGATCGGCCTGGCTCGTCTTGAACATCGAGAGCGCCATGGCGAGCCCGCGCGCAATATTCGTATAGTCGAGGCCCGGACGGTCGATCGCGTCGATTGCGGCTTCGGTGGCGCCGATATGATCAGAAATCGGCGTCACCAGCATCGGCGCCGTCGAAAACGCCGCGACGCCCACGAGATCGTGACGGCGCGCTTCGACAAAGCGCTTGAGAATGCGCTTCGCCGCCGCGGCTTTCGATTCCTCGCCACCCGCGGGCGTTCGCCCCGCGAAGGTCTCGTTCATGCTGCCGCTGCGGTCGATCAGCATGACGATCTGCGCGCCCTCGGAAAAGCGCTCGACGTCCGCGCCTGCGACATAGGGGCTGGCGGCGCCGAGTAGGCTGGCGCTGATGGCCACGACGCCGCAGAACTTCAGAAGAACGCCGGCGACGGTGGAAAGGCCGTCGACCGGCGCTGCGAGGAGCGAGGGGATCGTCGCGCCGCGCAAGACGGACCGCAGCAGTGGAAGCAGGGCCAAAGGCGCTAGGAACAGCGGCTCGATGTGCTCAAAGCCGAAGCCGCTCATCCTGCGCGCTCCTGCCTGGCGAGCCTGCTGACAAATTGCGCGAGCTGCTCGGCGGCATCGTCGTCCTTAGAGCTCTCGCCGCCAAAAAAAATGCGCTTCGAGGTTTCGAAGAATCGCTCGAAGTCACCCCGCAGCGGCTTGAATTCCGGACGTCTGCCGAGAAACTCCGGAAGGTCGCCTGACAGCAGAATTGCGCCATTGGCCCGATCGAGCGCGCGATGCACCGATTGAATCGTCGCAGCAAAATGGACGTCACCAGCGGCGCGCCGCGTCGAGATTTGACGCGCGAGCGCTGAGAAGATTCGCGCCTGCCGTTGCTGGAAGGGCGGCCAGGCGCGATCTCGCGCGACAAGAGCGAGCGCCAGCAGGGCGGCGACGCCTGCGCCGAACGCCAGATTGAGCGGCGTGGCCTCGTCAACGAATGCCGACGAACCGTCTGGACGCAGATAATCCGACGCCTGCTCTTGCTTCTGCGGCGCGACCTCCCGCAAAGGAGAAACGCCAATTCTCCATGGGGGAACGGCGATGGTCTGCGCGCCTGTCGCCGTCGAAATGGAGAGTTCGAACCCAGGAATCTCAATGTCACGCGCATCGAGCGCGACATAGAAATTCTGATATGTGAGGTCGAGACGCCATAGGCGCGCGCCGTATTCTGACGTCTCGCTAAGTTTGACGTCCCGGAGATCGAGCGAACCGGTCAGCGGACCGGGATTGGGCAATGACGCACGCGAAAGCACGGCGTCGGCGGGGGCAGAGACATCGATGCTCGCATGGATGAGATCGCCCACGAAATAGCCGAACGGGCGCGCAGAGTGGATGCGCACCGTCGTTTCCTGCGCACATGCAGGAAGAGCCGCGGCGAGCATGAGGGCGATACATGCCATGCGCATCGCAGGGCTCACGCCGCCGTCAGCCGCATGCTGAGATCGCTGGCGTCGAAACTGTCTTGGATAAAAATCGGCGCGCGGCTGCGTCTTGAAGTTGCGCGGGCGAGATTTTTGCGGCGGAACTGCTCCGCTTCAACCCAGCGCCGCTGAAGCGCGGGCCTCATCAACAGGAGCTGACGGCGTCCGCTCTCGCTGTCGCAAAGCTCCAGCACGCCCCATTTTGGCGGCGCAGCTTCGAGTGAATCGATCAGAACGAGCGGCGCGACATCATGCAGTGAAAGCGCCTCGAACGCCTGCTCGATCAGTTGCGCGGGCCAGCGAAAATCGGAAATGAGAAACACCAGCTTGCGCGTGGCGCCGAGAGCCGCCGCGGCGTCGAGCACGCCTTTGGCGCTCGATCCGCCGGGCGTTTCGACGCCGATCCTTTCGACGGCGGCGAGCGCCGCCCTTCTCGAACGCGTCGCCGGCAACGTCGCCCGACCGACCAACGCCTCTTTGAAACCGAACACGCCAAAGCGATCGCCGCTGCGTGTGGCCGAATACGCCAGCGCGCCGCAAAGATCGACGGCGACCTGAAATCTGTTGACGGCTCCGGCGAAGCCCATCGACGCGGAAAGGTCCACGAGCGCGTAAACGTCGATCGCCGCCCTTTGCTCGAAGCGACGCACATAGGTTACGCCGAACGGATCGCGCAGCGTCGCGCGGAGGTCGATGCGGCGGGCGTCCGGATAGCGCATGAAAGGCGCCTGATCGCGAAAGACTCCAAAGCCGCCGACCTCGCTCGACGTGTGAGCGCCGACGTGGTTGGCGGCAAAGCGACCGCGCGGTCGATATAGGATGTCGACGACCGTATTCACGGAACCGGCGTCGCATCGAAAGCCGCGCGGCACAGTCGCTTGACGATGTCGTCGCTGCGCAAAGCGTGAATCGGATCGACAAAAATGCGGTGCGCCATAACTTCAATAAAGACATCGCGCACATCTTCGGGGATGAGATAGTCGCGCCCTTCGAGCCAGGCGCGCACCCGCGCGGCGCGCACCAGCGCCGCCAGTCCACGTGGACTCGCGCCGCCCTTGACGAGACTGTCGAGGTCGACGTCCGGCAGCGACACGCCTGCCGAACTTGGGTCGACAAGAGCTCGCCAGAGGTTCAGCACATAACGTTCAAGCGCTTCGCTCGATCTCACATGTGTCTGGATCGCGCGCGCAACGGCAGGCGTCTCGCGATAGTCCAACGTGCCGGAGTTCACCCGCTCGAGAAGCGTTTCCGTATCATGGAACGCTGGATCGAAAACGAGCCTGCGGCGCGCGTCCTCATCGTCCGGCGCAGCCATAAGAATTTCCATCAAAAACCTGTCGCGGGCGGCCGCCGGCAGTTCGAAGGTTTCTTCCCGCTCCACCATGTTTCGATCTGCAAACACATTGAGATAGGGGAAGTGATGCACGCGATTGAACGCCGACACGCTGCGCTCGGCCATCAGCCGCAGCAACAGCGAATGAACCTGCGGGCGCGCGCGGTTGATCTCATTGAAGAAAAAGACCGGCAGCGTCGCCGCATGGCGGAGAAGCTCGGATGGATCGACGCGTGGGCGACCGTCATCGCCCAAATAGGTATGATAAAGAATGTCGCTCGGCATCATGTCGACCGTGCCTTCGACGCGAGCGAAGTCGCCGCCGAGCGCGCGCGACACGGAACGCAGCAGCGTGGTCTTGCCGACTCCGACATCGCCCTCGATCAGCACATGACCGCGCGCGAAAATGCAGATCGTCACGAGCCTGACGACGCGCGCTTGCCCGATGACCGCCTTTTGAATTTCCTGTTCAAACTCAAGGGCGCGCGCGCGCCAATCGGAGAGCTTCTGGGCGACGTGCAGAGTTTCGTTCAAGGCCTGACCTTAGCGCGCCAAACATAAAGAGGCGGCCACGATCTCGGGAATAGAGCCGATGCGCTGTTGTCGAATACGCCGGCTCCAGATCGTGGCCGCTAGATCATCGCGCTTTTGTCGCGATGAAACTTATTGAGCAATCTTGCTCACGTCATATTCCCACTTGCCGGTCTTCTTGAAGTTCTCGACCCGCTTCTTGTTGCGCTCTTCCATGCCCTGAACTGACGCCTGCTGTTTGGCGATTTCCTTCGGGTCGTGCTTGGGATCGTATTTCGACCCCTCGACCTTGTCCGGGAAGCCGGGCTTGGGTTCCCAACAATTTCCGGGCGCCTTGCACTTGGTGCCGTCATAGGCGAGCGCGCTCCCGGCGCTAAATAGAATGCCGACGGTGAGCGCCGCGGCGAAATGCATCTTACGCATCCCTGTTTCCTCCTTTTTGCGAGGCTCGCGCCTCGGTGTTTGCGCCTCCGGCGACGGCGGCGTAGAACTTACTTCGCCTTCTCCTGGCACTTTCCAGGCGGGCTTTCCGGCAGGGTTTCGTGACCCGCGTAGGGTTTGAAAGACTTGCGCTGAGCGTCCGTCAGCCAGGTCGCCTTCTCCGGCGCTTCCTTGAAGAGATGTCGGATCCAGGCCATGACCTTCAGCATCTCATCGAGCGTGAGGTTCTGATACTGCGGCCCCATCGACGCTTGCCCGCCGCCATAGATCGTCGAGAACAGGCCTTCGTCCGTTTCGTTCTGCGGATAGGTCCAATAGGCGTCGTTGAGGCCGGGGCCGATCTTTCCTTCGGCGAGGTGGCCGTGACAGCCGGAGCAGGCGGAAAGGAAGAGCTGTTCGCCCAGCTTCAGACAGCTTGCATCCTCGTTATAGGGATTCTTGCCGGACGTCATGAATTCCTTGACGCCCGCGGTGTCCTTGCCCTCAGGCAGCGCATCATCAAAGTTCAGCACCTCGCCCGTGATCGTGTTGCGGAATGTGATCCCTGCGGTCTGCGCGATGGCGCCGAGCGCTACCAAACAGGCCGCAGCGCCAATGAGGGACAGGGAAACGCTTCTTTTGTTATTCGACACGTATTTCGTCCTGTTTTTCGTTTGCGCGCGGCGCATCATTGGGTGACGGGAAGAAGAGGAACGCCTTCCGCTTTGAGGATGTCATCGATCTTTGGCCGAGCGACGATGAGCGCCTGATCGATTTCAGTCAGCAAGGCTTTGTCGTCGCGCCGCACCGCGACCGATTGATCGAAGCGCTGCGGCACTTTTTCGCCACTGCTCTTCGCCGCATCGTCTTCGATCAGCGTCATCCGCAGCGGCGCCGATGACGCCTTGACGTAGCGCGCGACGTCGGGCGCGAATCCGACCGCGACGTCGGCGGCGCCGCTGATCACCTCCCCGACCATTCGGGCGGGATCAATCTGCGTGTATTGATTGCGCGCCGATTTGAAATTCACCAGCGAATAGAGATAGGCCATGTTGTCTTCGTATTTGCCCATATCCTTGAGCAGCGTTTCGCCCGGAGAGCCGAACGCGACGGCGATGTGGCCAAGCTTCTTCAGACGTTCGTCGGACCATGATTTGATGTCGAGGTCGCGATCGGCCCGGCTGACGAAGACATAGCCGGTGCGATAGTACGGCTTCGACGTCGCGACGCGCGGATCGCCGGTATCGAGTCCAATGACGACGTCGCAGAGCTTCTTGTCGAGAGAATCGCGCACGAGATAGATCGCCGGCTGCTGCGACCACACGAACTGGGCCTTGCGTTTCATGGCGTCGGCGAGCGCGACGCCGATTTTGTTCTCAAGTCCCGAGCCGTCTTCCATCGACAGCGGCGGCTGATTCTTCGCCGCGCAGATGCGAAGCGCATTGGGATCGGACGGCTCTGCCGTCGAAGCGGTCGCGGCGTTCGAGACGGCGTCGCCAGTAACGCCAAGCGAAGCGCCTTCTGCGCTCATGGCCGCAAGAGCGACGAAGAGCACACAGCATGCGCCGACGGGCAAGCGAGTGAATCGCGACATGGCTTTCTTTCCGTGATCATTTCGATCGCCTGTTCGGACGCATGGGGGCGCGTCCGAACAGGCGTCTCGTAACCGCCTCAGGCGGATGAGATCGATGGAACGAGCGGCGATTAGTTCGCCTTGTATTCGCCCACGCTCAGATCGTCGTAGGGGCCTTTGCCGTCGAGCGAGAACACCATCACGCCGCCGCCCATCTGCGTGTAGTTGGCGAGCTGCTTGAAGGCGCCAACCGCGCCGAGGCCGGCCGTCGGATCCTGGAGATCGAACACGAGGCCAACGCCCGGCCAACCGCCGACGCCATACATGATGGCGAGATATTCGACGCCCTTGTGCTGATAGACGATCGGATGTCCGATGACGCCGGACGGCAGCTTGAACTTCCACAGCAGTTCGCCGGTGTCGCTGTGACGGGCCTTGATGAAGCCGTCGAGCGTTCCGTAGAAGACGACGTTGCCGGCGGTGGCGGCGGTGCCGCCCCAAACAGCGAAGCGCTCCATCTTCTCCCATTTGAACTTGCCGGTGATGGCGTTGTAGGCCTTGATCTGGCCGAGGCCTTCAGCCTTCTGACGATCGCCCTTCGGACCCGGAAACATGTTGAGCGTCGCGCCGACGAAGAACTGACCCGCGCGATAGGGAAGCATGAAGGGCTCCCAGTCCATGCAGATGTGGTTCACGCCGAGGAAGAACAGCTCCTTATTCGGATCGTAGGAGTCGAGGCCCTGGTTGTGATAGCCCATCGCCGAGGGACAGATGTCCTTGGCGAGATGGTCCATCCGCGTGCCATATTCCGGATCGCGCACCGGCAGGCCGCTCTTCAGATCGACCTTCTTGAACACATTGACCGTGTCATCGATCTTGTCGGCGGAGACCAGCGTGCCGTCGGTACGGTCGAGCGTATAGACGATGCCGTTGCGGTCGGGATGGGTCAGCAGCTTGCGTAGCTTGCCGTCCTTGTCCTTTTGCTCGCTGAGCATCATGAAGTTGATGCCGGCGTAGTCCCATTCATCGTGCGGCGTCTTCTGATAGCCGAACTTCGCCTCGCCCGTGTTGAGGTCGCGGCCCCAAATGGTCATCGTCCACTTGTTGTCGCCAGGACGCATCGTCTCGTTCCACGGCGCCGGATTGCCGCTGCCGTAGTAGACGAGGTTGGTGCCCGAATCGTAAGCGAACCAGCCCCAATTGGTGCCGCCGCCGATCTTCCAGGCGTCGCCTTCCCAGGTCGCTGTGCCCAGGCCCTTCTGACCATAATGCGGATTGGCCTTGTTGAAGTCGTCGCCGATCAGCACATCCGAATCCGGACCGGTCGCGTAGGCGCGCCACTTCTGCTCGCCGGTGCGCACGTCATAGGCGGTCATGTAGCCGCGCACGCCCAATTCGGCGCCCGAGCTGCCGATGAGCACAATGTCCTTATAGATGTGCGGCGCGACGGTGAGCGTGGAGCCGACCTTGAAGTCGGAGTTTTCGATCTTCCAGTATTCCTCGCCGGTGCTGGCGTTCAGCGCGACGACATGGCCGTCGAGCAGCGTCTTCACGATCAGCGCGGGCGCCTTGCCGTCGCCGGGCCAGTAGGCGAGACCACGATTGACGATGTCGCAACAGGCGACGGCGCGCGCCGCGGCGTTCTGCTTGGGCTTATGCTGCCAGAGAATGCGGGTCGGGTCGTCGAGGTTGAGCGCGAACGTATTATTGGGGAAAGACGTGTGAACATACATTTTGCCGTCGATGACGATCGGCGAACCTTCGTGACCGCTGAGCAGACCGGTTGAGAACGACCAGGCGACCTTGAGGTTCTTGACGTTATCGGCGTTGACCTGGGTCAGCGTGCTGTAGTGGTTGGAGCTGTAGTTCTTGCCCTGCATGGCCCAGTTGTCTTCGCTCTTCGTCAGAGCTTCGAGCTTATCCTCGGCAGTCGCAGCGGACATCGTCACGATCGGCGCCGCGATCAGCACGGACAACAGGGACACGGAATTCAGCAGTTTCCTCATCGACGAGTCCTCCTGCAACCTCGCCCGGACGCCTTCATGGCGTCTTCGACGGCGACGTCGCCCCGCAAATAGACGGCAAAATGCAGCCGCCGTGGTTCATTGACGGTCGCCTATTCTCGCTGCGCGCCGGCGCAAATTCGAGAGACGATCCGCCGGCATATAAGTTTAAGCGCAAGGCCGAGTCTTCACGATTTATCGGTAATGTGTCTCGGGAAAGATCGGCATGTTTACTGCCCATGCTTCCCGACGTCGTGGCGCTTGACGCAAAACCGCACACAGATTTTGTTGAGGGACGATCTCTCCTCCTCATTAGAAGCATCGAATGCCAAAAACTGTCGCGCCCATGAATTCGCCTGCGCGCCGCCATCGCCTGTTCCCTCCGGCGATTCCGCGCTCGACCGCTCTTCCGGTCGCCCTGGTCATGCTCATGCTGCTCGGCGTGACGTTTGCGCGCATCGGCGCGCAGACAGCCCACGCCGCGCTTTACCCCGACGACCGGCGGCAAGCGATGACGGAGGCGGACGCCAGTCGCTTCGCCGGCGCCGGCGTGCTCATGTGCTACTCGGATTTCGGAACGCTGGAGCGCGCGGCGGCCGCCTGGCTCGTCGGTTCGCATGACCTCGTCGTGATGAACGCGCATAATTTCGTCGACCGGCGTCTCGTCCCCACGCATCCGGTGACGAATTGCTTCTTCAGGATCGCCGGCGGCGATTACTATTTCAATGAGGACAGCCTTCGCATCGGCGCGTCCGTCGAATCGAAAGCCCTGCACATCACGGACGATTGGGCGTTGCTGCGTCTGCTTCAGCCAACGCCTGAAACCGTGAAGCCGCAACCCGCGCCGGACGTCAGCGATGTCGCCACCGGCGCGCGCTTCAAGGTCGTGATGGTCTCTCCGGCCGGACATTCCAATACCCGCCTCGCGGCCAGTACTGAATCATGCGATGTTTATCGCGTCGACGAACCCACCGAAGGTCATATTCGTCGCGTGCGTCACGACTGCAATGACGGCTATGGCGGCTCGGGTTCTGGTCTCTTCACCGAAGACGGCCGCCTGATCGCCATGCACAGCGCTTCGCTCGACATGAATCAGAAGCGGCCCTTCGATATCGAGACGCATTACGGTTCAGCGATGCTTTTCGAAGGCGAACTCGCCGAGGCGATCCGCGACGCAGCGTCGAAGGCCCGTTAGCTCATTCCTTCGGCGGGATGGATCGCAGCCAGACGAGGAGCGCGTCGAGATCATCGGGCGACATTTTCGAAAAATGCGCCTTGGAGAGCGTCGACATGGGCGGCTTCAGCAGCGCGCCGTCGCGCGCCACGCCCTGTGTGATCGCGCGCTTCAAGTCATCGTCCGACCAGGCGCCGACGCCCCTTGCCGGATGCGACGTGATGTTGGGGGCGACGACGACGCCGGCGGCGTTGCGGAAGGTCTTTCCGCCCGCGCCGAGACGATTTTGATAATCAGGCGCCCCGTCGATCTCCTCGCTGTGACACGACAGGCAGCGGGCGAGCGACGCGACATAGAGGCCGCGCGTGTTTTTATCGGCAAGAGACGCTTCATCGAAGGGGGCCGCCGCTCCGGGCATCGGGTGGGGCGTCCATTCGCCGCTTCGCTGCTGCGGCGACTGAAGCGGCGCGTGGATCGGCGTCGTTGAGCGCAGAAAGGCGATGATCGCTTCAAGATCGCTCGGCGTCAGCGGCTTATACGAGTCCGATGGCATGACGGGCGCAAGGCGACCATCCCGGCCGACGCCGTCGACGATCGCGGCGCGCAATTCTTCATCGGTCCATGCCCCGACGCCGGTCTCTCTATCTGGAGAGATGTTTGGACCCCGCACGACATAGGATTTGTCGGAAAATGTCTGCGCGCCGCCGCTCAAGCGACTGGAGAGATCGTAGCCGGCTGCGCCGCGGGGCGTATGGCAATTGTCACAGGCCGTCAGCGCTTCGACGAGATAGCGGCCGCGTTCGATATCGCCAGCATGGGCTGTAGGACCGATCAGGCAGAACGCGAGCAGAGCGACCGGCATAACCAGACAGGATGGCGGACCTTTGGCGCTCATCAAGCAGAGGCGTTGTTCTCGGATACGGCGCACTTAATGCAACCTTCTCTTTGCGTCCGGCGGTAATATTCCCTGACAATGCAGGAACATTTGGCAATGACGCCGCAGGCATCAGCGCCCGAGCGAAAGGTTCGAGCCGTCGAGGAGGGCATAGTCGAAACGTGCGCCGGTGACGATCGCCGCGTTGAAATTGGCGCCGGTAAGAACCGCATGGGTGAGATTGGCGCGCGTAAGGTCCGCCCCGTCAAAATTTGCGTCAGGGAGTTCGGCGCGCACGGGAACCATGCCCTGATTGGCCGGATCGGCGCCGAGATCCGCGCCGATCAGCTTCGCCTTGCGAAAGTTGACGCTTTTTCCGCCGCCGATGATGCGCGCATCCGAAAGGTCGGCATCGGCAAAACTGGCGCCATCGAGGATCGCGGCGTAAAGCGTCGCACCCTTCATCTGAGCGCCCGAGAGGTCGGCGCTCTGCAAATCGGCGCGCGTGAAATTCGCGCCCGACAAATCGGTCTTCGCCAGCTTCGCGCCCGCAAGCTTGGTGGAGAAGAAGTCTGCGCCATGCAGGTTAAGGCCGGAGAGATCGACGTCGGAAAGATCGAGATTTGAAAGATCGACCGGCTTACCCTGCGCTTCGGCGATTTTATGTTCGATCTCGGCGCGAGTCATCTCCGCAGCTAAGGCGCACAAGGGCGCGGCGACGAAAAGAAGCGCGCTCGCGACAAATAAAAGTTCGCGACCGACGCGCTTCAGATTGGGCGAACTCATCACGCGAATCCCCGGCATATGGCTCTGCAAAGGTATGTACGGCGGCCCAAAAGACGCAACAGGACAATATCCCGGGTGCGCGGGGAAACAGCGCCAGCCGTCGGCCGCGGCGCCGGCAGCACGTAGATCGCCTTGCGCTTTCGCGATAGGAATGGAGATGCAACGCGCACAACTTTTTTCCTCCGGTCTCGTCGTCGCTCTCTTGTTTCTAGCGGGCGCGCATTCGCCTGCCCTGGCGAGCGACGCTGAATTGCCAAAGCGCCGGCCGGGCCTATGGCGCATTTCGACGATCTCGCCGGAGATCGGGCTGCAGACCAATGACGTCTGCATCGAAGAGGGCGACAGCATCATCGGCGCCCAGGACGAAAGTTGCGCGAAGCCTTCTGTTACGCACGCGAGTAATCAGATCATCGTCACGATCGAATGCGGCGCGAAGGATGCGCGCGACGTCACGAGCCTCCTGTTCACCGGCGATTTCCAGAGTTGGTATCGCGCGCAGTCCAAGGCAACGGCGAAGGGGACTCGCTCAGGCTTCACGATCGACGCGAAGTTTCTGTCCGAACGCTGCACGAATTAGCCGCTCCAGACGATCCAGTCGGGACTGCGTCGCCGAAAGCCCTGCTCTGGCGTGCTGTTCGAAGATGAAGATGGGAGCTCGGTCTCTGAATATGACCAGCCGTCATCGGTCTTCGGGCAGTTCGACGATGAACGCGTAACTGAGGTCGGCCGATATCTCGACGCCGCGCTTGAAGCTGCATTGCTCCAAGCGGCCGACTAGGCAGCGCGAAATTCGCGCGCTGACGCAATTCCTGCATGTAGCATTACTCTTATCTACGTTCCTGCCCATCTCAGCGAGATCCACCAGGGGATGACGAACGTCCCTGATCGGGTGGAGTAGCGGGAGGCGTGCGCCGCTCGACTCGGTATTTGTCGTGCAAACCGGCGAGCGCGCGATTTACGTAAGTATGGAACTGCGTCGCTTTGTCGATCGGCACGGTGAAAACGGCGATCCCGAAACCTATCGCTGCGGCGATCAAAGCCGTAATGACGACAGAAACGAACCTCGACGCGATCGTCCGAACGATCCCGCGACGGGGAGCGGGATGGACTTCGAACCGGCTTTTGTATCCTTGACTGTCTCCTACAATCTCGGGGGCTTTTTGCTCATATACTTGCTCGTGGGCGTGCAAGATCGCTCCCGCCTCTCGCGGTTCAACCTCGGCCTGAACAAATTGCGGTTGTTCGGCCTCCTGCCAGTGCGCCTGACTCTGATCAGGAGCTGTGTCAGTCGAGGTCCCCAAAACGACCTGTTCCTGCTCTTCCTCTCGCCGGGCGCGCGCCGCGGCCTCGATGCGTTCAGATCGCCGGCGCTCTTCTTCACTTTGTTCCACAGCGGCGAGTCTTTGCTCCAGAGCCGCAAATCTTTTCTGCAGAGCAGCGATCGTCCATTCGCTGCGCAGCATCTCATTGTCACGCGGCGGCGCCCCGGCTGGCGCGAACGGAGCCGTATCAACCTGCTCTCTTCCACGACGATTTTCTTCTCCACGACGCTCTTCCTCCCTTTGTTTGAACGCGACGAGGGTCCAGTCGCTGAGAAGGGTCTTGCTCATCTTTCACTCCAGTCATTCGATGTTCGCATCAGACGCCTCGCGCGGCATTGTCAGTCTCGGAAAATCCCGTAGATGCTTTCAGTGTCTCAACGGTTCAAAAGCTAGGCTGAGACGATGCTTGGCGTTTGTAAAGCTCGACGCGCGAAGCCGAGCACGAGAACTCCTTCCCTGAAAATTAGGTCCTCACATAGGCAGAGCATCCCAATGTCGATCTTGTTTCAACCCGTGCGCATCGGCGAGATGGAATTGCCGAACCGCATCATCATGGCGCCTCTCACCCGCTGCCGAGCCAGCGAAGGGCGCGTCCCCAACGCGCTCATGAGGGATTATTATGTGCAGCGCGCTTCCGCTGGGCTCATCCTCACTGAAGCAACATCGATCATGCCGATGGGCGTCGGCTATCCCGACACCCGGGGATTTGGTCGGAGGCGCAGACCGAAGGATGGAGACGGATCACGGAGGCGGTACACGATGCTGGCGGACGGATCATGCTGCAGCTCTGGCATGTCGGCCGCGTCTCGCATCCCATCTACCTCAACGGCGCGCCTCCTGTCGGGCCGAGCGCGATCGCGACCGCCGGACATGTGAGCCTGTTGCGCCCCTACCAGCCCTATCCGATACCCCGCGCCCTGGCGCTTTCAGAGATCGCGGAAATCGTCGCGGCCTATCGGCGCGGCGCTGAAAAAGCCAAAGCGGCCGATTTCGACGGCGTCGAGTTCACGGCGCCAATGGCTATCTGCTCGACCAGTTTCTCCAGGACAGCGCAAACACGCGAACGGATCGCTATGGCGGCTCGGTCGAAAACCGCGCGCGCCTCATGCTTGAAGCGACCGACGCCGCTATCGCCGTCTGGGGGCCAGGCCGCGTCGGCATGCATCTGGCGCCGCGCGGCGATTCCCACTCGATGGGCGATTCCGACCCTGCGGCGACGTTCGGCTATGTCGCGCGGGAACTCGGCAAGCGCGGCGTCGCCTTCATCTGCGCCCGCGAACATGCGGGACCCGACGCGCTCGGGCGCGTTCTCAAGAAGGAATTCGGCGGCGCCTATATCGTTAACGAGGGCTATGATGCTCAAGCCGCCGAAGCCGCGATTTCCGCTGGCGACGCCGACGCGGCGGCTTTCGGCAAGCTATACATCGCCAACCCGGACCTGCCCGAGCGTCTTCGCAGGCATGCCCCGCTGAATGAACCCCAACCGGCGACCTTCTATACGAAGGGTCCGGTGGGGTACACGGACTATCCGGCCATGAGCGCTTCCCGATCACACGAAATCATGTGATCGATACGGAATCGGTCAAAATCAATGGCGCAGCAGGTTCTCATCGAAAAAGTCTGTCCACTTTTTCGTAAACCCGCTCTGGCGGCATGAGCGGAGTTCGCCCGCCCAGGGGATCTGTAAGGCTTTAGCTGGGAGGCTACCGGCGCGCCACTTTGGCGGGAAGAACGACGACTCGGGTTCCAGGGGTCGTTTTTTGGTAGAGATCCATCGCGTCCTGATTGATCATCCGGATGCAGCCAGACGACTGGCTCTTCCCGATGGTCCAGGGCTCATTCGTGCCGTGGATGCGAAAGAGCGTATCTCGATCCCCTTGCCAGAGATACATCGCGCGGGCTCCCAACGGATTGCCGGGACCGCCATGCATGCCAAGACCGCTTTGCAGCTCAACCAGCTGTTTTTTAAGGTCGGGCCTGCGTTCGATCATTTCCTTTGGCGGATACCAGTCGGGCCATTCCTGCTTGCTCTTGATCGTCGCTTCCCCTGACCAGGCGAAACCGTCGCGACCAACGCCGATGCCGTAGCGGGTCGCCCGGCCGCCCGCCTCGACGTAATAGAGATAGTGTCCGGCGGGATCGACCACGATCGTCCCAGGAGCTTCTCTGGTCGAGTAGGCGACGTTCGTGCGATGGAATGCTGCATCGACGAGGCCGGGTCTGACCGCTGGAACGATGAAGCCAGCGTCCTTCATCTCGCCGTAGAGATTGCCGCCCTGGACGGCGACGGCGTCGATGCGTCCCCCCGGCGCGGCAGGATCGCTGCGAGGCGTCGGCGCAACCGCGGAGGCGCTCAGCGTCGCAGGCGTTTGCGTGCTGGCGCATCCGGCAAGGCCGGCCCCAGCCGCTGCTGAGGCAAATATGATCAGGATTTGTTGGATTCTGGGAGGCATGGGGGATCACCGTCCTCGGCTGCGTCCCTTCAATATAGCTATATCCGCGCCGTTAACCAATTCGCCCGATAGGGATCGGCGCGGAGGATGGCGAGGTCGGAAGCGCAACATGGCTGCTAAATCGTGATCAGATTAGCTTACGCCTCCCTCATTCTCCAGGGCGTCAACGACTTGCCAAGTCTTCGGACCAACGATGCCGTCACTGTCTAGGTGATAATCGTGCTGCAACTTTTTGACCGCCGCTTCAGTCGTGGCGCCGAAGCGCCCGTCGACTCCGCCAGTGTTGAAACCGACAGCGCTCATTCGGCTCTGCAGACGACGAACGGGTAGGCCCGTCGAGCCGATCTTCAGCACGGGGTGGCTTTGATCAGCTTCGTCAATGTTGATCCACGTAACTCGGCCCACCACGCCATCAACCGCGATCTCCCGCGCCTGCTGAAACTTCTTAACGGCGCTCTCAGTTTTCGCCCCGAAGACTCCGTCAACGGGGCCTACATCGTATCCGAGAGATTTAAGGGCCTCTTGCAGGTCGCGCACGGCGGGATCATTAGATCCTTTCTTCAGTACTGGTTCTGCCATGGCATACCCTCCTGCCAAAAAAACATAAGTTAAATTGCGCTGCGGCCTCTCACCAATGATCGGTTTGGACCGACGCTAAAAAGAAAGCATGCCGCTCACCAGAGCCTGCCAAGTAACCGGACCGACAATTCCGTCCACTTTCACCGAAGGGATGTCGAGCGAAAGCGCTTGCTGAAAACCACGCACCGATGCGTCTGTCACGGGTCCGAAGATTCCATCGACTTGCGGTCCCTTGCTGGGATCGCCGGAGAGGTTGCGGAACTGAAATTCCTCCTGCACCCCCTTAACCGCGTCGCCTTGGCTTCCTTTTTTGACCTGCACGACAAGGGCCGCCCAAGTGGTTGGGCCGACAATCCCATCCGCCGTCAATCCCTGGCTTGCTTGAAATGCCTTTACCGCCGCGTCGGTTTGCGGACCGAACAGACCATCCACGACGGCGCTATGTCCGCGCGCCCTCAGCAGATATTGCAGTGTCTTGATGGGATGTTCGCTAGAGCCGGTCTTGACCACTGGCCAAGGGCTGATGCTGCCAGACATTTACGCCTCCCCGCAAATTCGTGGAATAAAAATTATGAGCCCTGCTTGAAGAGGGTCGCGATCGACTGAAGCCGCGCTCCGAATACGCGACATGAGCGGCGGTTAAAGTATAAGACCCGAGAGGCTCTCGAGCGTCGCGCCGGCTGCGCCGGCGGGAGCCATCCAGGTCCGCTCGTCCATGACGCCAGTGACCGGGAGCCCGGCGTTAGTCTGGTATTGACGGACGACGTTCTCGGTGGTGGGGCCGAAAATGCCGTCGATGGCGCCGGTGTAACCAAAGCCCGTCTTGAGCACGCCTTGCAGCTTGGCCACCACCGGCCCTAAGGATGCGGCCTGAAGCGTCGGCGACGCCTCGCGGTAGGGATGCACGTGGCTCCATGTGATCGGCCCGACGACGCCGTCTGCCGCCAGCCCGTTCGATTGCTGGAAGTCCTTCACGGCCTCTTCCGTGCGCGGTCCGAAGACGCCGTCTACGTTGTCGGGTCCCAAGACCTTGTTGCGCGCGAAGACTCGTTGAAGTCGCTTCACGTCATCTCCGGTATCGCCTAGTTTGATCGTCGCCGGCATGTCGAGTTTCCCTTCGTTCATCGGTCGCTCGCGTTTAGAAATCCTGCTCGATGAGCTTCCTCCACGTCAGCGGGCCGATGATGGCGTCCTTGGCGAGATGGGCCGCCGTTTGGAAGGCGAGCAGCGCCTGCTTGGTATTCGCGCCGGCGGTCCCGTCCAGAACCAGGGGCAGGATCGGACTGCCATCCTCGCCGACATCGCCGGCGGTGAGGAAGAGATTCAGCAACGCCTGCAGCGTCTTGATGTCGTCGCCCGCGACTGGCTGCAGTTCGGCCTTCCGGAGGTCGATGGTTTTCATATTTACTGCGACCTGCGTCATGATTTCGTAGTCCTCTCATTTGCACGCCGCTCGTGAGCCACTGACACATCTTAATTCGCTCAGCGCGGTTGTGATCATGCAAATTGATGACGATGCGCGGAAATCGGCTGACCCTGCTTCAGTTGCGACACGAACATTTCCGCATTCGGCGCCTTATTGGAGATGCGCCCGCGCTACTGTTCGTTGCCGCCGTGCTGCGGTTTCTATCGCCAGCGAAACAACAGAAGCCAGGCAGGGCATAGCAACAGCCTGCTGCCCGATCGCGATTTCCGCTGAGGGTCATTAGCGGTCGGATGCCGTCTGGAATGTCGACCCCAGCAGTCGCTTTCGAACATCAAACCCACGAAGAGAGCAAGCGATGCGTTTCGCTTCGTCGCGCCAACAAAGATTCACTGTGTGGAAGAGCGGGTTTCTTGCAAAATGGAAAATTCGGCGGCGTTTTCCAAAACGCGAGAAATGCGCAATCTTTCTTAAATAGTTGATTTAACACAGTATTCTGGTGCCCAGGGGCGGGATCGAACCACCGACACTGCGATTTTCAGTCGCATGCTCTACCAACTGAGCTACCTGGGCTCGCGCGAACGCGATGTGTCGGGCTTATAGAAAGCGCGCAACGACTTGTCCAGACCCGCTAGGGTGGCGAGACCGTCCCGCGATCATGTAGCGCGACAAAACAAATGGCCTCCGGCGACAGATCAAATGGCCACGCCCCAGAGGGGCTAAGACCCTCCACGAGCGAATTCCGCTCCGGAAAAGGCATGCGGATAAAAGCCCGGTGGCAAGGCTCTGGGCAGATGGCGAAAGCCGGGCGCTTGCTGCTCCCCGAGCGCTATTTTACTTTGATCCTCAAGGCTCAGAATTCTTGCGACGTGCCCGGAACCTCGCAATCTGCTCCATCGCCTTGAGGGCGGGCGGATTGGCCTGGCCCAGCGGAACGACAGGCGGATCGTCAAGGTTCAAGGCGCAGCTATCGGGGTCGTTCTCACCGATCGTCCACGCAGGGCGAACGACGAGATCAGCCTTTTCCAGGCCAGAGCCGAGAATTTCGGAAGGACCGGCCTCGAGGCTCGGAATATACGTGGGGACAAGCTTGTAGCGACCTTTTCGTTGGAATTCGCTCACGAAAAGGTCGAGGTTGCGGGAGTCTTTTGGCGTCATGACGTTAACGCGCGAGACGAAGCCAACGATGTTGTTCCGTGCAGTCGATCTAACCCTATCCATGTTCGGGCCGACTATGACGGCGTAGGCCGCTGGATTCGAAATATTTATTCCGGTGATGATCGCGATACGAAGCTTGTTGTCCGTGTCACGGTCGCCGAAACGCTCGCGCCAGGCGCGGAAGATAGCAACCGCAGGGTCTCGTTCTGCGAAAGCGAGGCCAAGAACCGGGATCATATCCGTGGTGGGTGCGCACATGTAAAACACCGCCCGCCATTTTGCAGCGTCCCATTTACGGGCATCGATGGGGCTGACGATCCGGTAATCGGAATGGCGCGTTCTCTCTGGGCTGAAGAGATGCTCCGGAGGAGGGCCGACGGCGGGTTTTAATGGCGCATGCAAAGCTTCCGCTTCAACAAGCGAGGGCGTCCAGGCTGTCGTGCGAGAGATTTCGATCTCCGCATCATCGGCTTCGTATCTGTCGTCGAGCGACAGCCGCTTTGCATTGCCGAAGAGGTCGCCCAGCATGATTGGGATGTTGGAGAAAGTGATCGAGCGAGAAAAGCCGCTTTCACTTCCAAGAACGGTGTCGCCCCAAAGTTCGGCATCGGCCGGAACTGCGAACGTAAGAAAGAGCCGTAGCACGGCGTCTTGCAGCCAGCGCGGAAACCCTTCTGCCTCTTCGCGAGTGACGTAGCTCAAAGACGGTCGGTGCGTGACAACGGCGATCGTCGAGCCATTTTCCTCAGCGAACTCAAGGTGCGGTGTGAGAGCCGCGTCTGCTTTCGATTGAACGCGGATAGCGAGACTGTCGAGTTGCGGAATCACACGGAAATTGAGGCTGGTCGCCAGCAACGATTCGAGTGCCCCAAGAAGCGCCTCGGCGATGGCCAGTGAGGTCAGGGCGTTCTCACACTCTGCTGCAATATCGCAGCCAAGGACACGGGAGCGCAGCAAGACAGTGTCATTGAGCATGTGGTCCGGCTTCGGAAGTTCTGCCGAATGTCGGGCTGCTGCCATAAGGTCGAAGACCTTCACGATGCCTGCGGGCGTTTCTTCATCAGGGATCGCAGCTTGCGCGCGGAGTGCATCTTCGCCGCCCATGAGGAACAAAAGCGTGTTGCTGACCTGTGGCAGCCCTAATCTGTCGAGAGCGGCCGGAAATTTCCTCAAGCGGAGCAAGTCTCCGAAGTCGGTCGCAATCATCATGGCCGCAAGGCGGTCGCCCTGTGCGATGCGGCAGTTCTCGGCGAACGTGATCTGCTCTTGCGTTCGCGACCGGGCATTGCGAACGATGACGCCCAGCTCGTAAGCCCAAAGCGCATATGGTACGCGACCTAGCTGCAATTCGCATTCGAACCACTGGCTCAGCAGAGAGGGGTCGATATCATCGAGGCTACCGGACTGTTTGAACCTGCGGAAATTATTCGCCACTGCCGCGAGCGCGTAAGTGCGCGCAGCCCAGTATAGGCCCGAACTCATGTATGCGAAGCTGCAACCGCGAAGAGCGTGGACGAGCTCATCTTCGTATTCGGCCTTTAGCAGCAGCCCGACTGCGCGGCCGTATAAGCGGATAGCTTCGTAGTGCAGACCTTTATTTAGCTTTTGGTGTGCCCGCTCGGTGTTGAGCTTGGCGGCCGTGCCTTCCTTTTTGCGCTCAGCCAATGCCACTGTGAGGGATTCGTATAGCGAGTCGAACGTTTCACTTTCGGGGACAAATTCGCCGATTTGCATCAGACAATTGGCAATAGATTCGAAGGGGAAAGTGCCGAGGCCGCGGGACTGCTCGATGACCGACGTAAATTCGGTCCAGATTGCATCGAGCGTGCCCGCATCACACCCCGCGCGGATTGTGGAAATACGGATCAGCAGGAGCAGCGCGTGCGCGTGAAGCGCATTGTTGGGGCGTGAAGTGTTGCCTTTGGCGGATTCAAGGGACTGAACGAGGGCTGCGCTACGCACAGCAATCGCGGCGGCTTCGGGCGTCAGCATGTCATCCCGCACGGCGCCGACGAGCAGCGGCAAGAGGTTGCTCAAACGCTCGAGATCGTTGGCGTCTTGCGAGCGGATGGCGAGCTTTTCGACCTGGTCGTAAAGCTCGCTGAGCTTCTGCGCGTCGTCGAACCAGAAGTAGGATGTCCAAGCCCATTCGTAGATTGCCGCAAGCCGGTGCGTCGAAAGCTCATGCTGTCGGGCGATACTGACGGCGCGTTCGAAACGCCCATCCACCTCGAAGCGGGGCTTCTCCAAGCCCCTGGCGAGTTTGGCAGTCCGCAACGCGTCATCGGCTAGAGCAGGTGCCCGTCCCTCATAGGCCGCGTTGTCGGCGATCAGTTTTTCGAGCCCGTCAAGTTCGGTCTGCCTTTTGTGATCGCGCGGCCCAATCACAGTCGCCTCGAACTGCTTGCCGACGCCCAAGCACTTCTGCGCTATATCGAGGCAGCCATGGTCGAATACGCGCTCTAGTATCCACGTCCGGTCCATGATGGTGACCGGCACGCCGTACTCCTTCGTCAGAGCGTCCTGAACCTCTGCAGACTGGCGTGCGGACACATATTGGTTAGTGATGAAATATACGCGCTGGTACCCGCGACCGGTGCCGACGATTTCCCTTACGTCTGAGCGGACCTTGCTGCGCCACTCCCGCTTCGCGCTAAACGCGAACGCCCATCGCTCACTAGCCGCCAATTTGTCGGGAGAAAACCATCGCTCAGCGATTTCCGGAGACACGGGATAGGTCTCAGAATCCGTCTTGCCGTCGCCGCCGCCGGTGGGCCCTGTTTGTGGCCGCAGGTTCGGGGCGATAAATTTTTCAGCGAGCCGGACCGCGAACTTCTCGAAAACGTATTCGGCCTTCTGATTGGTCAACGTGTCGAGATGATGGGACAAAACCTCCTGCGTCAGCGCGATCTCGGTCGTTCGCTCGGAGTCGGAGAAAAGGTAAGGCCGCCGGGCACGCATGTAGCGCGACGGCGGATAGCCCTCGCTCGAATTATTTCCAGAATCCGGGTCTTCGTAGGTCATTCCCAAATCTAGTTTGGCAATCCGAAACTCGAAATGCGCGCGTTTATTTTTCCACCTTTCGGCCGACGAAGCGAACTCAGATAGCCGAACGCCGCATGTGGGGACTATTTACGCTTAGTGCAAGTCGATGCTGGGATCGGGTCGGGGACCGGAATGCCAGTCATTCCTGGACCTACTTGCGATAGGGCCGCCCACGACGAGCATGATGCGCGCGACCTGCAGGCCCTCGGCGTCGTAGAGCGTCTAGTCATCGGGGCAGACCTCGCGCTCCCCGCCAAGCAGCGAAAGGCTTGTTCGGCGCCAGCGCGACTCGCTCACAATCCCCTCACGATGATCTCGGCCGCCCTCTTCGCACCCGATCCCCCCGCGGCCGTGTAGGTCAGCTCAGCCCTGTCGATCCGCCCTCCGGTCTCGCGGTAGATGGCGCGCGTCTCCTTACTGTCGTTCATGGTCAGCACGAAGCGCCCTTTTATGCCCCTTAAAATCGCCGCCAAGGCCTCGTGATCGGCGCGAGGGAATGGCGCCCGATAGTAGCCCTCGGTCCCGTAGTAGGGTGGGTCGACATAGAACAGCGTTTCCGGCCGGTCCCAACGCGCGATGAACTCGCGCCAATCAAGACAGTCGATCGTCACGCCGCCAAGCCGCTCATGGACCGCCTCCAGCACGCCGCCGAGCCTATTGAGATCGAAGCGCGCCGGCCCATGAGTGTCCATGCCGAAGCTCTTGCCCCGCACCTTTCCCCCGAAAGTGAGTTTCTGCAGATAAAGAAACCGCGCCGCCCGCTCCAAATCAGTGAGGAGTTCCGGCGGCTGCTCGGCCAGGCGCTCAAAGTCGGAGCGGCTCGCGACCTGCCATTTGAGCGTGTCCATAAACTGCTGGTAGTGGCGCTGCAGGATACGGAAAAAATTCGCGACGTCGCGGTCAGCGTCATTGATCGTTTCGACCCGCGCGGCCTTCCGTCGCCGGAAGAACACGCCGCCCATGCCGACGAAGGGCTCGGCGTAGACCCTATGCGGCGTCGCCTCGATAAGGGCGCAGAGACGCTTCGCCAGCTGCTTTTTCCCGCCAATCCAGCCGGCCGCCGGGGAGACGGGCGCGACCTCACGCCAATCACTTAGATCGTCCATTGTTCGTTAATCCCGAGTCCGCATCCTCCCCTTGGCGGGGAGCGTTATCGGTTGGTTGCGCTGCGCGGGACTTGATTTGCCGTCTGGACCCGCGTCCGGGGCGACCCGGCCCCGCTAAGAGAATTCTAAATCGACCGGCGTCCCCGGCTTGTGCCACGCGCATAAACCAGACCTGTAGCTCCCTCGCTCACCCGTTCTTCCCCTTCTCGTCGTCGCCCGCCTTCACATGCACCGTGGTGTAAAAGCCGCCCGCCGACTCCCAGACTTTTTCGACGCTTTCGGCCTTCCAGCGGCCGTCGATCGGCTTGCCGAAGCCCGAAACATTGACCGGCGCCTCGGCGTGCGCGTGCGGAAGGCCGGGGCTGTCGAAGCGCCCGCTCCCCGTGGCGTTTCCCATTTCATAGGCTTCCGACTCGGCTGCCTTCTTCGCCTCGTCCTCGCTGCGAAACGGGTGCGGCATGGCGTGCAGCGGTCCCTTACGGCCGGTCTTGTGCTTCGCGACCTTCCGCTTGCCCGCCTTTTCGTCGTGCCAGCTGGCGGCGACATCGCCCACCTCCGGGCGCGGCTCGATCTCGATCTCATAGGCGAAGCCTTTGCGCCGCATGATCTCGATCGGCGTGAGGTTCTTGCCAGAGGCGCTCTTGCCAGCGCCGCGCTTCACCGCGATCAGCTTGCCGCCCGCGGGCTTGCAGATCGCGCCCACTTCCTCCGAAAGCTCGGTTGCAAAATCGATATGCGACTGGTTCCAGCGCAGCCGATAGGGCACTTTGATCTTGGCGACCTCGGAGTCGACCTGGGCCTCGAGCCCCGCCTGCTTGGCGACGTCCTCGATGATGTCGCCATAGGTCTTGTCGTCATAGTGTTTCGAGGCGTGGGCTTTCAGCTTGTCGACATAGTCGGCCGCCCGCAGCACGATTGTGATCCGGTCTCCCTCTTCCGGAGCTGGATCGCCGCTGCAGACGATTTTCTGCACGCTGAACTCGCCCTGCATCACTGGGCCTTCGTCCTCCCAGCCGCCGAGAATCGAGAATTTTTCGCCACGACCGGGAAGGCCGAATTTCGAGGGCGGGCCGACGCAGATGATTTCCGCTTCGTCGCTCTCGTCGCCGGCCTGCTCCGTCACCTTGCAGGAAAGCCAAAGACCCGAGAGACCGGGAAGGATATTCCGTCCCGAGCTGTTGTTGATGATGAGGATCGGCTTGCGCCACATGGGGAGAGATCAGTCCCAGGGATTGACGGTGGGGACGGTCGGCTTCTCCGGCGTCCGCGGGATTTCGACGAAGCGCGGCGCGACGACGAAAGGGCCTTCCCTGGCGAGGCCGGGATTGGCGTCGAGCAGCGCCTCCATGGCGCCGTCCAGCTCCGATCCCATCTGCTCCCTGGCGAGGATGTCGAGCCGCACGGGCTCGATGATCAGGCGTTTCAAAACCCACCTCCCGCATGCTCGCCGATGAAGAGCAATTCGATGGTGAACTCCCAGCGCCAGCCGACGCCACCCGGCGCGATGCGGCGTTCCTCGCGCGAGACGGTCTGGACCGCGACGAGCCCTTGATAGCCGCCGACCATCCCGCTCATCCGGATGTAGGGAACGGGCTCGCGCGCCTTGCAGTGGCGTTTCAGCGACTGGAAATTGTCGAGACCGCCGAAAATATGCGGCCGACAGGCAAGATGGAGGGTCTCGATATGATCGCCGCCCGACGTCGGCTGGTAATAAGGATCGCTGTCGAAGACGGGGTGACGCGCCCAGTTGGCTTCCATGATCTCGCCGAAACCGAGCGGCGTGATGCCGATCACGTCGACGATCGCGGAGCCGATTAGGGCGATCGGTTGCGACATCATCAGCCTATGTCGTGAAGGGCGTTGTCGCGCGCGCTGCGGATGCGGCGATCGAGCGCGGCCAGCTGGCGGCGCATGGCGCCAGCGTCCTTGACGCCGTGGAAATGCGCGGTTCCGATTTGAATGGCGCCGCCGCGACCGAGCCGCGACTGCTTTCCTGGCGTCGCTGGCGCGCTTCCGCCTGTCGAACCGCCGCCGCGGCGAGGCGCGCCTGTTAATGTGGGATTGACGCGCGTTCCTGAGGTCGGAGCGCCAAAGTTCTGTAGCGCGCGCATGGCGTTGGCCGTCTCCTGCGCTTTTTGCTTGAGGGCTTCCATCTGTGCGATAGCGCCGGCGCCGTCGACGTTCGGCCTCACCGTCACATTCAGCTTTTGCAGCGCGTCGTAGAGATCGTTAGCCTTGGCGACGCTCTCAGCCGCCGCCTGATTGATTTGCTGCGCGTCGATATGAGGCGTCGCGCCCTCGATTTGCGAGATCATCGGCGCGGGCGCCTTGACCGGCCGATCGAGGCGAAGTCGCCGCTCATACGCCGCAAGCGACTCGCCAGTGCCGGTTCTGGCGCGCTCCTGCGCCTCGATTCTCGCGCGCAGATCCGGATCGTTGACCACGCGCCTGGCTTCCGCCGCCGACAACGTTTCCTTGCCTGCCTTCGAAAGGATCCTGTCGGCTTCCGCAGCGCGCTCCCAGCGCTCCGCCGCGGCCTGCCATTTCTCGGAGGCATCGCCGATGGGCTTCAGCGACCAACGCATCAGCCCGTCGCCGATTTCGGAAACCAACGCTTTTAAGCGATTAAGGCGGTTAGCGGTCGTGTCGAGATCAATCTTGAGATTCTGGTCGAGCGAGCCCTTCCATGAGCCGCTGGCGAGCATCTCAAGGTTCTTGCGGATTTCGGGCAGCGCCTGGCCGCTACGCGCCGCCTCGTCCCACCATTCCTGTCCGAAGATTTTCACGGCCGCTGAAGCTTTTTCGGAGCTTTTCTCCAACCGGTCCAGTACGTCGAGGATTGTCTTCGTCGCGTTCGTCTTCATGCCCTGCTCGACCTGTTTCAGGGTCAAGCCGAGCATCCTGTAACCTTCCGCGGCCTGTTTCGCGCCGCGGCCGCCTGACGCCGCCGTGCGCATTTTCGACGAGAAGGCGTTCCAAAAGCGCGCAGCAACCTCTTCCTGCATGCCGATCGAATTGAGCGCCGTCGTCACCGCAAGCGACGTGTCGAGCGGAACGCTGGCCGCTTTCGCAGCGCCGGCCGCACGCTGAAACATCTCAACGATGTCCTTCTCTGCGGAGGCCGAGGAGTCGCCGAGAGCGTTCACTTTGTCCGCAAATTCTTCAAGCTGCGGAATGGTCCACTGCGTCTGCGCTTTGATTTTCGCGAGACGCTCCGACGCCTCTTTCGGCGCGACGTCCCAGCCCGTCGCCGCTTTAGCGGCGAGCCGCATGAACGCGCCCAGGTCCTTGTAGGCAATTCCAGCTTGCCCAGCCATGGCGGTCAGCGCCGCCGTATCGGTCCGCGCCATGCCCATTTCGCGCGATACCTTGTTGATCGCTCGCTCGACATCGAGCCAGCTCTCGCCTTGATCGAGCGTGACCTTCTTTTTCACATCGGCCATCGCCTTTTCGAAGTCGATCGCCTGTTTGGTTCCATAGGCCATCGCCGCGCCGACTGTTGCGACGGTTCCGCCGACGGCCGCGCCAACAGCCACGGCCCCGCCCGCGCCGACGAGATAGCCGGCTCCAGGAGAGACCTGCGAGGCGGCTTCCGCGAAGCCTTCTTTCAGCGCGGCCTTTCGCTTGGCCACGGCGCCGCCAAGCGCGCCGGCGGCGAGAACGCTTCCTCCGCCAGAAGCCGCTGCGCCGAGCCGGACCTTTCGATCGGCCGCGCCCAGCGCATTCGTCGACTTCGTCAGCCGGTCAACGGAAGCGCGCGTGCGATCAATGCCGCTCGCGCCCGTTCCGATCGCGCGTAAGCCGGTCGCGGTCTTGCCGGCGGACTTGGCGCTCTTGTCGAGCGCGCCGCCGAGCTTCACGCTCGCATGCCAAGCCTTGTTGAGATCGCCGCCGAAGCGGCCTGTCGCGCGCCCGGAGAGCCTCGATGCGCTCTTGCCGAAGTCGGCGAGACTCTTCGTCGCCGCCTTCAGCTTTCCTTCGCCGTCGGTGAGGAATTTGAGCCTTACGGCGACGTCGAGATCGGCCATGATTTTAGCTCCTGCGTCGCTCGCTCTGCGCCGCCGCAACCGCTCGCGCCGGTTCCCGTCTCACATCAATTTCGTCATCAGCTCGTTGAGCAGCCTGATCTGCGCGCCGGCGCCGTCCTCATCCTCGATCTGCTGTCCCTCGAAGACGTTGCGGATCACTTCGTCGAGCGGCATGCGCAGCACGCGGCTCCAGGGCTCGTTCATGAAGCGGCACGCCAGGAGGCCGATGCGCCGCAGATCGGACCAGTCTACGGAGAGGCGCGATCCTCCTCGGTCAGGGGCAAGAAAGGGAGGCAGGCCTTTGTGACGCGATCGGCGTCGGTAGCCTCCATGCCGCGGATCACGGGCGCCGACAGTGCGGTCATCGCCGCAAACAGGTCGATTGAAGTGACCTCGCGGCCCGCTTTCTGCGCCTCTTCGTTGACACGGAGCGCTTCGGCGAAGATGAGCCGGCGGATCGAGACTTTCCGCAGCCATTCTCCCTTCCAGCGGAAGGGATGGTTCAGCGGAACCTCCTCAATCATGCCCGCCGGATCTTCGAATTCGAGGATGGCGACTTCCGCCTGCGACTGGGACGGGCCGGCCGGAGCGCTCGCTTCCCTCACCTCGCCCTCGGCGCCATCGGGAGGGAGCGGCACTTGCGCAAAATCGGCTTTCACGGCGCTTTCAACGCCACTTTTGGCATCGTTCACAGCGCTGTCCCTCCATTGATCGCGAGATTTGCCGCCATGTCGGCGAAGAGCGCGGCTCCGCCGATGACGGTCGCGCCCGGCCCCATGAATTGATCGAAGCGATGCACCACGACGGCGTCGACGATGTCCTCGTAGTAGACGATGCTGGAGAACTCATATTCGGTCATCGACGATTTGACGCCCTTGCGGACATCCGCCTTCACCGAGTTCAAGAGGCCTTTCATCGTGATGATGCGGCCCTTGTTGGCGCCAGTCCGGAAAGAGCGCAGATTTTCGTAGTAAGTGGCGGTGACATAATCGCCGGGCTGTTTGCCGCAAAGCCCGCGAATGCGCGGATCGTCGCTCTTGAGTTTGATCGTCGCCTTCAG
The DNA here is from genome assembly GCF_003855495.1 of Methylocystis rosea. Lineage (NCBI taxonomy): Bacteria > Pseudomonadati > Pseudomonadota > Alphaproteobacteria > Hyphomicrobiales > Methylocystaceae > Methylocystis > Methylocystis rosea. The sequence goes on along the minus strand of NZ_CP034086.1, from coordinate 3,356,945 downwards.
CGGCTGCATGTCCTCGGGCCAAGCGACGCCCATCATGTGGCCGCCCGGCGTGAAATCCTCGGTCTGAAACGTCAGCTCCGGCAGGGTCACTTCGTCGAGCACGCGCCAAACATTGAGCTGGGCGAAATACCAGTTGCAGCCGCGAACGATGTTGTCCATCTGTCAATCCTTTTCGCGCGCGGTCAAAGAGTTCCCGACACGTTGTATTGCGCCATCGCCGCTTGAATTTCAGAGGCGAGAATGTCGAAGCTCTGCTCGCGCCGGCCGGTGTAGATCTGCAGATCGACAAGCGCCGGGCTCTCTTCCCAATAGGCGTTGAAGACGAGGCCGCCGACGCGCAGCACCGCGTTGGAGTTCTGATCGCGATCCCAGATCACGTCGAAGCCGGGCAGGATCGCCGGCTCGGGGAGCGACGCCAGTTCGCCGAGGAAGTCCATCACCGACTGGCGCAGAACGACGACGAGATTGGTCCCGATATTCTGGCCGAGATAGCGAACGAGCGTGCGCGGAATGACCTCGCGGATCGCCTTGCGCGTGCGCACGACATTGATCAGCCGCCACAGCGGATCGTTGGACGTCGTGAAGAAGCCCCAGAACATCTTGCCCTGCGGCGAATTCACGCTGCGCGAGGTGCGGTTTTTTTCCAGCTGCACGATCGTGTTGACGCCGCGCTGCAGGAGCCAGTTATGCTCGCTGTCCGGGTCGGTGTAATTGCACTCGACGGCGCGCGAAGGCCCGAGAATGCCGAGCGGCTGATTGCCGGGATTGTAGTAAGGCCCGCCCATCTGCTTGTCGGTCTTCGCCATCAGCGCGGCGATATAGGGGGCGCTCGCGCGGGTGACCGGCAGGCCGGCTTCCGAGACGCGCGCGCCCTGGCCGCAGCAGATGACGTTGAGCGTATCGGCCCAGTCCGCCGCCCATTCGGCCGCCACGGTCTTATCGGCCGAAGGCGTGTCGGCGATCGCCAGCGGCGTGATCAGGCGCTCGCAGATGGCGTCGAAGGCCGCGATGATCGGATTGGCGGCGTCGCCCGGCCGCAGATGTGCGAAGTCCGGAGCGATCAGGAGATCGGGCACGACGCCGGTCTCGCCCTGCGCCGCCATCATCGCCCAGGCGCCGGTCTTGGCGACGGAGTCGCCAACCATCTTCGTCATCTTCTGATCAGCGGTGTCGGCGACCAGAATGTCGGGCACATTGGCGACGATCGAAGCAACGATGCCGGAGTAGTTGCAGGCCTCGATAAGTTGCTTGAGCGTGCCGGTGCCGGCCGCCGTGACCATCTCCGTGTCGCTCGTCGTGAAATGGACAGGTGTGTCGACGGGGAATTTCGAGCGGTCAATGCCCGTTCCCGGCGTGAAGACGCCGCCGATCGTCGACATGTCGGCGATGAGAAAAGGAACCTTGTCGGCCCGGTCGAGGAACGTCCTCACGCCGACATTAGGGGTGGTCGCAGGCATTCAAAACCTCGCTTGCAAAACCTTGCTTGACGCCCGATCAAACGCGCCGCACCCTACGAGGGCTCGCCGTCGTGTTTGGCCACGAAATTTTTCATGAGGAGAACGGCGTCAGCTAGTCGCCCTGGACGGTGATCATCTCGGCGTCTTGCCAAATGATCCGGTCTCGCCAGATTTGCGGGCGCGCCCAGACGTAAGTCTGCGAGCATTTTTGGTAGCTCTCGCGGATGGCGACGAACATCGCCGGCCAGACCGTGCTGGCGTTGATCGCGTCCTTGTTGAAACCGCTAAAAAACTGCGTCGTGTCCGGCGTGTAGCCGAGCGTCGTGAAGGCGGTGTCCCAGGTCGTCGCGTGACGGGCCCAGTCCCGACCGATGACCCAATCGTAATCCTCGATCTGGAGCACGTCGTATTCCGGCGCCTCCCAATAGGAGATTGGCAAATTGACGATCTCGAGCATCGGGTACGAAAACACCTGCGGCGTATAAACCAGGATCGCCGTTTTGACGGCTGGATGCGCGGTCTTCACGGCGTCGCGGATGTAATTGGTCGATTGCCCGAGCTTGTCGCCCAGCCAATTGACGAAAGCCGTCTGCTCTGGCGAGCTGAAATCCGCCGTCACGCTCGTAAGATAAGGCATCGGAGCATAGAGCCCCGTATCGGCGTTATAGGCGAGCAGCGTGGCGTAGTCGTAAAAGCATGGTCCGCCGCCGCCCTCGACATAGGAGTTATCCCACCACCACGGCTCGCCGATCTGGAAATAGGCCTCGCCGCCGAGCGCGATGATGCGTCCGACCAGATAGTTCGCGACGCCTGCCAAATAGTCGAGTGCATCGGTTCTGCACGGCGAGATAAACCGGCTTGGCGGGTCCCAGCCGGACTCCCCTGGGGCGCCGGCATGATCGCGCTGATACCAGTCGGTTGGCATCAAATAATGGATGATCTCATAGGAGACCGAGACCACGATCTTCTCGAACCCTTTGGCGACAAGATTGACGACGAGATCGTCCCACCAGGCGCGGGCCGCCGAATTGATGATCGGCTTGCCGATATCGACGATGAAACGCTCTTCGCTCTCCGACCAAGCGACCGCGTGATGGTGCGAGAGCCCAATATAAACATTATACCAGCCGCGGTAGCCGAGATCATGGGCGGCGTCGACGATGCGCTTTGGCGCAAGGTGATAGGAGTCGTCGTAGCCGTCTGTCATGCCGAGCCTATGCGGCGCGACGCCGGCGCGCCATTTGAAGAGATCAGGACCTTCGACGCTGATGTTGCTCATGGACAAATGGGCGATGACCTCTTCGGCGAGCGGCGTGAGAACCGGCGGATCGGCCGGGAGTTCGTAATCCTCTGGGATGAGCGAGAGAAACATCCGCTTGACGCTTGTCCAGTCGACAGGCTCCGTCCCTTCCCAGCCGCCGCCGACCTGCGAGAACTCCAATTTGATATGTCCGGACATGCCGTCGTCGGCCATGTCCGTCGCATAGGCCGCCGGACGCACATAGCTTAAAGACCCGTCAAGGTGCTCGACCGTGAAGGTCGGCGGGCGTTCAGAGAGCATGGAGGCGACGCCGACCATCTCGAAATCGAATTCGAGAACGGCGCCGCTGAAATCGTGGGCGCTCTCATAGCGGCACAGCGGATGCGAGATCGTGTCGTCGCATTCCCAGATCAGTCCCACGAGGTCATTGGTGGAGCGAAAGATCAGAGCGACCGTCAGCGCATCCTGCGCGGGCGTCGTCAGCGCCGCCGACGCCTCCACGTTGGAATTAACGGTCCAATATTCTGGCTGAAAGCGACGCATGTCAGACGCGGGTTCCGGCGAGCGCGCCGAAGATGCCTGAGATCACGTCGAGGCTCGCCTGCGTGACGATCTGCAGAATGTCTCCCGTCTCGAACTGCAGACTCTCGCCGTCGCTGGTCGAGATCGTCGCGATTGTTTCACTGGCGGCGAAGTCGATTGCGCCAACCTCGTCGCCGTTTTTGAGGATACGAAGCATGTAAGCCCCGTGCGGGGCGACGAGGCAGCGAAACTGCGATCCCGCAAAATTTGCAGGGAACGCCACGCCGACGACAAAGACTTCGCCAAGCACAAGCGCATTCGGCGACGGGATGCCAGGGTAGGTCAGCCGGATCAAATGCGGATCCGGGGTATTATAGGCCTTTAGCGAGTCGAGGATGTCGAAGAGCGTCTCGCGCAGGATCGGCGAGGGATCGATCGACGCGCCATGCGCAAGCAGATGCGCGTCGATATCCGCCTTTATTTGCGCGATGGATTTCGCCGTCATTTCTTCCGGCCGAAAATGTGGATTTTGCCCGTCGCCAGATTGCCGTTGTCGACAAAGAACTTCATGCCGGTGACTGGGTCCGTCGTCGTGTTTCTCGACGCCGATATATCGACAATCGCGCTTTGCCCGCTGTCGGAATAATCGCCAAAGCCCGTCTGTCCAACGATGCGCTTCACATTCGCCGTTTCGGCAGGATTGAAGAAGCGAAGAAAGCCGCTTAGCCCTACGCCCCCACTGTTTTTCAACCGCGGACTCGTCGCGCCGGAGAGGTCGATATACGCCGTTTGATGCGAGGCGATCGAGCCGGCCGCATTCGTCAAGCGCGCCAGGCTGGAATAGCCGTCGATCATCCAATAGCCGCCGATCTGCAGCTCCAACTTCAGATTGGCGCCATCGTTCGCCGGAACGAGATTTTCGAGGACGATCTCATAGTCGTCGAAGTCGGAAGTGAAGTGAGTCGTATCGGCGAGCTGCGCGACGTCCGCCGCGGTCAATGTCGCAAGCTGGATCCATGGTCCCGCGGGCAGAACGGCGGCGGTGCCTGGCAGTCCGCGCTCGACCATGCTGAGAATGGTCGCGGCGTCCGTGCCGGAGATGTCAATTATCGGCTCCCATGAGGCGAGATCCTCATAAGCCGGCGCCGGTCCTGGCAACCCGACCTGCGAAACGCCGCGCCTGAAGTTGAAGACGAACTGTCCGAGATTTTTGGGAAGGCCGTCCGACATAAACGAGATCGGCGAAATAGCTATCGGTCAGATCGGCGATGAGTTGCTGCGGCGCAAGCAGGGCGAGAACCGCCTTCCTGGCCGGCGCGTCAAAGGCGATGACGCGTAGATTGCCCGTCTCGCTCGAAAACGCGAACGCCGGCGCGCCTGTCGCGATCGTCCTGCGCCGCAGCTCCATCTTCCATTCGCCGGCTGGCGGCATGGCGTAGCCAGGCATGCGCACCACAATACTGCGGGAAATCGCCTCATTGTTGGAGAGGTAGATGCGTCTCATACTCACGACGGCCAGCCTCCTTCGATATCGATGGCCGAGAACGCCTGTTCGTCTGGCGCCGCCTGGATCTCTTCGGCGAGCGCCGCCTCGCGATCGAAGCACGCCTGCACATGTGCTCGGACGGCCCGCGCGATTGCGATGATCTGATCCCGATCGAGGGTCACGAAGCCCTGGTCGGCGATCTTCCACTGGACCGAATAGCTGGCGTCGAGCGTCGCCGCGAGACATGCGCCAACGAATTTCGCCTGAGATCTGTCATCCGTCGCCACAGGGGAACCATTGACGCTGATGCCGCCTGTCTCCGCGCGCCAACGGCGATCCGCAAGCGCCTGCAGAGCCGTTTCTTTGAGCTTCGCTAGCGTGTTTGCGGGAGCGGGCGTGTTTCCGAGCGCGGCCCAGGCCTGATATTCGGCCCAATCATCCGCCATCTCGGGGCCGATGATCCTGCCGTCGGCGTCGCGCACGACGGCGTCACTGAGAGGTCGCGCTGTGTAGGTCATTTCTTCCGCCCAAAGAGATAAATCTTGCCGCTCGAAATGTTGCCGCTCGACATGTAGAGCTGCATTTTGGTGATGGCTCCCGGGCCGCCTATCCACGCTCCCGAAAAGGCGATGAGGGCAGAACCCGAGACGCTGCTATCGTAAAAGCTGTTTTGCCCGAAGATCCGCTTGAAGTTCGCCGTTTGGCTCGGATTCAGGATGCGAAGAAATCCGCTCAATCCACTTTCGGCGGCGTTGTCCATTCGCCCGCTGCTACCGCTCAGGTCGATCGCGGTCGTGACGTGCGGGGTGGCCGAGCCCACAGAATTGGCAATGAGCGAGATGTTCGAATAGTCAGTCGTCTTGTATGCGCCGCCTGAGAAAATCTGCGCCCGAAAGTCAACAGCGTCAGTCGCCGGACGAATGTTCTCGAAGACGATCTCGTATTCATCATATGTGTTGTCGAGCGGCGTCACCTCCAATGCGGCGCTGTTGCTGGCGACGAGCGGCGCGTCGATGAGCACCCACGCGCCGGCCGGCAGATCGACGGGATTGACCGCGTTCTGCGTCGCGAGCGAGCCGAGCCCCAGATTTGTCTGCGCCTGAGTTTTTTCGCCGGCGCTCAGCGCTTGCGCCGCATCGAAGCGCAGGCGTGCGGCGAGAGCGGCGGTCACGGTCGACGCGAAATTGGCGTCGTCGCCGAGCGCGGCGGCAAGCTCGTCCAAAGTGTCGAGCACGCTGGGCGCGGAAGCGACCAGCGCGGCGATGGCCGTTTTCACAAAGGCGGTCGTCGCCAGTTTGGCCGAATTGTCGCCGGCGGCCGGAGTCGGCGCCGTGGGGGAGCCAGTAAAGTTGGGCGAAGCGCGCGGCGCCAGGAGCGCAACAGCGGCGACGAGATCGGCGAGAGCGGCGGCGGACGCCTTGGACGCGATCTCAGCGTCCGACGTAAAGCGCATCGACGGCGTGACGGAGATCAACGTCGCCGGAATGGCCGTCGCTAACAGAATGTTGAGGAAGGACTCAATCTGCTGGGCATGGGCCTGCGCCTGGGCGGCGGTCGGCGCGATTTCGTTCTGAACCGCCGCGATCGCCTGACCGACTCCAAGATTGATCAGGTTTTGGAACGAGGCTTCGAGCGCTTCCCGCGCACGGAGACGCTCGCCGATCGACGTCATCGCAGCGTCCCATGACGCCTTGTTCAGCGTCATGTTGGCCGGAGCGGCGTAGTCGTTATCTGGGGTTGGCAGAGACAATGGCGTCGGCCCCTTCTTCATCGACAATGGCGTTGAGCGTCGCGCCCGTCATCTGATGCTCGCCGAGCGGCTTGATGCGGGCGCGGCCAACCATCACCGTGCGGCTGAGCCGCACGTCGTAGATCGTCTCCGGGTCATACGACCCGGCCGAAGTCGCGCCGCCATGCGCTTGCTGCGCCATTGAAGCCTCCTTAAAGCGCGTAGACCGCGCGGTTCTGCAGGAAGGGAATGTCGGTCACTTCGGTCGTCGTCATGTCGAGCCGGTAGCGCGCCGTCGTTGTCGAGGGCACGGTGAACGTCGCGAGGATGCGCCGGCGCAGTCCATTATCGGAGTCTTCGTCGGTGATCGTGGTCACGCTCGGCGTGTAGATCGTCGCGCCGATAACGAGCTTCGGCGCCGCCGTATGCTTCACTGGCTCGAAAGCGTCGATTACGGAATCGGTCTGCACCGTCGTCGTCGCGACGCCGAAATTGATGACCGCGCTAATTGCGACGAAATCTCCACGGTTGCGGAAGGTCATGCCGCGCGCATAGGCGTCGAGCACGAGCGCCGGCTGCAGGTCCGTCGTGCCCATGAAGACGGCGCGAAGCTGAACGAGCGCCGGCAGGCCGTTGAGATCGTCGGCGCCGTCGGCGTTATCGAGCGTGAGCGGTCGCCATTGCGCGTTCGGGATCGAGGGAACCTTGATTTCCCAGGCGAGCTTCGTCCCCGCCGCCTCCCATCCGGCGTGCAGCAGTCGGATCTCGGTCATGCCGCCGTCGAGCGTGAGCGGCTGGAAGTCGAAGGTCGTGCGCGTTCTGGCGAATTTCGCGCAATTGAGGCGGAAGGCGAAGTCGCTGTCCGTCAACGGCTGCGCCCACACGCCGTCGGAACAGATGAAACGCGAGCCTTGCGCGAAGGCGTTGCCGGAAACTGTCGCCAGCGCATGATTGCCCGTCGTGACCGTCACCCAGGCGTAGCGCTTGCCGCCGTCGAGCAGCGTCGGCGCCAGAGCAAACTTGTTCCATCCGAGGACGAGGTCTTCAGGCTGCTTTTCGACCCGCGCAATGACCGCGCTGAAATTCGGCGCGCCATGTTCGAAGCACTCGCAGACGAGCAAATGCACCGGCCCGCTCGCGGCCTTCAACGTGAAATTAAGATCGACGCTGGTGAGCACGGATGGCTGAGTATTGAGCCATTGCTGCCCATGGATCGAGCCGTTGAGACCGACCGTCGAGGTCACATATTCCCAATAGGTCTCGATGATCTGACGCGTGATGATCTTGCGGACGCTGATCCATCGATAGATGCCGTGGCCGCTCGGCGCCGCGGCGATGATTTCAAAATCCTCTCCGCCGTAGCTGAATATCGCTCCGACGTTCTTGCCGATCGAGTAATTCGCCCATTCGGCGACGTTCTCGCAAGTTGTCACCGTCGGGCCATATTCGGTGACGCTGCGCGACAGCGTCTTCTGGATGGCGTCGACGATCGTATGGACCGCGCCGGCAATATTGACCGAGCCGCCGTCGCCGGCGACTTCAAGCCGCGTTTCCTCCGTCCATTCCGGCAGGAGGAGATTGCCGCTCTTCCTGATGTTCGACGCCTCATCGTCGATGAGCGCGAGTTGCATGTCGCGTTCGGCAGCGTAGGCGAATCGCACGCCTTCGTGCACGCGCGCGAGCCAGGAGGCGTGCACATGGTCCCATTTGTCGCCGACCAGACCCGGATCATAATCATAGGCGAGCGCCTCGGGGGGGACACTGGATCCGACCAGGAGCTGCGCAATCGAACGCTTCATCTGCCGAACGATCGCCGGCGACGGGATATCGCCGAGGCGCGCCTGAATGTTGGCGATGTCGGTCTTGATCGTGCGAACGGACGCCGAGATTTGGCCGATCTCGCCCTCGACGCTGACAAGCCGTCCCTCATGCTCGTAGAGCGTTTTGACGCGCGCGGCGTGATTGGGCTCGATCGCGACGACGCCGATCGGCGACAGCTCGACCCAGGCGATGCAGCAGCGATTCGCTGGAATCGCCGGCTTCAGAGGGGTCGGCGATGTCGCGCCGAATGCGACAGTGAAATCGATTTTGCGCTTTTCGACCTTCGGCGCCTGCTGCGCGATGGTCGCCTCCGTCTCGGCATCCGTCTCGAACAGGCGCTCCTCAGTCGTTGTTTCTACCGCGCCGTCCGCGAGGAGGGCGAGGAAGCGATTATCGCCGGCGACGATCGGCAGATATTGCTGAATGTTGATCGTCGTCTGCACGGCGTTGCGATAGAGCTTGCCCTCGGAAAAGAGGGTGCCTGGTGAAACGATCAGTTCCAGCGCATTGGGATTGGAGACGGTGAAGTCCGCCCAATGGGTGGGATAGTCGATCGCGCCGGCGACGAGCGCGTCTTCAGACGCCCGAGCGTTGAGGCCGATGTTCGTCCAATCGTCCGGTTCGGCGACTTCCGCCTCGTTGAATTTCACGACATCCATGTCAAAGCCTCGTGCGCGAGATGAACTGGCCGAGCGCATATGTCCCGTCGAGCGGGACGCCGTCGGCGACGGTGATTTGCCGCTTCGTCTGGAAACTGACGCGATATTCGGTCTCGGGCGCCTTCGCCGCACGCAGCGCCGCGCGCGCACGTTTGAACTTCTCACGCGAAGGCGTGCGGCCGGCGTGGCGGCCGAGCGCCGCGCGCCCATAAACGAAGCCCCTGCGCGGCGTCGACGTTTCGACGTAGACGAGGTAGCGCGCCATGAAGGGCGGATGGCGAACCGTCGTGCGGCCGATCACGGCGCTGCCGAAGACGAAGTGTTGCGGATAGGCCTTGGCGTCGATGAGAGTCGCGTCAACGCAGTCAAGCAAGGCAGGGACAGCCGCGCGCGTCCCGATCGCGAAATTGAGCGCCGGCGCTTCGTCGACCACGAATCGCTTGAGTGCTTCCGGCCAATCGGGAAACCACAGCCGCACCCCATAGTGGACGGCGAGCCAGGGAAGGAAGGCGACTGGCGTCCGCGCCGCTTCAACGATTTCTTCGATCGGAACCGGCAGAACGTCGGACATGCCGGCGGCGACCGCCTCTTCAAAGGCTCCGCGCGCGCCGGGAAGGAGTTCGCCGACAGAACTCATGTTTTGGCTCATGTCTGCGCCTCCGCATCGAGAGCGACGTTGCGCAGAATTGGGATTGCGTAGGGATTCGCGGAGACGTCAGTGGCCGGCGCCGTCGCGCTGGCGCGCAGCACGCCTGGACCATAGGCGGCGCCGGCGAGCGAATTGACCGGCACGAAATCGCCAATCTTCATGCGCTCCTTGGCGCTGGCGCGAATGCGCGCTTCGGCTTCGCTCGTGACCGCGGTCAGGTCAGGCCCCTTGGCGACGACGAGGGCGCCGGCGAAATCATAGAGCCTGCGCTGGGCTCTCAGGCAAATGACCGAGACGGCCTCTGGCTTTACGTCTTCCGCGAGCAGGCGATCGCTAACGGTAAACATTTCCTCGTCAGTAAGATCGCGACCGTCGGGTCCGGCGAGGACGATGTCGATGTCGCCGCGGCGGCCGTGAACGGCGCGTCCATTGACGGCGGCGTGATGCAGAATCGGGAGCGCCGTATAGGCTTCAAAAAGATAACGCTCGCGCGTGCCGGCCGCCGGGCGCGAAAAGGCGAGCAGATAGCGCAGGAGGAGCCGTTCGTCGGACTCCATCACCGCGGGTATAGACTCGGTCGCCGGGATGACGGCGAGACGCGCGATATTGACGCGCGCGACGACATTGTCGAGATCGTCGCCTTTGGCGAGCGGCGCGAGCACGGCGCGCACCGCATCATTGACGCGCGCGCGATCAAGCAGGCGCAGATATGACCACGCCTCGCTGGTGATGACGGCCGGATCAGTTTCGAGCGTCTGGACGTCATACTGCGGCAGGCTCGGATCGATGGCGCGCGCGGCAGCCCAGACCGCGATAAAACGCTCCATGAAGGCCGATTGCAGCGTTCCATAGTCCAACGGCTCGATGGCGTCCGGCGCCGGAAGGCGGGAGAGGTCGATCGTTTCGGCGGAGAGGACTATCATTGCATGGTCCTCAAAAGTGCGTAGCGGTTTTGAGATGAGGCCATGCGCATTAGGCCACGCCCCGCAATTCGGCGACGGAGAGCGGCAGGTTGAGATCGACGCCCTCGACGATCGCGTAATTGCCGAAACGGCCCTCTGGGTAATAGGACCCCTCGAACAGCACGCCGAGAGCGCCGACGCGGTCGAGCACGACGAGCTGCAGGCGGCGGATGCGATATTCCGGCTCGTAGGCGTGCACGGCGACGATGACGTCGCGGTAGAAGCGCGCCGCCAGCGCCGCTGAGATATTGCGGCCGATGTGGCGCGTCGGATTCATGCCGAAGTCGAGCAACATGACGCGCTCGGTCGGGATCGTCATCACGATTTTGATAATCGATTGCTCGAGATGGGCGCGACCGGAAAGCGGCCTGCCTGTTCTCGCGTCGATCCCGTTCCGATAGCGAACCATGCGAACGCCTTTTAAGAGGCCTTTTCAGCCTTCGGGTTTTTGGGTTCTTTCTTGAGCGCGATCGTTTTCTGCGCCAGCTCATATTCGGCCTCGGCGTCGAGAAGCTTCAGCTCAAAGCCGACTGTCGGCCGCGCAGGCTTGCCTTCCTCGTAGACAGGCGGAACACGTCGGCCGGCGACGACGAAGCCGGCGCGTTCGGTGGTGACATAGGTCTTCGGCTCTTCGGGCGCTTGCGGATTCTTCATCCTCTCCTCCTTCACGCGCTGGTCTCGATGAGCGCGAGCGGGTTGATGTAATAAGTCGTGTCGCCGGCGACGAATTTGATCTTCTGGATGCTCTCGCCGTGGATGCGGGTGGTCTTGCCCTTAATCCGCGCTTCGTCGGCCTCAGCTTCGAATTTCTTATCGCCCTTGATCGAGATCTCGTCCTTCCTTTGCTCTACGCTCGTCTTCTCGGTCGTTGACGTGATCTTTTCCTTCGTCTGCGCGACGCTCGTTTTCTCGGTCTTGCGCGTGAGATTTTCTTGCGTCTGCGACACGCGGGTCTTGCCAAACTCGCGCACGGCCTCGTCCTTGCCCTGGCCTTCGGGCCGCTTCAGCTCATCGTCGAAAGCAGAGGGAAGCGCGTAAGACGCCGCGCCGATGATGCCCGAAGGCGAATGCAGTCGCATGCGGTCGCCGACGGCCGGCAACGCCGGAGAATTCTTATAAGCGCCCGAAGAGTTGGAATGCGGCTTGACCCAGGGCGACAGGATTTTCTTGCCGTCCTCGTCGGTCCCGAGTTCGAGCCGCACTTTCCACTTCTCTTCGTCGCGCTCGGCGACATGTCCCTCGACATGAGAAAGCGCCAGGCGGCGATTGACGCGCACCGACTCGCGGCGCAGGCGGCGGAGCTCGGAGGCGTAAAGATTCACGCGTCGCCTCCGGTGAAGAAGTTCGCCGGCGCGACATGGAAGAGCGTCTGTTTCCAGGTCACGGCGTAATAGACGACGCCTTGTGCGACGGCCTTGATGGTGAAGAGCGGCTTCGCTTCGGCGTCTTCGGGCGGCCCGACGTCTTCCATGTCCCAACGCGTGAAGTCGTCGTCGGTCAGCGACAGCAGCAGGCCTTCGCAGATGGCGAGCGCCATTTCGTCGCGCTCGACGCGTCGACCGCCGACGAGCAGATCTTCCGTGACCACATAGGCGGTGAGGTCGACGACGAAATCATCGGCTCCGGAGAGCCGCCCCTCCGGCTTCGTGCGCGTCGCCGCCACGGCGATCGACGGAGGGTTGAACGTTCCCTTTTCGAGCACGTCGCTGATGTCGAGCTTGCCGAGATGCGACTTCACGTCGAGATCGACGAAGCGCGACTTCAGCCTCGAAACGATGGCGTCGCGCAATCCCTTGACGCGGGCATTGACCAGAAGCTCGGCGCGGGTGAGCGTCGTCACGGCAGGAGCCTCCCGAAATAATCAGTGACAAGCTCCTTGATCTCTTCGGCGTCTTCCGCCGACACGCCCACGAAGGGACGCGCCGGGATCGTCACCTTCTTGGCGAAGACGCGCTTGGCGCCGAGCATGAAGACGAGGCGGCCAGCGCTTTTTGGCGTAATGACCGCGCCTTCCTGATGGACATGCGCAAATTCCCAGGCCGCACCCCATTCGCCGCTCGTTCCCGATGAGGTGGAAGCGATGCTGTCATGCAGATGGCGGCCAGTGCGAAACAGGATTGGCGTGCCTTCCTTATTCGGCGACCATTTCGTGCCGTCAGGACCCGGTCCGCCGCTCTCGATGCGCTTGCGCGTCTGGTTTTCGCCAAGCTGCACGATCTCTTCGACGAGCGGGGCGGCGTCGAAGTCGGAAAGACCCGTCACCAGCGCGCTGATCGCGGCGAGATCATGCTTGTCGACTTCGATTTTGACGCCGAAGTCCATCACCAGTCCCTCATGGAGGCGCGCGAGAACTGGCGCTCGGGGGCGACGACGATCGCTTCGCCTGGCGAGCCCGTCGTCGGCGCGCCGTCGACCGACCCGCTGCCCGAGGAGTTGAACGTGAGCGAGCCCTTCTTGCCGGAAGCGACGCCCTCTAACCGCGTGACCGCGATGTCGTAGCGCGTCTTGATCTCTTCGGTGGAGCGCGCAAACGTCACGGCGACGCGATACATCGCCATGTCGATCGCAAAAAGCTTCAATGCGCCAAGCGACTCGGCGTCGAGATCATTAAGCTGCGCCCTCGTATATCGGGCCTGCAGGATGATGCGGATTTCCATAGAGACGTCGGCAAGAGCCGCGTCGAAGCGCGCCCAGTCCGGCTCGCGTGTCGTCTCATCGGCGCAGAGCAGCGCCGCGTCGCTTGGATAGCGCGCTTGGACGTCGTCTTTGGTTGCGAAGGGTTCAGCCATCAGATCCTCGGCGGCCAGGTCCAGTAGCTCACCGAATCTTCGGAGGCCTCTTCGAGCTTGATCACGCTGCCGGCGTGACGCGCGTCGGCGGGCTGCAGGACCATGAGATCGAGGATGACGTCGCTGTGGACGCGGGTGATGATCGCCGCATAGGGGCCTTGGCCCATGCCAGGCGTTTGCCTATTGGCGTCCTCAATAAAGTAGTGAACGATGCGTCCAACGGTCGGTTTCATGCGCCTGCCTTTGCGTGCTGTCGTGCGCGGGGCGCGAGTTTGGACGCCGCGCCCCGCGGTGGCTTTTTTGGTCGTCGGCATTTTGGTTGCGGAGGCCAGATTCGAACTGGCGACCTCTTGGTTATGAGCCAAGCGAGCTACCGGGCTGCTCCACCCCGCAGAACTTATTTTCAGTTCCAATCGCCCTCGATCGCGCCGAGGGGCTTCAGCTCATCGAACTGCGCGCGCGTGAGCGTCGCCGTCTCGCCGGGCGCATAGGTCTTGGCGCCGTCGACGACATTGAAGACGGCGACAAAGCTCTTGCGCTCCGGCTTCGGCGGAGTCTTTGCCTCCGGCGGCGGCGACGGCCGATTTTCCGTCGCCGGGCTTTCCGCTTGCGCGGCGGAGTTCTCCGCCGAAGCCGGAGACTGGTCGGGCGCCGTCGCGCTTTGCGGCTTCTTGGCCATGTTCGCCCCGCTTTAAGAGATCGCGTTCTGGATCAGCGCGCCGGCCGCTTTGCAGACAACCAGCTCGTTGATCGTTTCGCCGACGCGAACGACGTTGCCGCCCTTGAGACCGATATTGGAGTCGAACATCGTGAAGGCGAGCCGCCCGCCAAACTGAGGCGAGAAGCCCCAGGTGACAGCGCCCTCGTCCACTCTCTGAATGCTGCTGTCGAGATAGGAGAAGCTGATGTGCTTGCCCCAGACGCGCTGCATATTGGCCGGCTGGCCTTTACGCGCCGTGTTCACCCAGCCGGCGCCGATCAGCAAGGACTTTAGCTCGAAGTATTTCGTGAATTCCTCGCGCGTGATTTTGCCGGCCCCCTGGGTCGTGCCCTTGATCGCCTGAACGAGCTTTGGCTGCTTGCGCAACTTCTGCCAGACGCTTTCACTCATCGTGCAGGTGTTCGGCCTGAAGATCATCACCCCGTTGAGGGCCTGATCAATCTTCGCCTCCGGATCGCCGGTATCGACGTCGAAGCGATCGGCCGCATTCGCCAGAGCAATGATATTCCCTGCGTCGTAGCTCGCCGCGGATTGCACCTTCGCCGCCACGCGAATTTCGCGATCAAGTTCGACGAGCTTGGTCAGCATCTGCGTCGCGCGCGCCTCGGGATCATAGGTCGAGAGCTTCTGCTCGCGCTGCGCCCGAGCGGCGTCGATGTCGGACTGTGGGATCGGGTCCTGCAGACCATAAGTTTCGACCGAGCCGTCACGCTCTTCGCCGGAGAATTCGACCTCGCCGACCTTGCCCTTGCGGCCGACTTTGGTGTCCGGGACCGTGAAACCCTCGGCGAGAGGATATTCCGTCCACTTGAAGGTCTCGCCGCCGACCCCGACGCGCGGCATCGCCTGATCGGCGATCAGCGAGATGTCCGGATTGGCATATGAAATGGCGATGCCGGTGAGCACCGGATTGACGACGAAGGGGCGGTTGGGGGCCATGCGTGCCTCGAAGAGTTAGGAGTTAACCGCCGCTCAGCCGGCGATGACGGAAGGCGCCACGAGATAGGGGAAAATGTCGCCGGCGACGGCGGGAACGAGCGCCTTGCCGATGACATGGCGCGCCGCTCCAGCGGCGAAGACCGCAGGAACCGCCGCGCCATTGGCGTCGGTCGTCAGCAGATCGCCGGCCGCGATCACGCCGCCGGCGACGACCTCGTGAACCCCGCCCATGGCCACGTCGACGACCTGACCGGCCCCAGTCGCGGCGAGCGCCAGCACGCCGGCGATCTTGTCGGTCGCCGCCGTCGCCGGCGCGACCTCGCCGCGGTTGGCCGTGAATTTGACGATCGTCTTGTCGCCGGCGGCGCCGGTGATGGTGAAGCTCTTGAACCAGGCGTTGGCGCTCATATTCGCTGTCCTTAGATGAGGTCTTGGCGGAAGCCGCTCAGGCGGCGCCCGAAGAAAGCCTGTCGCTGAGCGCGATCATGGCGGATAGAAAGTCTTCCGCCTCGCCGTCAGCGACCATCTTCTTCGCCTTTGCCGACAGCTGCGTCGGCGTGAGCGCCGACAGCGCCGCAGCGTCTCCATCGGGCTCCTTCTTCTCATCGAGGCCGGACTTGGTCAGCGCCGGGCTCTTCGCCGCGAGCAGCGCCTTGACGCTCTCGAAGCCGGAATCGGTGGCGCAGAGCTGCGCGTAATGATCCTTCTCGGCTGGCAGGATCTTCTTCTCCTTCAGCGCGCCCTCAATCAGCGCGTCGACGCGCGCCTTGCGGTTGGCGTCTTCGATGTCCTTGAGCTTCGTCTCGGACGCGGAGAGTTTGGAGACAGCCTCGTCATGGACCGCCTTCGGCACGAAGCCGGCGTTGAGCGCGGTAAGCAGCGCGGCTTCATTCGCGCCGGCGGTCACGCCGAGCGCGGCGGCAAGCTTTTCCATTTTCGACTCCTGGGAAGATGCGGCGGCGAGCGCCTTCTGGCCGCCGAGGGCGGGCGCCGTGACGAGCGCCACCGAGCGCAGCCAAGTCGTCACGCCTTCAGACGTGTGGAAGAAGTCCGGCGAGATGAACCGATAGGACTTGGCGGCGAGTAGCGACTTGCCTTCGGCCAGCCATTCGACTTTGCCTTGCAACGCGCCGCCTTCGACGCGCAGCTCATTGATCCAGCCGACCGCGTCGGCGCGCGCGCCGGTCCTCGCCGCATGATGCGTTGAATGATTGACGTCGATCGGCACGGCGACGCCATCCGCCTTGAAGCGCGCAATCAGCGCCGCAGCGTCTACATCGTAGGTTCTCCCATCGCGGGTATCGATCCGGCCGACCTGCGGAAAAATCGCGATCCACTCCGGCGGCGCGTCCCCGACGGGGAGCGCGGCGGCGAGCGCGTGGAATGCGAAATCGGCTTGCGGAGCGTTCTGCATGCGCGCACACTGCGCTTGCGCGTCGGGCTGCTTGGCTACGAAAATTTTCTGATCACGCGACGCGCCGAACCCGCGAAGCGATTTTTGCCCTCAGCGGCGTGAAATGAACGCCGAGGCCCGCCGGGCCCAATCCCTTCCCCCTAAAATCGACGTTAAATGCCCATTGAACGCCGTGGGCGCGTTTTTCGAAACCGCGCGCAGCAACGCAGCGGATTTTTGGACTCGGGCGCCGGCGGGCCATTTCTGGGGGTTCTCATTTCGGGCCGTTGAAGGGGCGCGGCGATCGGCCTATATCGGAGGTCGTGACGGCGCAAAATCCGAGCAGCCGGCCGCCTCTAGGCCGCGGAGGGGTGTCGTCCTCCCCGTCACGCTTCTCCCGCCTTCGTTTTGCCAATCCGCTCCTGTTTGCGGCGGAGCCGCCCAATTTCGTGCGAGTTGGTTCGCAGGAACGTTTGCACGCGCAAGAAGCGCTGCGCCGATCGTTTGAGGACGAGCTTCCACCACGCGCCCTCGATCTCAGCGACGAGAGTCCGAAAATCCTCTCCCCGATCCTCGTCGATGATTTCGCCACCGTCGACTATCTGCTGCACGAGCCGGAAGCTGTCAGGATCGACATGCTCGTGCTTTTTGACCTTGCGAGACATCGTGGCGTTGAACGCGACAATGAGGCGCGACTTCGCGCGCATGTCCTCAAGAAAGCGTCCAGCCGTCGCAACGGGCAAGGCTAATGGCTCTCCGATTCCCATGAGGAGTTTCGGCGCGGGCGAATTGACGATCTCGGCGATGCGCTTGCGCGCTGCGTCCTCGCCGGCGGCCTCCAGCCGCGCGGCGACATTGTCGACGAGCGTATTCGCGCGCGACAATCCGGGATTGGTTCCCCAGCCGGGATCGATGCCGACGGGCACATGGGTGATCTCGCCCGTGCGGCGGTTGACGAATGGCCTCGTCTCGATCGTGGGCGGATCCAACAGGTAATCGCCCGTCGACGCCAGCCGCTGATATTCGAAGCGGGTGATCTGGCGAACGCTGCATTTGCAGCCCCAGCCGTTCGGCGGAAAATGCGTCGACCAGAAGGGATCGTCGACCAGCAGCATGATTCCGACGAAAGCGAGATGCTGCTCGCGCGGATTGGCGCTCGCAGTCCTCACATAAAGGAGATAGGGGAGACCCGCCTTCGTGCGCTGAATGCGTTCCCACTGGCCGGCGGCGCGGGCCGTGCGCACGTTCGACCAGAAAATATTTTCGAGCCGCGCCGGCCGTGAGAAGTCGACGATTTTGTTCTTCCATTTGCCGGTCGGATCGTCGACCTTGCGCTTGCCATACCAGCCGAGCGCCTGCAGCTCTGGAATGAGCTTCTTGCGCCAGCTCTCAAACCCCTCGCCCTTGTCGATCGCGCGCTGAATGCTGGTCTTGAAGAGCGTCAGCAATTCAAGGTCGACCGCCTTCGCGACGGTGAACGCATAGGCATGCTCCTGGCCCCAGACATCCTGCCAGGAGAACGCCGGCTTGAGGCTCTTCTCTTCGAAATAGCGGGTGATTTCGGGCGGCGTCTGGAACCCGCGCGTCGCCGGCTTCATCAATCCCTCACGTCGCCCAGGCCGCGCGACTTGGCGGTTGCGCGCGCCAGCGCCTCTTGGAGCGGCGCGGAGTCGATTCCCGCCTTTTCGATATTGGCGAGCGCCTCTTCATAGTTCTCGGCCCTGCCGACAGCGGCGAGCAGACCGGCGAGCAGCGGATCGCGGATCTCACGCCAGTCGGTAAGCGCCAAGTCGACGAGCGTGTCAGTGTCGTGGAGAGCCGTGATCGCCTGAGTTGGATCATCAGCGGCAAGCCGCGTGCCGTGAATCTCGCCGCAGCTCGGGCAGCGCGTCCCAAGCGCCGCGAGCTGCTCGGCCGCGACCTTCTTGCCTGTAGCGTCCTTCTTTTTGGCGCCCTTTTCCGACTGCCGATCACCGACTGCCGATTGCCGCTTCTCCGCTTCCTCCTGGCTCGCGTCAGCTTGCGCGGCAGGCGCGCCGAGCAGCTCCTCGTCCTCGTCCGGCTCGGGAATGGAGGCGCGCTTGCGCACATAGTTCTGGCTTACTTTGAGGCCAAGCGGTACGGCTTGCCCGAGAAACGCGCCAAGCGCTGCGAGGTCCTCGTTCTCGGCGAGTTCCATCTGGACCGTCGGATAAATATCCTGCGGGCCGAAATTCATGGCGACGGCCGGGCGGATCAGATCGCGATTCACCGTCGCCGAGTTCTGTCGCGCGTCGAAGCGCACGATGTCCATGCGGACATTCTCCTGCACCTTCGCCTGCGCGAGCGAGCCGCCGCTCTTGGAGACTTCGGCGGTCATCGTCTGACCGAGAATGATCAGAGAGACTTTCCCGTCGAGATAGCTGATGAAATTGCCGAAGACGGCCTCGCCGCGATTGCCGTTGGTCTCCTGAAAGTCGATCTCCATGCCCTGCGGAATGATGGCGGCGGCGTCATTGGCGATGGCGCGAACGGCGCGCAGCAGCGTCGCCTTGTCCTCGTTGGTCGCGCTCGAATGAAATTTGCCGATGCGGAAGGGAATGCCGTAGATCTCGCAGAAGGCCGCCCAATCCTGCAGGGCGAAGGTCTGCATGACGAAAGCCCAGGCGGCCGAGCGCGCGACGCCGCGCCGCACCGGCGATCCGGCGCGCAGATAGGGCTCATGCTTGATGAAATAGGGCGCCTCGATCCTGGGGCCGGGCAGGCCTGAGTCCTCGATGAGGCAGAGATCGCGCAAGCCCACTTCGTCGTAGCGGAAATAGCGCGGGTCGCGATGCTGATAGACGACCGGCCGCAGCGCGCCTCCTTCGTATTCCCAGATCGGCTCGACGACCGAATAGCCCTTGCCGACGCCATCCTGGAGCGAAGCGACCATGTCGGGGAACATCGGATCGGCGATCAGGCTCTCGATGAAATCGACAGCCTTCGGATTGACGCCCTTGGGCGCCGAGACGGAGATCGTCACGCCGTCGAGCGCCAGGCGGCGCGTCTGCAGCTGCGAGGCGTAATGGAGGTAGCGCTCCTCCATGTCGATCGCGAGCGTTAGATAGGGCTTGGCGAGGCCCATATTCGCGCCCCTCATGATCTCGCCGAGCCTCGCCGGCGTTAGTCCAGAGGCTTCCGAATAATGGATGAGGGCGCGCGCGCCATAGCGCTCGGGCGCGGCCGTCTCGCCTTTGAGCAGCGGAACCATAATAGGTTGGCCGTCCGGCCCGATAATGGACGAGCGGCGGGTCTCTACCATATCGATCGCTCCGCGCTTTGGTTTTCAGGAAACAACCAATCGCCGGGCTGCTCGCTGCCGACCCGCGGCGCCGGCGTATAGCCATATTCGACAGGACCGAGCGTTGAAGCGTGCCACATCAGCACGCCGGCGATCGCCGTGTCGCCGTGACGCTCGAAGCCGTCCGCGCCCTTGTAGCGCATGTCGTCGGGCACCTTGATGATCCCCTTGACATAAGCGAGCGCCTGATGATCGCGCAGCACGTCCTCATGGCGCGGCAACACCATCGTGCGATCGGCGAAGGCCTCGATATAGGGCGGCGAGTTCACGCGATACCATTCGACCGTGAATTTCACTTCGAGCGCGCGCTCACCCCAGCGCTGAACGGCTTTTTCGGCGAGATAGGCGCCATTGCCGGTGGCGTCGAGCGCCGCGCCGGAAAAGCGCGGCAGGCCGTCGCCGACATAGTAGAGCACGTCGCGCTGCTGATCGAAGGGGACATTGCGCATCTCGACGATGAATTGCGTCCGCCGCGTGAGCATGGCGTCCGTCGCAGCGACGAGAATGTCGGATGCGTCGCCTTTGCGCGCGAAGTCCTGGCCGAGATAATGCGGCCGGCGCGGATCGAGGGCGCCGAGGAGCGGTTTCAGCTCGCGCTCGCAAAACGCCTTGCACTCGGCCTTACGGACATGTTCGGGATAGTTCTTGAAGGCGTCGGGCAGAGACCAGCGCAAGATCGGAATCCCGCCCTCCATGCAGGCTTCGATCTGCACGCGCGTGAGCGCCGCGCCTTCCGCCTCCGACGGAATGGCGTCGAGTTCCTGCTCCATGGCGCTTGTGCGCGGTCCATAGGAGCTGCGGATTTTTTCTTCCCATTCGACTTCCGCTTCGGCCGACCAGGTCTTGCCGGTGATGAGGCAGACCCGTCGGAACAGGCCGTTCTCCACGGCCTTTTTGAAGGGGATAAAATGGACTTTGAACGGGGTCTTTCCGGCCTTCGCTTCGCGGATCAGCTCGTTGAAGGGATTGAGCACACCATTATGGGTGCTGATGACCCTAATCTTGCCGCCCCAGATCAGGAGCGCGTTCACCGCGTCGAGCACGGCGCGCACGTCCTTGTGAAAGGCAGCCTCATCGATAACGACGACGCCCTGCAGCCCGCGAATGTTTTCGGGGCGCGACGACAGCGCTTCGACGCGGCACCCCGAGGAAAAACGGATGCGATAGGCCGAAATGAATTTTGAAGAGCCGTCCTCGCGCTCGTCTTCGAACATGAAGTCTTCGATCTGCGCCAGTTCGCCGGCGACGATCCTGGCGAAATGCGCCACATAGCCGATGAATTCGCGGCCCTTGTCCTTGGTGTCGCCGATGTAGAAGACGTTCTGGCCGCCTTCGCTCTTCTTTTTCGCGGCGATCAGGGTGTCGTCGAGCGCCTCGGCGTAAGTGACGCCGGTGCGACGCCCTTTCTCGGCGGCCTTCAGGTCGCTCTCGTCTTCGATCCAGTCGAGCTGGTGCGCCATCAGCACGCCAGCAGCGAGCGGATCGTGATCTTCAGGGATCTCCGCGCCGCGTGGGAGCTCCTCCGGGAGGCGCGCCGGATCGCGAGGGAGAATGGGCGCCATGCCCGTTCCTTCGCTCATGTGCGCACGCCCAGCACGTCCCGACGGATCTTCGCGACCTGGTCGGCCGAGAGACCCGCTTCGCGCGCGACCTTGGCGACGGCGTCGGCCGCCTTTTCGGTCTTCGTCGCCAAATCCTTTTCGGCCTTCGTCTTGCGGTCGTGCGAGAGCTTCTGCGCGGTGACGACGGCGAGGAAGCCGCGAGAGAGCTTCATCGCCTCGTCGGCCGACAGTCCAGCGCCCTCGGCCTCGCTGATGATCTCGCCGATGAGCGCTTTGATGAACTCGGCCAGCGCGATATTGCCTTCGTCAATCTTCTCTGGGGTCAGATGCGGCGCGAGGCCTGAAAAAATGTCGCGTTGCATCTGCAGGCGCTGGCTAGCGCGATGAGCGGCGACGCTCGCGCGATTGAAAGCGCTCTTGCTGATGATGTAATCGGCGAGCCCCTTGTCGACGAGGCGGCCGTTCAGTTCGTCCAGGATTTCTTTTTGGGACCGCTCGCGCTTGTTCAGCTCCGAGAAGGCCCAGCGGATGTCTTCCTGTCCCTCTTCGGGAACGAGATCGAGAGAAGAAAGCCGACCGCGAGCGGAGGCCATGTCAGGCCTCCGGACTCGGCCGCTTCACGCCTTCGATGCGGATGCGGCGCTCGACATGGTCGAGGCCCTTCTGGGTGATGGAGGCAATCAGCACGCTGCCGGATTCGGCAAGCGTCACAGCCCCCACCATTTCCAGGTAGCGCAGCTCGTCGTGGACGAATGCGCGCGGCCGGTTGATCGCCCAGCGGACCTCCAAATCCTCGCGCAGCGCCTCGCTGTTCCAGCGGCCGTCCGGCTGTTCGGCGAGATCGCGCAGCATAATCAGGCGCGCATGTTCGCGAATGACGTCGCCCATGCTCATCGGCGCATCTCCCGCTCCCGGTCTTCACGCTCGGCAAGGCGATCCTGGGCGCGTTCGTTCTGCTGGATGACGGTGTCGATCTTGTCGGCCAGCGCCTCGAAACGCGCCTTGATCACGGAGCCGATCTCGGTGATCTTCACGTCGACCGCGTGGAACTCGATGCGCGTCGGCAGATGCTTGATCTCCACCTGCACGGCGGACACATCCGATTCGAGCTTGTCGATCCGTTCAAACTGCCGCGCGTCGTCGTCGCGCAGATCGCGGACAGCTTCATTGACGCTCAGCTTCAATTCGTCGAACGCCTTTTGATCGCGCCTTGTCAGCGCTCCCCAGACTGCGATGACGATCGCCGCCGCCGTTCCCGCCCATTGGCCCGCCGTGCCCCATTCGAACGTCACCAAAACCTCCCAGAGAACAGAAACGCCAAGAAAGTGATCCAGACCGGCGAGAGGCCAATCGCGGCGACGAGCGCCATGCCGAGCGCGTCGCGCGTTTCATGTCGCATCGCGTTGCCTCCTCAGCTTCCAAACGGTCGCCACGAAGACGATGAGCAGCAGGGCGAAGCGAACAAGCGCATGGACGCCGTTGACGTCCGGCTGGCCGGAGACGAAGAATTCCTTCACGGCGCCCCGCCCCTATTTTTCACGGGATGAAGGAGCGACGCGGCGGCGGCTTTCTGCGCTGAATTTGCGCAGAACGTCGTTATAGAAGAGCCCATCGCTCACGAGGCGGCGGTTGGCTTCCGAGGCGACGGCTCGGTTTCTAAGGCCCCAGACCTTCAGAGCTGCGCAGCGGTCGGACTTGGCAAGGGCACCGGCTTGCCGAAGTTCTTTGGCGGATCGGGCAGGGTCGGCGCCGCGATTTCCGGCGGCGTCGAGCGCGCGCACGATGGCAATGTAATCGCGATCGAGAAACAGAGGCCGAGCGCCAAAATCGGTCGACATCGCATCAGGCTCATGAGCCGCGTCCCTTCCCGTCAGGTTGGATATGAAATGATCGCTCGCCTGCGCCGCTCTTGCGTCTTCCTCGACGCGCGCCGTGGCGTCTCTGGCGACGTCCTTGGCGGCCGTCTCCCATTCGCTGACCTTTGCATCCACGGCCGCCTTGCGCGTCGCTTCTGCCTGCGCCCACGCCTTGCGGTCGATCGCCGCGCGATGCGAATAGCCGCCGTCGAAAATCGCCAGGACCAGCGCCCCGACGGCTAGCAGCGCCGCCGCCTCCCTCTTGAAGACCGGCATCAAAAACAGCGCCGCGGCCGCGCCGATCGCGAACAGAAGCGCGATGGCGCCGTAGCGATGATCGCTGGCGAAATCGAACGCCGGCGCGACATGCTCCGAGACTTGCTCAAAGAGCTTCGAGAGCAGCCAGATCATCGCCACATGCTCCAGAGTTTCCAGGCGAGCGCGAGACATACGGCGACGCCGAGCCAGAAGCGCAGCAACGGCCGGGGATCAATCCCTCCGCACATGGCTATTCTCCTCCAGCCAGCTCGGCGTTGACGTCATCGACCTTGGCGCGCTCGACGTGACCGACGCCGTTGAAGATGCGCCAGACGCAATAGGCGAGGACGATGGCGAGCGCGATATTGACGCCGACCATCACGCCAGGATGGTCGCGCACCCAGCCAAGCACGACCACAAACATGGTCGGCGCTGACTTTGTCGCCTCGTGAATGTTTTGGACATGCGCGGCGATATCAGAGGCGTTCTGCGCCGCATTCGATGCGGTCTGCGTCGCGTCCGCCGCCCGAGTGAGATAGTCGGCCCCACCGGACAACACGACGGTTCCGACGCCTGTCGCGAGGTTTTTCTTGATCTGGTCGGTTCCGGCCATCGTGCGCGAGCCGGTCTTGCGGAGATCCTGCGCTGTCACCTGCTCTTCGGAGGGCGCGGCCTTCGGCTGCGGCGCGGCAAGCGCGCGCTTCGCGGCCTTCAAATAGGCCTTACGCTGGGCGAGCCCGTTGTAACCGCCGTTAACGAGACGCGTGACCTCATTGACATCATCGCGGTCGGCGGCGGCGTTTAGACGCTTAGAGGTCCAAAAGACCGCCGCCGCCAATGCGGCATAGGGGAACTTTTCTAGAAGCTCAGGCTTGCTCACAAAATCAACGCCCAGAGCCGCGCTCACAAGGTTGTAGCCCGACAGAGGTTTCTTAGCGCTGCCGCGCCCGGTGTTCTGGATAATTCCTCGGCCTTTGAAGCGAACGCCGTCGCCGCGTTGCGTATTCCCAATGTCGGCGCGCCCTTCATAGGCGGCGCCGCTCGCGTATTCCTTTGTCGTTTGGAAGCCGTCGCTCTCGTGCGCGCATTGCGCCAAAAACTGCGCTTGGCGCAGCAGCGTGGTTAGCTTCGCAATCTGAATCATCTGCGGCATGGCGTCGGCGACGCCGTTGATGATCCAGCTCTTGCCCTTGGGCGCGATCGCGCGCAGCACGCGCTTCCAGTCGGTCATTGCAGCGCGCCGATGATTTCGAGATAGGCTTTCATGGACGAAACGCTACGCGCGGGCGCGTCCCGAATTGGCCCCGAAGACCTTCTGGAGAGTGATTTTTTGGCGGCTAAAAGAGCGAGCCTTGCCGTTTGTCTTTCATCCGCGCGCGGATGTTTTGCACGGTGCGCTGATGCAGGCCGGAGCGCCGCGCAGCTTCACTGAGACTCGCGCCGTTGTCGAGCGCTTCGCGGGCGCGGCGGCGCGCCTCGGCGGCCGTCCCGGAATCGCCGAGCGGCAGCAGGATCTTCACGCCATGCCGGGATCTGCCAGAGTCGCTCTCGATCGCCGCGACGAAATGCGCGCAGAGCTTGTCGGCCGCCTCACGTCCGACGCATTGCACGAGCCAGTGATCGTCCGGCGCGCGGGCGGGTATGTAGCACTCGGTACCGCCCTTGGCCTTCGCCAACTGCAGCGCCGCCACAGGTCCCGCCACTTCGGCGATCTCGGCGAGGAGCGGCGGCAGATGAGAGACGTCGGCTTTCACGACTTCTCTCCCATCATGCGCGCGTCGCGCTCGGCGTGAATGCGCCGGCGCAGCTTCCTGACCTTTGGATCCGGATGCCAGCCAGGCAGGCGGCGTCGCTCGGCGAGTTCGAGATCGCGCTGGCGCAGATAGGCGTCGCGCCGGCCGGGCGGAATGAGCAGCAGCTGGAGCCAGCCTTTCGGCGCATTCTCGCGGCGCTCCGCCCAGTCGCGGCCCGCTTCCTCAAGTCCCTCTCGCTGCAGCCAGATGAACCAGGCGTAATCGGTCGCCGTCGAGCCTCGCGGATCATAGCCGCCAAGGCACATCGGCACTCGCTCGACGAATTGCGCGACGAGATCGGGCGGAGTTTCGCGATAGACCTGCGCGTAGCGCTCGCCGCCGGTGAGCCAAGTCTGTTTTTGCATCAGCGCGACGCCCTTCGACGCCACCTTTAAGGCGCGTTGAAGGAAGGCTTCGGTCTGCCTGAAAGGCGGATTGGTGATGACCCATTCCGCTCGCTCTGGCGCCGGCTCGCTCGCCGACGGCTCACAGCCGAAATCGATGAGCTGCAAGCCATGGTCGCTCATCCGCGAGCCGTCTTCGAGCGGATAATCGGCGACGTCGCTCATCAGCACATTGGCGCAATATTCCTTGATCGTCTCCGCCATATGGCCGAGACCTGCCGCCGGCTCCCAGCAGGAGCCGATGCGCGTAACGCCCAGCGCGCTAAAAACTCTGGGAAGCACGCTTTCAAACAGCGTGCGTGTCGCCCAGGGCGGCGTCGGAAAGAGTTCGAGACGGCGCAGCTCCTTGTCCGACGGAGTCACGTTCGTCTCCCGACATCATCGTGGCGATGCGGGTCGTTGATGCAACGGAAGTTCACGCCATCGACGTTAGCCGCATATTGGCCGACGCCGATCGACTGCTCGGCGGTCACCGCGCGCACTCCTTGTTGCATTTCGGACAGGGGACGCCCCTCAGCTCCTCTTCGTGCGACGCGACGGTGATCCAGGAGCTGCGACTTCCGCAGCGCGGACATTTGAACAAAGCGATCTGCTCGCCGCGCCCGTTCCAGCCGCGATCGGCGAAGCTCATCATCGCGGGCCGCTTGGCGGTTGCGCGCTTGAAGAAATCGAGCTGCAGGGCGTCGGTCATGCCGCAATCTTTAGGACTCCGCCCTTGCGGCGCGCCGGCGCGTTGAGCTTCGGTAGCTTCCGGCCGCGCGGCGGTGCGAGCGCAACGCACTGAGCCTGCGCACGTAGCGTGCGCGCCTGGCCCCAGACGTATTCGAGGCACTTTGCGCGGTCCCAACCGAGGCCGAGTCGACGGGCGCGGCGCAGCTCCGAATTGGCGCGCCGCACGATCGCCTCGCGGTCGTAGCCTCCATCGTCTTTGAGGAGCTTATGGGCCATCACGCCGCTTCCTTCTTGGCTTTGACGCGCTTGCGCAGCCGCGCGCCGAGCCTGTTGGCCAGCCGGTCCCAATGTTCGGCCGAGTAATATTCAAAGCCGGCCGGACAGCCGCAGCGATAGCCGAAGGCCGGGAAATCGGACGCCCACGTCTCGTCGAAGCTCTTGCCCTTGATGAATGGCGTGAAGACGCCAGCGTCGAAGCATTTGCGCGCGACGCAATAGGCGATCTCGCGCTTGGCGACGTCGACGTCGTCCGACTCTGGCCATTCGACGCCGGCTTCGCGCGTCATCATGGCTTTCAACGCCTCGATGACCTTTTTGGCGTCGCGGTGATCTTGCAGGAAGCGCGGATGTGCGATCTTGGTCTGCCGTTCGGCGAAAGCGATCAGCGCGCGATCGTCGCGGCTGTCGACGACGCCAAGATTGTAGGCGGAAATCCATAGCGCCCTGAGCTTGCCAGCATAAGGACCGGAGACGGTCTCGCTCGCGCGTCTGATCTGCGGATGTTGACCGGCCAGCGCTTTCAAAATCTCGATGAGCTTCGCCGCCTGCGCCTGCGAAAGCAGCGAGGAGGAGGAGACACGAAATTCGCGCGTCAGCAGCGCGCGATAGTCATCGTCCGTGTAGTGCGGGATCTGCCGCAGCAGGGCGTGGATGGCGCGGGTCTGCGCGGCCGTCGTCATCGCAGCTGCTCCCGCAGCATGCGACCATGCGCGACGGCGAAATCGGCGACATCGCAAAGCCGATCGGCGACGCGCCGCGCGATGGTGGCGATCGCGTCGAACGCCAGCGCCGGAACGCTGATGAAGAAGAACAGCGCCAGCCATAGCGCATAGCGGGCGGCCAGCTGCGTCTTGCGCAGATTGATCTTCATGACGCCTCTCCTTCCGCCTGCAGCTTGCGCACGAGACGCCGATCGACGATGGCTTTGAAGGGCAGATCGTCGAATTTCACCTCGACATGATCGCCGTCGAAGCGGCCGAGCAGCACGCCGCGAAGGACGTCCTTGCGTCCTGCGTTGTCGGCGAGCACGATCTCGATCGGCGAGCCTTTCGTGGGCGCGTTCATTCGGCCGCTCCCTTGATCTCGACCTCGAAGGGCTCGACGTAAAAGCGTTCGCCTTCAGCCCCGATCGAAACGCCGGTGATGAGCCGCGCCTTTGCCGGCTCGCGGAGCATCGCCTCCTTGTCGATCTCATCCTTCGTGCGCAGGAAGGCGTTAACGCCGAGCGTCTTGATACGGGCGATCACATCTTCGACGTTGCGGATCGTCACCTTCGCCGGCGTTAGGCGCCACTCGATCTTGCCTGTGCCGAGATCGGCGAACTTGCGCTTGCCGCCGGTGAGCGTCTGGCGATTGGCGTCAGCCCAGATGCGTAGCCCCTCGGTCAGTCGGTCAACCTCCTCGGAGAGCGGGTTCGCCGTCGCTTCGGCGTCCTTGGTCGCCTGGGCGATACGATCGTTCATGTCGGCTTCAATGCGGGCGATCTCGCGCTGACGCACGCCGATGTCGTGAATGAAGCTGGCGGCTTCCTCGCGCGACTGCGGCACGGGGACATTGGCGCCGCGCGTTTTAACCTTGGGCTTTTTCGACATTGGCGGGCTCCTTAACGAGTTCTGAGTATCGTCTTGAAAGGGCTCTTACGGCGGCCTGGAACCGCTCCTGGGCCTCCCGTTCGGCGAGCGAATATTCGGCTCTGACGAGCGCGTCATAGGCGTTGAGCAGCGCGGCGACGGCGGACTCGCCGGCATGCATGCGCAGCGGTGCGATCGCGCGCTCGCGCGCCGCTCTCACATTGAGCGATGGACTTCGCCGATAGGCCGCCTCGGCCGCGAGGAAGTCATAAACGACCTCGGCGAGAGTCGGCGGCAGCGGGATCGGCACATCGAGCATGATGGGCGCAGTCGGCGCTGCGGACGCTGCTTCGACATCCTCGTCTTCGCTCAGCGCTTCCTGCGCGGCGCGCTGCGCCAAAAGCGCCTCGGCCAGCGCGCGCGTCTCCTCAACGGAAACCTGCATCGCGAAGCGATCGCCGGAGCGAACGATCTTTTCAGCGAGCAGGAACGCATCGATCGTTGCGCGCTGCGGCAACACGCCCTGCGCACGCAGACCGGCGATCGCGAGCGCCTCGATTTCCAGCTCTCCGACCGTCGCGCGCAGCGCCGCGTCTTCTTCTACCCTCGCCTCGATTTTGCGGATCCCGCTAAGCACGGTCGTGCGATCGCGAAGAAGCGCCGCGCCGATCTGCACGAGATTGCGTTGCGCGAGCCTATCCGAAAGATACATGGCGATCTGCCGCGGCGTCTTCAGCTCCGCCTTGCGCCGCGGACTCTTGATCTCCTCAGGCCGAACCCCGTAACGACTGCAGACGACGTCCAGGATGTCGGCGATTTGGACCTGCGCGCTCATGCCGCGTCTCCATTTCCGCCGTCGCTCGCGACAGCGGCGGAGTTTTCTGACGCTCGCTCCGGTCCAGACCGACCGCTCGCGTCCTGTGGCCATTCGCGGTCGAGATATGGGCGAAGATCGACGATGTTGCCGGCGCGGCGGCCATCACTGATCGCGATCTCTCGCCTGGCTTTGGCGACATGGTCGGGAGTCGTCAACGCCTCGACTCGAGCGTCGGCGGCCTTGCGCCACCTCTCCTCGCGCTCGTAACCGGCCTCGAGCGTGCGCGCCTCGAAGGCGAGCTGGTCGAGCGCGCCCGCAACAAAACTGCACCCCTCAGGCGTCATGTCGCGGCCTTCAAGGGCGCAATGGCGCATCATCTCGGCGACCGCGCCGATGTCGGCAGAAAGATGAGGCTCACGCATCGTGGCCTCCATCGCTTTTGAGGCGCGAGTGCTGACAACCGCTGCGGCAGGCGTGAAAGAGCGCCGTGCGCGCGGCGCTGGAGCCGACGTGGCGCTTCTTCTGCTCGTCGAGGCAATGATCGCGGCCGATCTCTCCAAGAACGGGACAGTGGACGCTTTCATTCATCAACGCGCCACGCACCCGCGCCTCGACCGCCGCGAGATCGCCCGAGTAGCGCGCCCTGCAGACGCTGGTGACGACCGAGGGGGACATGCCGATCCGCTTCGCGGCGGCAACGCCCGAGGTCGCCGTTGCGAATTTCGCCAGCTCTTCGACCCAGTCGGGCAGCGCGTCGCCCCATGCTTCGCGCGCGCTGGCGAGAAAATCGGTGGTTAATTTTGATGGTGAAGAATTAACGTTAACGGCCGTGTTCATGCGCGCAGCTCCGATACGACGGCGTCGCCGATGACGCGATTGCTGTTGGGATCGAAGACGAAGCCGGCGGCGCAGAGTTTGGGCGCCAGCGGTCCGGTGTTGGCGGATTTGACCAGCCGATAGACGCCGGGCGACGAGCCGTGACCCTCGTGAGTCTGCGGGCGCGACACGGTTTGCAGCACGCCGGCGTGCAGCAGCGCCCGCACATAATGATCCGCTGTTCGCTGCGCGACCGGACGCTCCTCCGTCGAGGCGCTGACGGCCAGTTCGATGACGGTGAACTGATTGAGCGCGCGTATGGCGTTCCACATCGCCTCGCGGGCGGTCAGCGGCGCACGTTGCGGATCAGGTCGCTTGATCGGCGGCTTCGTCTGCCGCTTCTTGACGGCGTAGACCGCCTGCAAGGCATAGCCGTCGCGCTTTGCGCCGATACGCACGACAAAGCCGCCGGCCTTTAGGAATTCGACGTAGCGCTTGACCGTCTTATAGGCGACGCCTTCCGAACAGAGGGCGATTTCGCGAATGGTGAAGCCTTTCGGCCGCGCCATCATCTCCCGCCAGTAATGCGCGGGCCCAGAGGGCATGGCGACTTCGATATGAATGGGCTTGCGGGTCATGCGTGGCCCTCGTTCTCAAACCAGCGCATGACCGCCTTGTTCAAATCACGGAGCTGCGATTCAGCAATGACCTTCTGCCCTTCCCGAGGGCATCTTTTGAGAGCTGAAAGGATCGCGGCATACGCCAGTCCATTAGCGGCCGAGAGCAGATGGGCAGGCGACGCGCCCTCAACCACAAGTTCGGCCATGATCGCGCCAATATGCGCACTCGGCGCCGAAGCAATACGTTCAATGATTTGATCGAGCGTCGGAGCCGCCATCACGCCGCCCTCCCATTCTTGGCGCGCGCGACGATCAGGCGCGAAGCGCGCGCCTTTGGCGGCTCGCCGGTGTAGATCGGGCCTGTGTAATTGGCGCGCGTCACTTCTTTGGCGCCGGCGTTGCGCGCCCATTGCGATACGCCGTCGAGTGACGTGGCGATGCGTCGCGCGCGGCCATCGCCCTGAATGCGGATTTCTTCGAGAAGATCGTCGCCGATCGCGACCGGCAAAAGCAGGTCGGCCAGCTTGCGCGCGTCTTCGAGATCGCAGGGCTCTGCCCCGAACCAGGCGAGCACGCGGTTGTGAAGACGCTCGATCCTTGCGAGCTTCTGCGGCAGCGCCTCTTCGCCGATGAGCAGCACAGGCACATTGCTGCTCATGGCGATCTCGCGCATGAGTTCCGCGTAACCCTTGTCGACGACCTTGTCGGCTTCATCGATGAACAGCGGCCGCCTGGGCTCTTCGGCGAGCATGGCGATCGCCTGTTCGGCAAGTTCCGGAATCGAGCCCTGCGGGCGCGCAACGCCGCCTTCGCGCAAAATCGCCGTCAGCAGCGTCTTGCGGGTCCAGGTGTCGCCAACCTCGACACGGATGGCGCGCGTCTTGTTCTGCGCGTAAATCGACGCATAGGTTTTGCCATCGCCGGAGCGGCCATGCATCACGCCGATGTTCGGCAGGCTCGGCGCTCGATCGATGACTCGCGCCACCAGTTCCCGAAAGCCCGAGACGTTTTTAAGCGCCGCGAAATTCGATGAACCCGTTCTTGGCGGCGGCGGTTTGATTTTTGGAATGGCGTCTGACATTATGTCCTCGTCTGATTATTTCTGTCCTTTGAGGGCGCGACCGTTGCGAGCGGTCGCGCCCTTCCTTTTTGGAACACACTCAACGCATGCGCCGCCGCTGTTGCGCGCGGCGGAACTCACCGCAACGCGGACTCGCCGAACTCCTCGAACATCTCCTTCATCGCGTGATATTCGGCGCCGACCTGGTAGCCGCCGAGCCACAACGCCTCTTCGTTCGAGAGGCGCTCATTGTTTTCGAGACGCGCTTCCAGTTCGCGCGCGCGGCGGAATCGCTGTTGGCGCGTTTCAGGAAGATGATGAACGGGGGCGACTTCCGATTTTGCATCGACAAATTGATTGGAATTCGGAAGCGGAGACGCTTGGACCTTTCCTGCCGCCTCGCCGGCGGCCTCAAGCCCCGCTGTCGTGTAGCTCTCTTCGCGCTTGGGAAACTCGACGAGTTTGCCGGCGTCCTTCGCCGCTTTGCGGACAATCACGTCGACCATGTCGCGCGCCTTGATCTGCCGCATGTCGGCCCGCAGCTGCGCGGCGCTTTCTTCGAGCAGACGTTTCTGCTGCGCGCGCGCTTCCATGACCGCCGCCTTGGGATCAATTCCCGCGAGTTCGGGGCAGATCGCTTCGCCCAAAAATTCCGCACCATCCTCTGAGAAGAGCCAGGCGCGCCCCATGTCCTCGGGGTCCATGCGCACGAAAACGCGTGTTTCGGGCATGACGTTCGGCGCCAGATAATAGGAATGATCGATGCGCACGCCCTTCTTGGTGACGATGCGCGTGCCATCGCCGCCGGCGATCGGAGCGAGCAGCAGATCGAGCGCGCGGACATCGTCGATGCGCCGCACGACGCCGTCGAACGCGGCGGCGATCTCGAAGGGAGTCGCGCCGTTCAAGCCGCTGTGCGGACGATTGGCGTAGCGCCCCCGGGCCCAATCGTCGCAGATCCCCTGCAGCTCCGCGCCGGCGTATTTCGGCTTCATCGCGCCGGCGTCGTCGAGTCCGAGCCGCTGCGAGAACGCCCGGCGCTCTTCGATCACCTTTCGATCGCCGACGTTGTGGCCGATGAACCCCTCGATCAGCGGCGCAAGATCATGCTGAAAGGTGCGCACCGCGCGTTCGACATGGCCTTTTTCCTGCGGCTGGAAGGGTCGCGACAGCTCGACTTCTATGCCGAGCGCCGCGAACAGACGTTGCGTGCTCTTGGCGGTGAAATCCGAGCCATTGTCGGTGTGAACCCGCTCGGGAACGCCCCAGGCGAGGATTGCCCGGCGGATGAGCAGCGCCACGGCCTCGGCGCGCGGCGTTTTCGAGACGTAAACGATAAGGCGACGCGAGAAGATGTCGACGCAGAGATAGACCGAATGGCGACCGTCGACGCACATGACGTCGGCCGGCGACGCGTCGATCTGCCAAAGCTCGTTGAGCCGCGACACGGGATGCGAGTTTGACCCCGTGAGCCTGTATTTGCTCTTGAAGGCGTCCGGATTCGTCGCCTTGGTGAGGAGAACCTTGTCCTCGCGCTCGATCTTGGCGCGCAGGCGCTGGAACGAGCGCAGCGAGACGCCGTTGATCGACGGAAATTTATCTTCGCAAAGCGCTTTGAGATGATCGCTCGTCAGATGCGGCTGTTTTGCGATGGCGGCGAGCAGGAACGCTCTTACCTTTCCCTGCTCGCCGGACTCTAGAGCACCCTTACCCCTACGCGCGGCGCCCTTGTCGACGCCGAGCCGTGAAATTCCATTGCGCAACTTAAGCGTGCGCCAGTGGCGCAGCGTGCGCGGCGTGACGACTGGGATCGCTTGCCGCACCCAGGGCGCGACCTCGATTTTTTCCATGCGGTAGAGCGCGACGAAGGCGCGGTCGGCGAAATTGCGCGACATGGCGCCGTCGCGCGCCAGGCGATCGGCGGCGGCGAGCAGCGCGAGACGCGCGTCGCGGGATTCAACGGCTGGCAGCGTTAGCTGCGCGTCATTCGCCGCCGATGTTTCGAGTGGCGAAAAACACTCCGCCTTCAGATCGACGGCGCCGACATGTTTCGCGACATAGGCGGCGAGAGTCGCGGACGGCAGAAGATCCATGTGGAATTCCAGTCCGCCGCCGCGACCCTGGCGCGCCCGCACCTTGTCATTTTGCGCAAGCCAGCCCTCGCGCTCGGCATAGTCGCGCCAGCCGCGCTCCGTGGCCGGAAGGCCCGGAAGCGCGAGCGATGCGAGATCTTGTGCCGAGAGCCAGTCGCGCATTGATCAGGCCTTCTCGTCCTTCTCGGCGTAGACGAGTCCGACGTCGGCCATGAATTGGCGCTTGGTCTTGTTGCTGGCCTTCGACCAACGATCGAGCAGGTCGGCGTAGATTCGCGCTTGCAGATCATCGGTTTTCGGCTTGTCGACGCCGATCGCGACGCGCGCCTGTGCGACGGTCTTGACCTCGCCGCCTCTGATCGCGGCGACGGCCTTGCGTTGACTTCCGCCGTCGAGCTCCGCGAGCTGTTTCAGCTCGTTTTGATTGTCCTCGATCATCGTCCCGCGCAGTTGCGGAATGACCAAGGGATCAAGCGCCTTGGCGATATGGACCGCCTCTCTGATTTTTGAATCCGAGAGGCCCACTCGCTCGGCGGCGTGCTTCGAGAAGCGCTCCGATAAAATAATGCCCGTTTCGGGCATTATTTTATCAAATTGAATCTGTTGATCTTTTCTCTTGCGGCCCCGCGCCTCGCCGCGTTTGGCGTCGTAGCGCCGTTTCGCTTCAGCGAGGAAGATCGCGCGATCGAGCGCCGTAAGTCCGGCGTCGGCGAGATTCTCGAAAATCTCCGAGTCGCGCGCGCCGTCGTCGCTCTCTGCGCGGATGACGACGTCGTCGCCGACGATGAGATCTTTGCGGCCGATCGCCCGCAAAACCTCGAGCCGATGCGCACCGGAGATAAGCTTATAGCCGACGCCCGTCGGCCGCACGATGATCGGCTGAATGAGCGGCGAAAGGCCCTCGTTGAGGCGCTGCTCGGCGATCGCCGCATAGGCGTCGACGGTCAGCTGATCGACCGGGCGCAGCCGGTCCGAGGCGTCGATCTGCGATAAGGCGATGGTCTGTGCGCTCATTCGGCGGGCTCTTGGTTTGAAAGGAAAGAGCGCGGCGGCCGGAGAAGGCCGTGGGAGGCCGGGAACACGGCCGCCGCGCAGTCGGGCGGGAGCAAGGGGGAAGACCGCCCGATGTGGTGGTTAACCATGTCTTAAGCCGCCCTCTTACGAGGTCTGGACGGGCTGGAACCGCGCGGGATACGCTTGATTTCCGGGCGAGGGGTCGCCTCGCGGGAGATCAGCTTGCCGTCTGCATCGAACCACTGCGGCCAAAGCTCGTTGAGCGGCACGCCGAGAAACTCGGCGATGGCCAGGTTCGCGCGCAGATGCGGGTGGATGAACGCCCACACCATCGTGGTCCGACGCAGGCCGACGCCGCGGCCGATTTCAGCCAAACTTGATCCGCGACGGCTAATCTCGGCCCGGATCGCATATCGATCCCACCCGCCTTTTATTTCTCTTGCCTGCAAGGACTCGCCCCGTTCGCTTAGACCAATGTTGGTCGAAGATTGCAGAGCTTTGGGCGACTGTCAATCAAGTTTGGTTTGCGTGGGCTCATGATCGGCCAAGATGAACCGAACTTGGTTGATTTTCCCGCGCGGCTCAAAGGCCTATTGGCGAAATATCCTTCCTACGCCGCCGCCGCCTCGGACCTCGGCATACCCGCGACGACCTTGGCGCGGCTCGCGCGCGGCGCGAATGATCCGGGGTCGGACACGCTGCTGAAGCTCGCGACGAGGCTGAATGTCTCAATGAGCTATTTGGCGGGAACGAGCGACGATCCGACGCCGACGCGCCTCGCAAAGCCCAGCCATCGCGAGAAGACCGCGCCGCTCGATGTGGCCAGGGTTCCCAAGCTCGACGTAAGGGCCGCAGCCGGCGCCGGATCGGTCAATCAAATGCACGCGGTCAATGCGACCCTGCCGTTCCCGCTCTGGATGCTGCATAAGCTCGCGGCGCCAGGCGCCAAGGTGAGCTTCATGCGCGCGTCTGGCGATAGCATGTGGCCGACCTTCGATGACAAGGCGCTACTCCTCGTGAATGAGAGCGAAACGGAGCTGCCCAGGATGGCTCCGAAGGCCTCTGGCGACCTCGATATTTTCGTCTTCCTGCAGGAGGACAATTTGCGCGTGAAGCGCCTAAGCCGTGTTGGCAAAGAGATTGTCGCGACGAGCGACAATCGAAAATATAGTCCCGAAATTCTGCGCGGCCCCGACCTCAAGCGCCTCAAGATCATCGGCCGCGTGATATGGTGGGATAATCGATTGTGAGGTAATTTCATGCGTCGTCTATCGCTGATCCTTTTTCTGCTCGCGCCACTCGAAGCGTTCGCCCAGACCGCTACTCAGGAGCGTTTCACTCGAAACGTTGCTCTTCTTATGTATGGCGAGTCTCGCTGCCCTAAGCTGCGGGTCAATATGCTGATCATTGCGCAAGTAGCGCCGACTTTTAAATTAAAGCCGGCTGATTGGGCCGAAGGAGGCCGCCTTCACCGCGTGTTGGCTAGTCAGTATCAGACGATTAAGGAGACTTTCGCGCAGGAGAGCGATGACGTGGTTTGCGGGATGATCGAAGACGGCTTCGGTCCGGATGGCACGATCGCTCCCGGGGTTATCAAGCGCCGCTGAAATCGCCTTAAATCCTGACTGACCCGCGCGCCGCGTGATATTGTGGGACAATCGATTGTAAGTCGTTTCGAAGAAAGGTAATTTACGGTGCACGCCCTTGTCACGGAGCGCATTGCATTATCTGAATTATTAGGAGGCCGGCCTTGCAATTTCAGGTCACGATCGACTGTAGCACCGCACCGCTTAGCGGGGATTCGATCTCGCGTAGCCAGGAACTCGCCAACATTCTAATCGCCGTCGCCGCGGATTTGTTGGACCAACGCTTGGCGCCTGGCGACAAACTGCCGTTGCGTGACCGCAACGGTCACTCTGTCGGAACAGCCCAACTGACCAAACAACCCCACGTGCTTTCGCTTCGAGCGTGCTCCTAAAGCACGCGGGAGGCGGCGCTGATCGTCTACGCCAAACAGGCGGCCAAGTGCCCGCCGTTGCGTCGGGAGCTTTTAAGACGCCGTGTCGACGCTTGGTTCTGAAGACGGCGAGCGCGGAAAGCGTGCGCTGGAGGGCACTGGACCCTAAGGCTGCCTTGGCTGAAATTCCGTTCGATTTTTGCGCCTATCTTTCGCACGCCGCGACCTCTTGAAAAGCTTAAGGGCGCGCCACTCGTGCGAAAGTCTTGATTTATGCACGCTCCGTCGTCGCCAACATGTCGAGCACGGGGCATGACGGGGCAAGGTCGCCAGAGCAACGGGCGATGGTCGCGCCAAGAATGCGCTCAAGCTTGGTAAGGTCGGCGAGCTTTGCCCGCACGTCATCAAGATGAGTTTGCGCAATCTCTAGCACCTCGGCGCAAGAGGCGCGGGACGGCTCGGCAAGAGCCAAGAGAGCGCGGATTTGCTCGATGCTAAATCCAAGTTCGCGGGCGCGGCGGATGAAGGTGAGCCTTCGGACGTGCGCCTGTTCGTAGGCTCGATGTCCGCTCGCCGTCCGTGCCGGCGGCGGCATGAGCTCGATACGCTCATAATAGCGCA
Organism: Methylocystis rosea; assembly: GCF_003855495.1. Classification (NCBI taxonomy): domain Bacteria; kingdom Pseudomonadati; phylum Pseudomonadota; class Alphaproteobacteria; order Hyphomicrobiales; family Methylocystaceae; genus Methylocystis; species Methylocystis rosea. Next base: position 3,319,842 of record NZ_CP034086.1, on the reverse strand, counting down.
CGGTTTCAAGTTTGACGCCCGTCGTCGCCGCGAGCCTGCCAATCGTCAAGGGCTGCATGGATTTTTCTCTTGCGCCTGTAGTCACTACAGGGTGCAGGATAGCCCAACCATCAAGGAAGGACGAGCCATGACCACCAATGACGCCGCGCAAGCGACTACGCCAGCCGTTGCTTCTCCTCCCGCTCCGACGTGGTTCGCAGCGTTGGGGCTCGTCGCGGGTCTCGGCGCGGTCGTCGCCTCCTCGTGCTGCGTCATACCGCTCGGCCTCGCAGCGCTCGGCGCGGGCACGGGCATTCTCGGCGGCCTTGAGATGGTCGCCGAATGGCGCGTCCCGCTTCTGGCGATCAGCGCCTCGGCCATTGTCGGGGGATGGGGCTTATGGTGGTGGAAGCGTCCGGCTCCTTGCGCTTCAGGTTCGGCGTGTGCGTCGCCGCAGCGATCACGCGCAACGCTGGGGCTGCTCCTGTGCGTCTCACTCATTGTGGTGCTGGCGGCGAGCTGGAGCTATATCGACCCCGTGCTTCTCAAATTTTTCAAGGGGCGCTGAGTGCAACTGGTCTCGACGATAACCTGCCCATCTTGCGGCCACCAATCGGCTGAAACGATGCCAACGGATGCCTGCCAGTTCTTCTACGAGTGCAAGGGCTGCGGGACGTTACTCAGGCCGAAGGCTGGGGATTGTTGCGTCTTCTGCTCTTATGGCGACGTGCCATGTCCGCCAATTCAGGAGGCGAAAGAGCATGGCCGCGCCGCCGGATGCTGCTCGGGTGCACCCCTCGCATAAGGCCCATTATGGAACCCGAACGAAGGTCTGGAAATGACGCGAAGCAGTCGTGCAGCCGATGGCGCCGCTAATGACCCTAAGCAGTCATATCTGGGCTGCGCGTCGCTTCAGCTTTCTCCTGAAAAGCGATTGCGGCTTTCTGTATGATTTCGTTGGCTCGTTCCTCGAAGATAGCTTTCATAAAAGCCTGCTTATCAGTCTCCATTTTCAATCGGTAGAAATTAATCGTTTGAGCGTCAGACAATTCGATAGGTACAGTAACCTCGCCTTGCTGTGGTATGCTTACAGTAATATCGACGATGATTGGGCGGGGCTTGAAGACTCGCATTACGATTTGCGCATCCTTCAAATCCATCGGTTCAGCGTATCCTTTCGTCGCATCAAACTTCAGAATTTGCATGTTGCTACGAAAACGTATCGTATTCAGCACATCAAACTCTAAGCTCTTGGTGTCCTTGCGTTGAATAAAACGAACTCCCGGCGTCAGAGGAACTGGAACCTGTGGGTATGTGACAATCCCCGCCTGCGACAAAAAGCCGGACCAAAAATTAAGAGCGTTCGTGAGCGCTAAGTCGAGATTACGCTTTGTTCCATCCGAGCATTTTGCCATTATTAAGGTTTGAAAATCCGAGTAGATTCCTTCGGCGTCTTCAAACAGCGTTATGGCAACTACTTCTTGAACATCATCTGCAGAGGCTATCAACGAAGTGCCCTGCGGCGTCCTTCGTTTGACTTGTGCGTGTTTGGTCGCATTCGCTACATCTGCGATAAGGCGATAATCGGGACATGCAGCCTCAATGTCTCTTCGTGATTTGGCCAACTGGGCGGGCAAATGTTCCCGGATATGGAAAAGAGCAGTTGCTAAGCCTATAGCTGCTCTAAGATGCTGGTCCCTCCCGGACTTTCTTTCGTCACGTTTGATGACGTATTCATCATGTGCTGCAATGACACTATTCATAAACAATGCTCCGAGATCGTCGAACATTGTCGCCCTCCCGTGCTTTGCCGTGAAGCGGCCACTATACAGCACGGGCGGTTGCACCGAAGGCATGTGGTGGCGGAGCGCGCGCTTAGTTGCATAAGACCAAATCCGGGATCTAAAGCGATGTCCGGTAATGGCGCTTTGCGGAATTCAAATCGACCCACGGCTGCTGTTCAAAGCCCCTTTCCAGTTCCTAGTTTACAAATACGCTAGACTATTCCAGACAGGGCGCTCTCCCTAGATGTTTGGACGTTTCGCTGCTTTGGTCCTTGCACTCTCGATCGGCGCTGACTTCCGAGTTCGCGTGCCAGGCCAAGCTGCAACTCCCGCTTTTCCCGGCTTTTTTGATTTTCGAGGCGCTGCGCCGCGCAAGATTTTAGGCCATTTGATCTGTCGCGGCGCATACCGCTGTCAAAGCCCTGCGGAACGCGCCATCGCCCGCTTTTCCGGGCCATATGACCACTCAATCCCGCGCAATCCCACCTAAACCCGCCGAGGCCATCTGATCTGTCGCGTTACAGATCACGTGCAACGCAACGCATCAGGCGGCCTAGCTTGTCCCAAAATTTTTGGCGTGGGTTGAGTTTCATTCGTTCTACTGTGAAGTCCAGCATTGGCGGATCGCAGTTCGGCGCTCGCTAACCGCAGTCGCCCGACATGGAATTCTTAAGAGGTACTCGATGATCACTCGCCAGCTTGGCGCGAACGGCCCCATTGCATCAGCCATCGGACTTGGCTGCATGGGCATGTCGGACCTTTACGGCGCTTCGGATCGCGCGGAAGGCGTCGCCACCATTCACGCCGCTCTGGACGCTGGCGTCACGTTGTTCGACACCGGCGACTTCTACGGCATGGGCGACAATGAGATGCTGATCGAGGAGGCGCTGCGCGGCCGCCCGCGCGACGGCGTCATCCTCAGCGTCAAATTCGGCGCCCAGCGCGATCCGGACGGGAACTGGATCGGCTTTGATGGGCGGCCGTCCGCCGTGAAGACGGCGCTCGCCTACAGTCTGAAGAGACTTGGGGTCGATTATCTCGACATCTATCGCCCGGCGCGACTCGATCCGAACGTGCCGGTCGAGGAGACTGTCGGCGCGATCGCCGACATGGTCAAGGCGGGCCATGTGCGGTTTATCGGACTCTCGGAAGTCGGCCCGGAGACGATCCGCCGGGCGGCCGCCGTTCACCCGATCGCCGATCTGCAGATTGAATATTCGCTGGTTTCGCGGGGGATCGAAAGCTCGATCCTTCCGACGTGCCGCGCGCTCGGGATCGGCCTCACCGCCTATGGCGTCCTGTCGCGCGGGCTGATCAGCGGCCACTGGCAAGCCGGCGCGCAAACAGGAAGAGGAGATTTTCGCGCGAGCATTCCGCGCTTTCAGGGCGAAAACCTTGGAAAGAATTTGGCGCTCGTCGAGGAAATCAAGCGTATCGCCGACGCCAGGGGCGCAACTGTCGCGCAGGTCGCCATCGCCTGGGTTTTGTCGCGCGGCGACGACGTAGTGCCGCTCATTGGCGCGCGGCGGCGCGACAGGCTCGCCGAATCGCTCGGCGCGCTTGCGTTGACGCTCGATCGCGAGGAGCTTTCCGCCCTGGAGAATCTCGCGTCTTCCGTCTCCGGAGCGCGCTACGCGCAGGCGCAGATGGCGCATCTCGACAGCGAACGACGTTGAAATCGCGTCAGGAAGCCCAGGATCGGCAGAGGGCGGATCGCGAACGAGACGACGTCGGCCAAAGTTCACGCTGATCGAGATTTCCGCGGACGGGCGCGCCGTTGCCGGTCAAATCATTCGGTCACAATTATCGGCTTGCTATTTGCGCCTAATCGGCAAAGATCCCGCTTTCCTCATCTCACCATGGAAGCCTTAGATGCAGCGACAGTTTGACTCTTTCGTTTCAGGCGCCCCCGATGTTCTCGCCGTTCACTGGGGCTGGGTCATAGCCCTTGGAATATTGGTCGGGGCGCTTGGAATCCTCGCAATCATCCGAGCCAGAATGGCGACGTTCATCGCGGTCGGCTTTCTTGGCGCGCTGCTTATCGTCAGCGCGGTGTCGGTTCTCATCTTCGCCTTTTCGGCCGCGGGCCTGTGGACAGATTTCTTCGTCCACGTCATCTGGGCGGTTCTTCTGGCGATCGTCGGAATCATGCTGCTGACGCGCCCGGCGATCAGCGCGGAAGCGATCACGCTCCTCATCGCCTTCTATTTCATTGCCGAAGGCATACTCGTCATCGGTTTTGCTCTGACCTCCCAGATCGACGGTCTGTGGATGTATCTCCTGCAAGGCGGCGTCGCGCTGCTACTGGGCGCGCTGTTGGTGACCGGATGGCCGTTCACCGGGCTGTGGGCGATCGGCACCTTCCTGGGCATCGATTTGCTGTTCAAAGGATGGGGAATCATCGCTCTCGGCTTTGGCCTTCGGGCGATCTCGGAAGGCGCTCTGCTTTAAGCGTCTGGACGGGCGCGTGAGCGCCCGTCAGCCTCGATCGGGCGGGTTGGTCGCCGTCATCAGGCCGGAGCCGAACAAAGCTCCCGCCACCCCTGTTGGGGAAGCGCGCGCTCGCCAATCAGTAGGCTGAAGCGTACGACACGGCTGCGCCGGCTTGCCTTGAACCATCCGCGGCGACCGGATCATGACGGAAGCGGCCCGCCACATTGCCGGGCCGAGGACATGGCAGCCGCCACCCCGGCTCGAACGCGGGACCCCACCCAATCGCTCAACCCTATGAGGATTCGAGCGCTATGCCAAGAACGACGCGAGCTGCTCGCTGACAAGCGCAGAGTTGGCGCGCCTCGGGAACGCGTGAGGCCGCTCAGGCAAGCCTTCTGCCCAGCCAGTCTATCATATTTTCGACTCCTTTGACGACCAACATGATGAGATCATTGCTAATTTTGAGGAAGAATGCCCCTCACGCCCCATCTTCGCCGGCTCGAAGCCGAAGCGGTTTTCATTTTGCGAGAAGCGGTGGCCGAGTTCCGGCGTCCGGTGATGCTCTATTCCATCGGCAAGGATTCGAGCGTGATGTTGCATCTCGCGCTCAAGGCCTTCTATCCAGCCAAGCCGCCCTTCCCGCTGTTGCATGTCGACACGACGTGGAAGTTTCGCGAAATGATCACGTTCCGCGACCAAACCGCGGCGCGCGTCGAAATGGAATTAATCGTTCATACGAATGAAGACGGACGAAAGCGCGGCGTCTCGCCTTTCACCTGCTCCTCATCCGCATACACGCAAGCGATGAAAACCGAGGCGCTCAGACAGGCGCTGAACGACGGCGGATTCGACGCGGCCTTCGGCGGCGCGCGCCGCGACGAGGAAAAAAGTCGGGCGAAGGAGCGCATCTTCTCGCTTCGAACCGCTTCGCACGGATGGGATCCTAAGACTCAGCGCCCCGAACTTTGGCGGATTTTCAACGCTCGTCTGGGAGCCGGCGAGACCATGCGGATCTTTCCGCTGTCGAATTGGACCGAGACCGACGTCTGGGATTACATCGCCGCGGAGAACATCCCGGTCGTGCCTCTTTATCTCGCAAAGGAACGGCCGGTCGTTCGCCGCAACGGCGCTTACATCATGGTCGACGATGAGCGGTTTCCGCTGGCGCCAGAAGAGGTCGTCGAATCGCGGCGCGTGCGCTTTCGAACGCTGGGTTGCTACCCGCTGACGGGAGCGATCGAATCCGAGGCGGACACGCTTGAGGCGATCATCGCGGAAATGCGACAGGCCTCGACCTCTGAACGTCAAGGCAGGCTGATCGATTTCGACGAGTCTGCGTCGATGGAGCGAAAGAAGCGCGAGGGCTATTTCTGATGACCGCCCCCTTTATCGCCGATGCGGAAATCCTCGCAAAAGCCCAGCCAAGCCGGACGCGGCCCACTTTGCGGGTCTTGACCTGCGGATCGGTCGACGACGGCAAGTCGACGCTCGTCGGGCGCCTTCTCTATGAACGTCAGCTGATCTTCGATGATCAACTTGCCGCTCTGCGCAGCGACTCGCTGCGGCACGGCACTTTGGGCGAGGAGATCGATTTCGCTTTGCTTGTCGACGGACTTGAGGCCGAACGCGAGCAAGGCATCACGATCGATGTCGCTTACCGCTATTTCTCCACCCCGGCGCGTTCGTTCATTTTGGCCGACGCGCCCGGTCATGAGCAATATACGCGCAACATGGCGACGGGAGCGTCACACGCCGAGATAGCCATACTGCTCGTCGACGCGCGCAAGGGTCTGCTGACTCAGACGCGGCGACATGCGACGATCGCCTCTCTCCTTGGCGTTCGGCACATCGTGCTGGCCGTCAACAAAATGGATCTTGTCGATTACGACGAAGCCGTGTTTGAAAGAATTGTCGGCGAATTTGAAAGCGTCGCCGCATCGCTCGCCTTTCGCTCCGTCGAAGCAATCCCCATCTCCGCCCGCCACGGGGACAATGTCGTCGCCGACTCGGCGAATATGCCCTGGCGTGACGGCCCCAGTCTCTTGACCTATCTCGAAAACGCCGACGTCGAGACTGATGGCGGCGAAGCGCCGCTGCGGCTGCCGGTGCAATGGGTCAATCGCCGAAGCGACGCCTTCCGCGGCTTCGCCGGCGCCATCGCTTCCGGGCGCCTCCAGGTCGGCGATGAAATCGTGGCGGCCGCCTCCGGACGGAAAACCACAATCGCGCGTATCGTCGCCATGGGCGGGGACCTGTTCAGCGCCGCTGCGCCGGACTCGGTCATGGTGACCTTCGCCGACGAAATCGACGCGTCTCGCGGCGACGTTCTCTGCCATCCGACCACGCGCCCGAACGTCGCCGACCAATTCGCCGCGCATCTCATTTGGATGAGCGACGACAGCCTTCTGCCTGGCCGTTCATATTTGATGAAGATCAACGGCCGGTCTCTTGCCGCGAGCGTGACAGACATCAAGCACAAACTCGACGTTGATACTGGCGCAAAGAGCGCCGCCAAAACGCTGAGCCTCAATGAGATCGGCTTTTGCAACGTCGCGACCGCCGCCCCCGTCGCCTTTGACTCTTACGATGAAAACCGCACGACGGGCGCCTTTATCCTGATCGACCGCTTCAGCAATGCGACCGCAGCCGCAGGAATCATCGCCTTCCCTCTGCGACGCGCGACAAACATTCATCTTCAGGAGCAATCCGTCTCCAAGGCGACGCGCGCGCGTCTCAAACATCAGACGCCCGCGGTCCTTTGGTTTACGGGACTTTCCGGCGCGGGAAAATCGACGATCGCCAATCTCGTCGAATCAAAGCTTGTCGAACGTCACGCCCATACGCTGATGCTCGACGGCGACAATGTGCGGCACGGCCTCAACAAGGACCTCGGCTTTACCGAAGCCGACCGCGTCGAAAACATCCGTCGTGTCGGAGAAGTCGCGAAACTGATGGTCGACGCGGGCTTGATCGTGCTTTGCGCCTTCATTTCCCCCTTCCGCGCTGAGCGGCGGATGGTGCGAACGCTGGTCGGCGAACAGGAATTCATCGAGATCTTCATCGACGCGCCTCTCGATGTGTGCAAGGAGCGTGATCCCAAGGGATTGTATAAGCGCGCGCTCGCCGGCGAGATCAAGAATTTTACCGGCGTCGATCAGCCCTATGAAGCGCCTGAGTTTCCCGAACTGCAGCTGAGTTCAGCCGAGCGCTCGGCCGAAGCCATCGCCGATCAGATCGTCGCTTATCTTGAGGCGAACGGGATGTTGGGGGTCTAGTCAGTGCGGCGCAGCTCAGCATCGGCTTCATCATTCCGCCTCGCTCCTCTGCGATTTCGTAATTCGTGCGCACGTTGGAGTAAAAAGTTGAGCCTAGCCTTTGAATCGCTCGGACGGGGTTACTATACGAGGGTCGGCGGCTAGCTCGCGGAGTTTCGCCGCATCATTGGCGCTGTTCTGATCCAGGACATGCGCTCACGCTATGGATACAGTCATATCGGCTATTTGATCGCAATCGCCTGGCCGCTTTCGCATATTGGCGTTATCATGTCTGCTCACCTGCTGAAGACCAGCATCGCCCCTGTTGGCGACAGCCCAGCGACGTTCGTCGGAACTGGCGTCGTGCCTTATATATTATGTCTTTATCCTGCACGTCTGTTGGCGATGGCCATTCCGCAGAATCGCCAATTGTTGAACATCCCAGTCATCCAGCCGCTCCATCTCATTTTCAGTCGTTGCATCCTGGAAACGCTCAACGCTCTCATCGTGCTTGCGCTATTCGTGTTTGTCGTCAGCTTGTTCGATATTGACATCTTGCCTGTAGACACCGCCAAAGCGATTGGCGCCGCCGTGTTTCTCGGCATCGGTCTAGGATTTTTCAACGTCGTCATGTGCGCGCTCGTTGGGAATTTTTTTCTGCTTTTCTTCATCCTCGTCATGATTGGCCTTTACATGATCTCGGGCGTCTTTCTGCCGCCGACTGCGATGCCAGCAAGCGTTCGGGAATACATGGCATATAACCCTCTACTGCATCTGGTTGAATGGCTGCGCTCGGCTTATTATACAAGCTACGATATCGAGCTCATCAACAAGTCCATGGTTCTGTGGGTCGGCGGCATCAGCCTGACGCTCGGTCTCATTGGCGAGCGGTTCTTGCGCGGCAAATTCTTCTCCTAACTCGCGCTTCGAGCTTTTTTCCGCAACGAACCGATTACAGAGCGGTTTCTGCGCGGACATGCAACGAACCGAATGACCCTGATCTAAACCGCTTGCCCGCGACACGCGCTTCGCCTAGACCGGCGCGGCACGCATGGAGGCGAGATGAGCAACATAAAAAGGATCGGCGCGGGGCCGCGTATGAGCCAGGCCGTCATTCGCGGCAACGCCGTCTACACGGCCGGCCAGGTGGCCGACAAGACCAAGGGCGGATCAGTCGCCGATCAGACTCGCGAAATCCTCGCGCAGATCGACGCGCTCCTCGCCGAAGCCGGCAGCGCCAAGGCCAATATCCTGTCGGCGACGATTTACCTTGCCGACATCGCGACCTTTGCGGAGATGAACGACGTTTGGGACGAATGGGTCGACAAGGCCAATCCGCCTGCGCGCGCCACCGTCGAAGCGAAGCTCGTGGCGCCGGCCTACAAGGTTGAGATCGCCATCATCGCGGCGCTTTAGCGCCGCTCAGCGGATTTTCCGGGTCAAAAGCGTAGCGGATGGTCTCGAAACGCATGCCGCGCGCGTCGATGAGCAGCAGACGGCCGACCAGCCCCTCGCCGAAGCCGACGATCTCGCGAACGACTTCGAGCGCCATCATGGCGCCGACGATTCCGGCCAGCGCGCCGAGAACGCCGGCTTCTTCGCAGGTGGGGATTTCCCCCGCCTGCGGGGGGCCCGGAAAGAGGCAGCGATAGGTCGGGTTAGGGCCGCCGTCGGGACCGCGGTCGAAGGGCCGCAGCGTCGTCAGCGACGCGTCGAAGCCGCCGAGCGCGGCCGTCACGAGCGGCTTTCTTTCGTAATAGCAGGCGTCCGAGACGAGATAGCGCGTCGCGAAATTGTCCGAACCGTCGGCCACGACATCGTAGCGCCCGATCAGCGTCCGGGCGTTCATCTCATCGAGTCGCAGCGCATGCGGCTCGACGAGGACATGCGGATTGAGGCGCGCGATAGCGTCCCGCGCGCTTTCGACCTTGGGCCGGCCGACGTCCTGCGTCGCGTGGATCACCTGGCGCTGCAAGTTGGACAGCGAAACCGCGTCGTCGTCGACGACGCCGAGCGCGCCGACGCCGGCCGCGGCGAGATATTGCAGCAGCGGCGCGCCGAGGCCGCCAGCGCCGACGACGAGAACACGCGCATCCTTGAGCTTGCTCTGCCCCGGCCCGCCGATGTCGCGCAGCACGAGATGCCTCGCGTAGCGTTCGATTTCTTCAGGCGAAAGGCTCAAGAAGACGCTCCGGCGCCGCGCGGGATTGCGGCGGCGCGACCATAGCGGCTTCGCTCTCTTGTCTCCAGCAGCGAGTTGCAAGCGCAAAAATGACGAGGGTCAGGGTTGGACGGGCTGCCGCTTTTTCACCGATCGACGGTCCTCGGCGGACGCCTGGCTCGTTTCGCGCAACGCCTCAAGGCCGACGCCGCCGAGCGCGGCCGCGCCGCGCGCATAAGCGATATTGTCGAGGAACTGTCGCGCGCAATTCTCCCAGGTGAAGGTCAGCGCATGCGCGCGCGCCGCCTCCCTGCTGATGTCGAGCGCCGCCAGCGCGGCCGTCCCTAGATCCTCGTTCAGCGCGCCCGCGCCGCTCGCCCCGATGACGTCGAGCGGTCCCGTGACCGGATAGGCTGCGACCGGCAGGCCGCAGGCCATGGCTTCGAGCAGCACGATGCCGAACGTGTCGGTGCGGCTCGGAAAAACAAAGACGTCAGATGCCGCGTAGAGCGCCGCAAGTTCGGCGCTCGTTTTGACGCCGAGGAATTTCGCCTGCGGAAATTTGGCTTCGAGCCCCGCGCGCGCCGGTCCGTCGCCGGCGACAAGCTTCGTGCCCGGCAGATCGAGCGACAAAAACGCCTCGATGTTTTTCTCGACGGCGAGGCGCCCGGCGTAAAGGAAAATCGGCCGCTCATAGGGAAGCGGCGTCGCCGCATCGGGGGTAAACAACGCGTGGTCCACGCCGCGCGACCAGCGCAGGACCCGCCGAAATCCCCGCTCCGACAATTCGCGCGACAGGCTTGGCGTCGACACCATCACGCCGGCGCCGGCGTTATGGAAGCGGCGCAACGCCGCATAAGCGACCCCGACGGGAAGCCCAAAACGCGCCTGGATATATTCGGGGAAGCGCGTGTGGAAGCTCGTGGTGAAAGAGCGGCGCGCCCGCAAGAGGACGGCGCGGGTCACAAGGCCGATCGGCCCTTCCGTCGCAATATGGACGTGGTCATAACCATTTTCGAGCCGCCGGCGAACGGCGCGCGGCGAAGCGAGCGCCAGCGCGATCTCCGGATAGGTCGGCATGGGCAGCGAATTGAAGTCGCGCGGGGTCAAAAAGTCGATCTCGGCGCCCAGCGCGCGCGCCGACTGCGCCATGGTCTCCAGCGATCGGACGACGCCATTGACCTGCGGACGCCAGGCGTCCGTCGCAACCAATATTCGCATCAAGCCGCCGCCGCTCTCTCGGGCAAGGCCCTGGCGCGCTCGGCCGCGTCGGCCGCCTCGCGTTCAGCCGCCGTCTTGTGCCACCGCAAAATCTCAAATGCGCCATCGTCATGTTCGGCGATCGCGGTGCAGCTTTCGACAAAGTCTCCGGTATTGACGTAGAGCTTGCCGCTGATCGTCTTGATCGTCGCGTGATGGATATGTCCGCAGATCACGCCGTCAACGTTGCGGCGGGCCGCCTCGGACGCGAGGGCGTTCTCGAAATCGCCGATGAAATTGACGGCGTTCTTGACCTTCAGCTTCGCCCAGGCGGAAAGCGACCAATAGCCGACGCCGAACATGCGGCGCGCACGGTTGAACCAGGTGTTGACGACGATCGCAAAATCATAGGCCCAGTCGCCGAAGAAGGCGAGCCAGCGGGCGTTGCGCACGACGATGTCGAACTGATCGCCGTGGATGACCAGCATGGTCTTGCCGTCGGCGGTTTCATGCAGCGCGTGGTCGACGACATCGACGCCGCCGAAGTTGAGGCCGGTGTATTCGCGGGCGAATTCGTCGTGATTGCCCGGCACGTAGATGACATGCGCGCCCTTACGAGCCTTGCGCAACAGCTTTTGAATCACGTCGTTATGCGCCTGCGGCCAATACCAGCCGTTTTTCAGCCGCCAGCCGTCGACGATGTCGCCGACAAGATAGAACGTGTCGGCGTCGTTATGTTTGAGGAAATCGACCAGCAGTTCAGCCTGGGCGCCGCGTGCGCCCAGATGCAGATCGGACAAAAACAGCGTCCGATAGCGCTTCACTGCATATTCACTTGCCGGATCCGACATCTGCGCTGTGTTGGAGCGCACCGCTTGGGAGACATTCACCCTGGCGTTTCTGTCGAGCATGAGCTGTCCGCCTCTCGCCTTCGCCGCTTGGCCTGATTGACCAGATTCGCATCACAGCCAGATGACATGGCCGTCTCGGCTCGAGCAGGCGCAAGCGCGGGGGTTCGCTGTTCGATATTTCGAACGCAGTCGGCTATCTTGCCGATCGATTCTGAAACCTACGGGCGCAGCTGAAGCGCTGGAGATCATGGGCGTCGAAGGTCAGGACAAGCAAAAAATGTTGCAGGCGGGCGCGCTGGCGCTTTCTGGACAGCTCGGCGCGACCGTGCAGCGGCTGCGGAAAGCCTATAATTTGTCGCTTTCCGAACTCTCTTCGCAATCTGGAGTCGCCAAGTCGATCATCAGCCAGATCGAGCGCAATGAAACCAATCCCACGCTCGCCACCATCTGGCGTCTCGCGCAGGCGCTCGACGTCTCGATCGAGCGGGTATTGCAGACGACGGAAGACGGACCCTTCCTCGAGAAAACCAGCAAAGCGGACACGCCCATCCTGGTCTCCGACGACGGCAAATGCCGGCTCGAGATCATCGGCTGGATCAAGACGGTCGAGTGGCTGCAGTGCTATGAATTCGCCGCCGCGCCTGGAGGCGTATTGGAATCCGAGGCGCATCAGCGCGGCTCGGTCGAGAGCCTGTCCGTGCGCGACGGCGAGCTTGAGGTCGAGGTCGCCGGAGCGAAGTCCAGCGTGAAGGCTGGGGAAACCCTGCGCTATCGCTGCGACCGGCCGCACATTATCCGCAACCTCGGCAAAACGCCGGCGCAGGCGACGATGGTGTGCATTCTGAAGGCGGCGGTGATGGAATGACCCGCCGCCGCGGACGCGCGAAGCGTTCTGCGGCGGTGGATGGCGTGTCCCTCGGTCAGGAGGAGTGCAACTCGCCGACGTGCTTTTGCGAGTAAAGCTGGACGCCGAGCTGCTTGATCAACTCAAGCTGCGTCTCGAGGAAGTCGATGTGCTTTTCCTCGCTCTTCACCACGCCTTCGAAAAGCTGCTCGGAAACGCGATCATTGATCGAGAGACAATAGGCCGCGGCTTCGAGATACAGCTCGCGGGCGGCGAACTCGGTCTCGAGGTCCGCCTTAACGATCTCCTCGACGGATTGGCCGATGCGCAGCGGATCGAGCACCTGCATATTCGGGAAGCCCTCAAGGAAGAGGATACGCTCGGCGAAATGATCCGCGTGACGCATCTCCTCGATCGACTCTTCCCGCCATTTCTTGGCGAGTTCGAGAAAACCCCAATTGTGGAATATGCGGTAGTGCAGCCAGTATTGATTGACCGCGGTCAATTCTGCGCGCAACCCGCGATTGAGATAGTCGATGACCTTCGCGTCACCGCGCATGTCCGCATCCTTTCCATGAAAATAGACTTACGCCGCCAATTCGTCGGCGCGACAGCCTTCACAATCGCCGCTCCCCGAGCACTCATCCAATCCTCTCGCGGCGTGCTGGTCGACGATGGCGACAATGCTGCGCACGCAGCGCCCGCATTTCGCCTCGCAGCCCATATGCCGGAACACAGCTGAAACCGAAGGCCGGTCACCGCGTGGCCCAAGCGTATCGCGCACATCGCGGTCCGACAGGACGTTGCACGAACAGACGATCATTACTTAGCCTAGTTTGGAAAGGTTGCAAACTACTTTCTGGAAAGGTTGCAAATTTCCCTTCTTTGGAAAGATTGCAAACTACCTTTCGTATCAGTAGGTTACAACATCTCCTTCCGTTTGCCAACTCTCGCGTGTCGCCTTTCGGACAGACCCGCGCCGATGACCTCTGATTGGCAAGGACCATGCCGGTTTATCAAATACATCTCGAACGGATTGGTCTCGCGGCAAGTGTAAAAAAACGAGCCGCGAACGACGTCCGCGGCTCCTGATCTCGGGGCTTCTTGGGGTTAAATCTTTCCTACCAGTGACGGTGTCCCCAGCCGCCGCCGCCCCAGCCGCCGCGTCCGCCCCACCCTGGTCCACCCCATCCCGGTCCGCCCCAGCCTGGTCCACCCCAGCCTGGGCGTCGCCAACCATAGCCGCCGCCCCAGCGGGGACCACCCCAGCCGTAGCCGCCGCCCCAGCCATAGCCAGGCTGCCACCAGCACCGGTAGGGTCCGCACACCCAGCGCGCCTTCTCGACGCCGGGGCGGAGCTGAGCCGCGGGCGCGCGATCAATCCCCGGCAGCGCGGAAGCCTCTGGCGCGAATGCGTTCGAAGCGAGAACGAAGAGAAGCGCGGCGAAGGCCGGCTTGACTGGCGCCGATAGGGTTTTGACGGCTGCCGATCTCATGGAGCATCCTCCTTTTGAGAAATGATGGAACCGTTTTCCAATTACGGCGAATGCGCTGAACCGAGGCTGAAACTTCCGTTCATCAGAGGGTTATGAATGTCCAAACTCCTGGGCGCCCTCGATCAGGGCACGACGAGCACCCGCTTTGTCTTGATGGACAAGGTCGGCGGGATCGTCGCTAAGGCGCAGCGCGAGCACCGGCAAATCTATCCCCGCCCCGGCTGGGTCGAACATGACGCGGCCGAGATTTGGCGCAATGCGCAGAGCGTGATCCAAGCGGCGCTGGCCGAGGCCAACCTCTCGGCCAGCGACCTCTCGGCCGTCGGCGTCACCAATCAGCGCGAGACGACGGTCTTGTGGGATGCGGCGACCGGCGCGCCGCTTCATCACGCGATCGTCTGGATGGATACGCGCACGCAGGCCGCCGTCGACCGGATCGCGGCGCAAGGTCTGGGCGATCTTGTCCGCGCAAAGACGGGACTGCCGCTCGCGACCTATTTTTCCGCGCTCAAGCTCGGCTGGCTTCTCGACGAAATCCCCGGCGCCCGCGAAAGAGCGGCGCGGGGCGCGGCGCTGTTCGGCACGATCGATTCCTGGATCATCTGGAATCTGACCGGCGGCCCCGGCGGCGGCCGTCATGTCATCGACGCGACCAACGCCTCGCGCACGCAGCTGATGAATCTCGAAACACTGCAATGGGACGATGAGCTGCTGCGGATCTTCGACATTCCCGCGGCATGCCTGCCGAAAATATGCTCGTCGAGCGAAGTCTATGGGGAATGCGTCGGCGCGCTCGCCGGCGTTCCGCTCGCCGGCGCGCTTGGAGACCAGCAGGCCGCGCTGCTCGGGCAAGCCTGCGTCAATGTTGGCGACGCCAAGAACACTTATGGCACCGGCTGTTTTCTGCTGATGAACGTCGGGGAGACCTCGCGCATATCGACCAAGGGCCTGCTGACGACGCTCGCCTATCAGCTTGGCGACGCAAAACCCTGTTACGCGCTGGAAGGCTCGATCGCGATCGCCGGCGCTCTGGTGCAGTGGCTACGCGACAATCTCGGGATCATCAAAGAGAGCCGCGAGATCGAAGCGCTGGCGAGGAGCGTGCCGGACAATGGCGACGTCTATTTCGTGCCGGCCTTCTCTGGACTTTTCGCGCCACGATGGCGTGGCGACGCCCGCGGGATCATCGCCGGGCTGACGCGTTTCTCCAACAAGGGCCATATCGCCCGCGCGGCGCTCGAAGCCGCGGCGTTTCAGACCCGCGAAGTCCTGGCGGCGATGATCGCCGACGCGGGCGTTGAGATCAGCGCGCTCAAGGTCGATGGCGGCATGGCGGGGAGCGATTTGTTGATGCAGTTTCAGGCCGACGTCATCGACGCGCCGGTCGTCCGCCCCAGCCAGCTGGAGTTGACGGCGGTCGGCGCCGCCTATGCGGCGGGCCTCGCCGTCGGCGTTTACAAAAGCCTGGATGACATCGCCACGCACACGCGACAATCGCGTCGCTTTACGCCCCATATGAGACCGCAGGAGCGCGCGCGCCTGATCGCATCCTGGGAAAAGGCCGTCGAGCGTTCCCTCGGCTGGGCGGTCTGACAAGTTGGAGACGGCGCGCTATTCGAAATCCGCGCTCAAACCGTGCTTTTCGAGCTGCTTTTCGACCGCGTCGAGAATTTTCTGCAGCTCCTCGATGCCGATCGGCGTTTCATCATCGGGCGCGTCCCAATGTTCGAGGTCGTCGAGACGCACGATGAAATCGGCGTCTTCTTCAGATTCGCCGTCCGGCGGCGCGGCGGGGATGGTGAGCGTTTTCCCGGCGCGGCGCACGCGAATCGCGCCCTCCGTCACTTCGACCTGATAGCCGCCTGCGCGTCGCGCCATCGCTCCCTCCAGCCTCGCAGCCTCATGCGTCGAGAAGTCCGGCGCGAGCGGCGGCCTTGCGCATGAGGGTGGGCAATCCTTCTTTACCGAGATTGGCGCGCGCCGCCCAGCGGCAATCTGAAGGCGCCGCTTTGGCGCGCGTTTGCGCAACGAATACTGTCGCCTCCAGGGCGAAATGGGTGAACACATGCGTCACCGGCTCTTCGAGCGCGCGCCACCGCGCCGCGCAGGGCGCGAAACCCGAGAATTCCGCGGCGGCGATGTCCTGCGTCAAAGGCGTCGAAGGAAAGGCGTTCATGCCGCCAAAGAGCCCCCGCAGGGGCCGGCGCAGGAGCAACGCCTCGTCGCCGCGCCGCAGGATAAAGATCGCGCCGCGGCGTCTGGGCTTCGGCCGCTTGAGCTCGCGCGCTGGGTAGTCGCTCTGCGCGCCGAGACGCCGCGCGGCGCAGAAAGACGACAGCGGACAGGCAGGGCAGTCCGGCGTACGCGGCGCGCAAACAAGCGCGCCGAGCTCCATCAGCGCCTGAACGGAATCGCCGGGGCGCGCGGGGTTCATGAGCGCCGCGGCCTTTTCGCGAACGAGCGGCGCAATCTTGCGCGGCGGCGTCTCGATCGCGTGCAGACGCGCGACGACGCGCTCGACATTGCCGTCGACGGCGACGCAGGGCTGATCGAAAGCGATGGCGGCGATCGCCGCCGCCGTATAGGGACCTATTCCGGGAAGCCGGCGCAGCGCCGCTTCCTCGCGCGGAAATCCGCGGGCGGAATCCACGACCGCGCGGGCGCAGGCGTGCAGATTGCGTGCCCGGGCGTAATAGCCGAGCCCCGCCCATTGCGCGAGAACGTCATCGAGCGGCGCGCGCGCCAGATCATCGATCGCCGGCCAGCGCGACAGGAAGGCCGCATAGCGCTCCTTCACCGTCGCGACGGTCGTCTGCTGCAACATGATTTCGGAAAGCCAAATCCGATAGGGGTCCGGCGCTTCGCCGGCCCGCGCGCGCCAGGGCAGGTCGCGCCGATGGACGTCGTACCAGGCGAGCAGCGCCGCGCCCGGTTTGGTCGATCTCGCGCGAGGCTTTATCATGAGAGCGATTGATAGAGGGCGAAGCCTCGCCCCGGCAAGGAGGGCGGCGTCGCCGCAAGTCCAATGAGCGTCCCCATGCGCGCCAAAGGCTTCAAAGCGCGCTCGCTCGCGGATTACGTTGCGCGCGAACTCGACCCGCTCATCGCCGCGCGCGGCTTCGGAGAAGCTTCGCTGCTCTTGTGCTGGCGTGAGATCGTCGGGGCGCGAATCGCGCGTATCTGCGCGCCCGCCTCGCTGCAGTGGCCGCCGCAGCGGCGGGCGAAGCCGGCCGACCCGTCGCCGGGCAAACGCCGCGAAAAGACGCCGCGAGAGCCGGCGACTCTCGTGCTGCGCGTGGACCCCGGCTTCGGGCTTGAGGCGCAGCATCTCGCCCCGACCATTATCGATCGGGTCAATGCCCATCTCGGCTGGCGCTGCGTCGCGCGGATCGCGCTACGACAGGAAGCGATACACCCCGCAGCTGCGTCTCGGCCGAGCCTTGGCCGCGCGTCCAAGCCCGACGCGGCGGCGCGCGCGCGCGCCATCGCGGCGGCCGAGGGCGTCGCCGAGGAAGGCCTGCGCGACGCGCTTATCAGACTCGGCGAACGCGCGCTCGCCGGCCCGAGCGGCGCGCCCGGCGACGCTTGACGGCGCCCCGATCCGCCCTTGCGAAGGCTTGCAATCGCGAACGCTTGCTTTTAGGTTCGCGCCGCTAAACGCCGCCATAGCTCAGTTGGTTAGAGCACCAGATTGTGGATCTGGGGGTCCCCCGTTCGAGCCGGGGTGGCGGTACCATATCTTTCAATTAGTTATGTCACGTTTTTTTCTGTTGTGCATTGGTCAATCACTCTCGGTAAGCATTCGGTAAGCAGAACACAGCTTCCAAGACGTTGTGGCTATGAGCCCGACAACGATGGGATCATCGCTGCGCCGCCCTGTTGGCCCTGGTGAGGCGTTTGCCGCACTGGACGACACCAGATCATCTGACCGCGATAGGATTGTGCGGCGCGGGACTGACTCTCCTGGGCTTTATCGGCTGTCGCTGGTCCGACAGATTTCTCGTCCCGTCGTCGGAGGGTTGTTTCCCAACTGGTTCGGCGATTCGCTCGACGGCACGCTGGCGCGCTATCGAGCAATTGAGCGACCGCACTACGGCTATTTCATCGACCATTCGTCCGATTTTATCGCTCAGACTCTGATCGTCGTCGGTCTCGGCGTCTCGTCCTAATTCACGGTCGGCTCGTCTCTGCTGGGCTCTCTCTCTATATTCTGATGAGCTCCTACACCTATCTGAGAGTTGTGACGGAGCGGGTGCATCGCCTCTCATATGGCGGCATGGGAGCGACGGAATTCCGCCTGCTCGTCGCCGCATGGGCGCTCGTCGCAGCCTGGCTCGGGCCCGGCGTAACCGCGACGCAGGCCTATGGCTTCGCGGTGCTCGAAGTAGTCATCGGCGGGCTGTCCGCAGCGACCTTCCTTGGCTTCGTCGTCGTGATTCAGAAGGATCTTGCGCATGCAGCGCGACGATCGAATCGCGCGAGCCGGCCGAAGAGGCGCAATATTTATCCCTCCTCTCCGGCAATGTTGGATGGGCTCCCAGCCAGCCCCAACTCAACGATCCCTTGTCCGCGAGCCGCAACGCATGACCTGAACCCGAGCCCAGGGAATAGCGGTGCGGCTCTTCGATCAAGTGGCTACAATTGCGTGATCGGTCGCTCGCTTCCGATGCCACTCCGCTTACATTCGCCCCGCGCTCTCCCAGAGCTCCACGACGTCAACTCATACACCTTTTGATCGCATAGCCGAATCGCTGGTGGGTGCCCTCTGGCATTCCGTTTATGTCGGAATGTGTCCGTGTTGAAGATCTCGGGCTTGCCATGCTCGCCAACGCTCCATTCACCGCTTCGCAAAACTCCGCCTCCATCGTGATCGACACGCGATGCGCCAGGGCGTCGTCGGCCTCCGGCATGTGGCTACGCTGATGAAGCGAACGAAGCGCTCTATCACGTCGTCGACCATGTTGAGGATGCGGACCCGCCGGACACAAGCGAACTGGTCATGCACGAAGTCCAGCGAACAGCGTGCGTCCGGCCTTGGCTCTATCAGGATCGGCGCCCGTGTTTCTGATAGCGCGGCGGAGGGCTCGGCGCTTGCACACCGTGAGCCCTTGCTCGCGATAGAGCCGATAGATGCGGTTCTTGCCGGAACGCTCGCCTTCCTGACGCAGCAAGACGATTAGCCTCCTATAGCCAAAGCGGAGGCGCGCGTTGGCTAAATCCCGAAATATTACACGCAGTTCCTTATCCGGCGGCCGCTTTGGCGCATAGCGAAACCGTCGTGCGGTCGAGGCGACGATGCTGCAGGCCCGACGAAAGGCCCCATGACGGCCCGAAGGTGCGCGACGGCTTCGCGCTTGGCGGCGGGCCCTACCATTTTTTGCCAGAAGCTCCCGGAGTGCCGCTGCGTCGAGCATCTGGTCCGCCAGAAGCTTCTTCAGCCGCGCGTTCTCTTCCTCGAGCGCCTTCAAAAGCTTGGCTTCGGAGACGTCCATCTCGCCAAACTTGGCTTTCCAATTGTAGAGCGTCGCTCGGAAACCGAATATTTGCGCGCTAGGGCTCGGACCCATAAAGTTGTTGGCTTGGGTGCGACATCGACAGCTTCCGAAAGGAAGCAATGATTCCCGACCGTTTTTGGCTGACCGACGCCCAGTTTGCGA